>JBDHZT010000147.1:0-8717 GCA_039811985.1 Nocardioidaceae bacterium | reverse complement strand
TCGCTTGTCGGTGCCTTCGCCGCGCACTTCCCGCACCGAGTAGGTGCGCATGGAGCCTTGCTCGTCCACGGGCAGGGCGTTCCAGACGGAGTACCAGTCGTCACCAGTGCCGCGCAGGTCGGGCAGGGTGCCGTCGGGTGGGGGAGGATCAACTTGAACCGCTGGTCGAGGAACGGCCCGTCAACCCCGAAGTCGGCGAGGTCTTCGCCGCCGAGCTCGATGCGAATGAAGTGCGGGGATAGCAACTCGGTGCTGATGACGGTGACGGTAGCCACGACGGTTTCGAGACTGCTCATGGATTCTCCTTCGATGGTGGATTGCTGGTTGACCGCGCCGACCACGAGGTCGCGTCGCGGCCATTGCGGGTGACCGCCTCATTCATGGCCAGAGCCCCCTAGTCCCGGTGCGGGCGGCCGTCCGGCAGCACGAGCGGGGTGCCGGTGACGGGGTCGTCGATGACGCGGCAGGGCAGCGAGAACACTGACTCCACCAGTTCGGCGGTGACGACGTCGTGTGGGGATCCCTCGGCGACGATGGCGCCGTCGCGCATTGCGATGAGGTGGGAGGCATAGCGTGCGGCGTGGTTGAGATCGTGCAGGACGGCGACGATGGTACGGCCCTGTGCGTTGAGGTCACGCAAGAGCTCGAGCAGGTCGATCTGGTGGGCGATGTCGAGGAACGTGGTCGGCTCATCGAGCAGCACGATGGGGGTCTGCTGGGCCAGCGCCATCGCCACCCACACCCGCTGGCGCTGGCCGCCGGAGAGTTCGTCCACGAGCCGTCCGGAGAGTTCGGTGACGGCGGTGGCGGTCATCGCTTCGGTCACCGCTGCCTCGTCCTGCTGTGTCCATTGGCGGATCAGATTCTGGTGTGGGAAGCGACCGCGCGCGACGAGGTCGGCGACTCGGATTCCGTCGGGTGCGATGGAGGTCTGAGGCAGCAGGCCGATGCGCCGGGCGGCTTCCTTCGCCGGGTAGGAGCCGATGGTCTTGCCGTCGAGCAGGACATCGCCGCTGCTGGGCTTCAGCAGCCGGGACAACGCCCGCAGCAGGGTGGACTTGCCACAGGCATTGGGCCCGACGATGACAGTGAACGACTCGTCCAGGATCGCCATCGATAGTCCCTCGCTGATGACGTTCTTGTCATAGCGGAGTGTCGCGGCGTCGACATGGAGACGTGATGGCACGGGCGGCCCACCTTCCAAGGGTTTTGAATCAGGCACGGCGGCGCACCTCACGGATGATGAGCCAGATGAGGAACACGCCGCCACCGACGACGGTGACGACCCCCACCGGCATACCAACCGGCAGCAGGTGCTGAGCGGTGACGTCAGCGGTGGCAAGCATGAACGCACCCATGAGCGCGGCGGGTGCCAGCGTGACGCCAGGGGTGCGGGCGATACGGCGTGCCACCTGCGGGGCGGCGAGCGAGATGAACAGGATGGGGCCAGCCGCCGCCGTCACCACGGCGGTCAGCGCCACACCCAGGACCATCGCCACAAGTCGCACCGATTCGGCGCGCGTGCCGGTGGCTCTGGCGGCGTCATCGCCGAGTTCGAGTTGCCGCACCGACGGTCCGAGCGCGAGCAACGCGGCGAGCAGCACCACGATGCTGACACTGCCCCAGATGGCTTGCCCCCAGCCAGTGCCGCCCATCGAGCCAGTGCCCCACACGGCGGCGCGAATCGCCACCTCCAGTCGGGCGTTGAGCATCAGCCAGGTGTTGACGGACGACAGCATCGCGGAGATGGCGATGCCGACGATGATGAGTCGGAAGCCCTGCACGCCGCGCCGCCAGGCCAGCAGATAGACAGCGACAGCGGTCGCAATGCCGCCCAGGAATGCGCCGCCGACCAACTGAAGGTAGGTGCCGTGAATCACCATGATGACAACGAGCGCGCCGGTGTAGGCACCGGTGGAGAAGCCGATGATGTCGGGGGACGCGAGTGGGTTGCGGGTCAACGATTGAAACACCGCGCCGGCCGCGCCCAGCGCTGCCCCGAACACCGCAGCAGCCAGCGCGCGCGGCAGCCGCCACTCCACCACGACCGTCCGCGCGAAGCCAGCGTTCGGGTCGTTTGTCAGCGCACGCCACACCTCGGCGAGGCTCAGTGGGTAGTCGCCGAGCGTCAACGTCCAGAGCGTGACGACGACCGTCAGGACCGCCAGCACCGTGCACACGAGGACGCTGCGCGCCTGCCAATGCAGCGCCAGGACGCCACGACGTAGCACGAGGACCCGGTAGCCGAAGTCCGTCACAGCCCGCTCGCCTTCGCGCGTCGCACCAACAGAATCAGAACGGGCCCGCCGACGAAGGCTGAGACGATACCGACCGGCAGTTCGCCGGGCCGCATCACCAGACGGCCGATGATGTCCGAGACGAGCACCAACGCCGGAGCAAGCACCAGCGTGTACGCCAGGATCCACCGCTGGTCAGGTCCAGTGAACCAGCGCGATGTGCGGCACCATCAATCCGATGAACGCGACCGGCCCGGCGATGGCCGTCGCGCCACCCGCCAGCAATGTCACTGCGATGACCACGAGGACGCGGGTGCGCATCACATTCGCGCCCAAGGACCGCGCCAGATCGTCACCCAGGGCAATCGCATTGAGTGACCCCACCGCAAGGACCGCCAACAGGACGCCCAGGCCGAAGAAGGGCAAGACGGGGAGCAGGATGTTCCAGCCTCGGTTGACGATGCTGCCGGCGTACCAGCCGCGCATCTGGTCGAAGGTCTGCGGGTCGGCCAACACCATGCCCGAGACGATCCCCGAGAGCACCGCCGAGAGCGCGACGCCAGCGAGCGTCAGTTGCACCGGGTCCGCACCGCCTCGTCCCGCCGAACCGATGAGGTACACCAGCACCGTCACCGCCAGTGCGCCTGCGAAAGCGAACCAGACGTAGCCACCGATGGACGTCACTCCGAACAACGCGATACCGAGCGCGACGAAGAACTCGGTCCCTGCACTAACCCCGAGGATGCCGGGGTCGGCCAACGGGTTGCGGGTCAGCGCCTGGATCAGGGAGCCCGAGACGCCCAGAGCCAGGCCGACACTGAACCCGACCGCAGTGCGCGGGATACGCATGTCCCAGACGACGTACGCGTCACCCTTGCCGGTGTTGTGCAACAGCGTGTCGATCACCGTCGAGAGCGGAATGGCCTTCGAGCCGACCGCGATACTCAACAACACAACGGCAAACAGCACGGCGCACGCGAGAACAAGGCCCGCAATGCGCCGCGCCGTTGGCGTCGTCTCGCTACTTGCCACTCTGGTTGAGCGCTGATGCTTCGAGCTGGGGCAGTACCTCATCGAGCCACCACGTGACGCTGGCGGGAGTCGGCGGGTTCACCGCGTACCACTGCGAGCCGTAGAGGTAGACGAGTGTCCCGTTCTTCGCCGCGGGCAACTCGGGAACGCGTGGGTCCTTCTCCAACGCGGAGCGGAACTCACCTTCGGGATCGGCGTAGTCGTGCGTCACGATGAAGACGACGTCGGCATCCAACTTGTCGATGTTCTCCAGCGAGTACTTCGGTGCGTTGGCCGCGATACTGCCGTCCTTGCCGCTCGGCTGACCCTCGCCGAGGCTTAGGCCGAGGCCGATGATGGGGTCATTGGCGTACTCGGTGAGCCAGAGTTGCTGATCATCACCGTCCAGCACACCCAACTGGAAGCTCTTGCCTTGGAGGCCGGGCAGCTTCTCGGCTGCGGCCTTCAAGGTGGCGTCGTAGTCGGCTTCGGCCGTGGTGACGACATCGGAATCGTGGCCGGTGAGGACAGCGATGTCGGCCAGGTTCTCTTGCCAACTGGTGGCACCGCCTTCGTCCTGCGTGTAGCGCCCGGCGTAGGTCGGCGCAATCTGGGACAACTGCTTGTACAGCTTCTCGTCGACACTCCACACATTGCCGAGGATCAGGTCAGGCTTCCAGGTCGCGACGGCCTCGGGCGCGATGTTCCAGTCCGCCGTCCACAGTTTCGGGTCGAACTCACCGTCGTACTCGAGCCACGGGTAGTCGTCTAGGTCGGCTTCCTCGCCGGCCAGTGCGATGGCCTTCTCACCCAGAACGTCGAGCGTCTCGGCGAGTGAGCTGTCGAGAATCACGATGCGTTCGGGCTTCTTCTCTATCGTGACGTCACCGTAGGCGGTGTCGACGGTCGCCGGGAAGGCCGCGCTGTTGTCGGTGTTTCCGGGGCCTTCGGTCTCCGGTGAGCTGGAGCAGCCCGCCAGGGCGAGAGCCAGGGCGAGGAGTGGGGCAACCAGCGACGTTGGTCGCAGCGTCTTGGACATCGGTGACACCTTTCGGGCGCAGCCGGGCCACCGGCAGGCGGCCCATACCAGGTTAAGTTAGGCTCACCTAATAGATGGCCAGAGGACTCCCATCTGGTTGTCACCGAGCGAGCGGAGGCGAGCCACTGTGCTGGTCAGCACTCCGCCACCCATTCCGCGCAGCCGCATGTACGAGCCGGACGACCTCCAAGAGCCATTGGCGCTGTGGGTGTACACCGGCACGATGCATCTGAGCATCGGGGACGATCAGGTGTTCCGGGTCGACGCTGGCTCAGGTATGTGGATGCCGCCGCACACGCCTCATGACTTCTGGACCGAGCCGGGCACGGTCATCCTCCCGCTGTGGGGCCTCAACGTGCCACACGGTTCCCCCGATGGAGTATCGCGGTTCGAGGTCTCTCACAACGATGCGGGGGAGCTGATCGACCTCTACCCACGCCAGAGTTTCGAGGACCTTCCCGGAATGACCGGCTCGCCACTGCCACCGGAGGCAGCAAACACGGCTCTCGCGCCGTCGCTGCGACCGCCCATGCCACGATTCGGCCCGGCCCTGCGAGTTGCGACAGAACTGAGAGACTACGCGGCCCTCGACCACAGCCTGCACGAATGGGCGACCTGGGCAGCGTGCAGTCCCAACACGCTGCGCCGAGGGTTCCTTGCTCAGACCGGCATGACGTTCGCCCGCTGGCGACACCTGTCCCGGTTGGCGCGTGCGGCCGAGCTCCTGTCCGCTGGGGCAGCCGTGGGCGCAACTGCCGCCGCCGTCGGCTTCGCGTCACGCTGGGGGTTCACCGGAGCCTTCCGCGCCCAGTACGGCCTGGCGCCGCGCGACTACTCAGCACAGGTGCGCGCGACGCTCTCCAACCTCGAGGAACCGGGGCCGATGTTCGAGCCGACGGGCGAGTTGTGTCACGAGAACCTGATGCTCTGGGTGCGGGCCGGGAAGCTGCGCGCCTCCTTTGCCGACCAGACGTGGGTCGGGCACGAAGGCGACGTCATCTGGCTCCCTGCGGGCGCCCGCATCGACGGCGCACCCGAGTCGGCAGTGCCGCTGAGCGTGCTGTGCACCGAATGTGTGCAGGTCGAGCGCCCCGTGCGGGTGCGGTTCTCCCGCTCCTGGAATGACTGGCTGCTGTGGGCGTCGGTCAGCACGAACACCCTGATCCGGCCGGCGGAGCATCACGGTTCCAAGCCCCGCCTCGAACGGCCGCTGCATGCTCACGTCATCGAGGCGTTCGAGACCCAAGTGGCCGTCGACCGGGCGCGCCGTGTGCCGATGCCGGACAACATCGCGGCGAAGGCAGTAGCGAATGCCTTCCTGCGCTCGCTGGGCAGCGCCTCCGAAGGCGTGAGCCACGATGTGTCCGCCGAGGTGCGGGACGCCTTCCGCTCCGACACCGGGATGACCTTCACCGACTGGCGGCACGCGGCTCGTATGCGCGTCGCGCGCAGACTGTTGCAGGACGGTCTCCCGGCCAGCAGCGTCGCCACCCGGGTTGGCTACACGATGCTGTCGAACTTCTCTCGTGCCTTCAGCCGCTTCCACGGCATCGGGCCCCGCGAGTTCCAGCATCTCGAGGGGCCCGTAGACGACCTGCTCGTGGGCTGACTCGACGCGCTCCAGGCGGCGTTAGGCGACAGACACGGCCGTCTTCTTCGCGGTACGGCGCGCAGCGACGTAGCCGCCCAGGACCACCAGGCCGACGCCGATCAGCATGAAGACAAGGTTCACGATGCCGTAGGCGAGCAGGTCGGAGTCCCGGTAGTGGACCGGCAGCGTGACGGGCAGGTCGGCGCCGAAGGCCTCTCCGGTCTTGCCGCCGAGCATCTCGAGCAGCAGGTTGAGGCTCTGGTAGGAGAACACCCAGGCATAGCCGGCGATGAACCCGACGATCGCGACGCCCCGCTGCTTGACGAAGAACCCGAGGGTGAAGCCGAACAAGACGGTGTAGATGAGGCCCATGAGGGGATCCCTTCGAGTGGGTTGGCGATGGCCTTGCGGCCCGGCTCGGCCATCGTCGCTGCGGTGAAGCTGGGCCGTCGTCGGCGCGGGCGCGGACGCCTCGTCCGGATCTCGCCTACGTGCAGGCACTGATGGGCGTACGGCGCGCGGACTGGGACACTGGCGGAGTGTCGCCAACGACGTCTCGTTGTCTCGTCGCCGCCGCTACGGCCGTCGTGGTGGCGGTGGCGGCCGGCACCTTCGCTGGCGGCGCCATGTCGGAGGTCGCAGTCGCCCTCGCGGCGTTCGGAGCGGTGGCCGGCGGCTGGGTCGTGGTGCTGCGGGAGCCGCGCTCCCCGGTCGGCCCCGCGTTGGCGTGGTGCAGTGCGTCCATCGGCGTCGTCTACGGCGTGGACATCCTGGCGGCGTCGTACTTCGACCCTGACCCGCTGCCCTTCGCCTGGCTGGCGAATCGCATGGTGATCGGCGCCTGGCCGGCGAATCTGGCTGGGCTGCTCGCGTTGCTCTTGGTGTTTCCCGACGGACCGCGGCCCGGGTGGCTCTAGCGTGCGACACCCGTGGTGTTCGGTGCCGCCTCGCTGGCGATCCTGATCAACACCTGGGGACCGCACGACGTCGACGGCAACGACCTCGGTCCGGGACCTGCTCCGTGGCGGCTCGTCCTGCTCGTCGCCTCCTTGGTCGGCATCGGCGTCGCCATGGCGCTGGCCGTCGCCTCGCTGGTGATCCGCTATCGACGGGGCGCCGTTCGGCAACGCCAGCAGATTCGATGGCTGATCCTCGCCGGCGCCGCGGTGGTGGTCATGCTGGCCGTCGGGTGGGGACTAGAGATCGCCGGCGCACCTCTCGCGGTCGCCTACACGCCCTTCCTGCTCGGCATCGTGGTGCTGGTCCCGGCCGCGGTCGGGATCGCCGTGATCCGCTACGACCTGTTCGACATCGACCGGCTGTTGAGTGCGTCGTCGTCGTGGGCCATCACCTTGCTCGCCTCGGCCACGATCTTCGGGTGCGTGGTGTTCGCCGTCGGCCACGCGCTGTCGGCCCGGACCGGCCTCGGGAGTGCGACGGCAGCCTTCGCGGCCGCGTTGGCGCTGCTTCCGCTGCACCGCCTCGTCGCTAGTTGGGTCGGGCGAGTGGTGGACCGCGATCGCCACGTCTCGGTGGCGGCGATCGAGCGCTTCGCGGCGGATGTTCGCGCGGGGCGCAGGCAACCGGAGGAGGTCGAGAAGGTCCTTCGCGAGGTGCAGCGTGACCCGGATCTCGCCGTGCAGGTGGTCCGCCCGGATGGCCAATGGGTGAGACTCGACGGAACACCCGTGGCGAAGCCGCAGGGCTTCGCGCTCGAGGCCAGCGGCGACGTGGTGGCTCGGATCTCCCTCGGTTGGGACTCGAATCGAGCACGCCGCCGCCTGGCCGATCTCGCCAAAGCTGCCTGGGTGCCGATCGAGGTGAGTCGGCTGCGACTGGTCTTGCACGATGCCCTCACCGAGGTGGAGGCTTCTCGGTTGCGTTTGGTCGAAGCGGCGGCGGCCGAGCGACGACGACTGGAGCGTGACCTGCATGACGGTGCGCAGCAGCGAATCGTTGCCACCGGCATGAGACTGCGCGGACTGCAACGTCGACTCGCGAGCCGTGGAGAGGACGCCGACGCGGCCGATGTCGACACCGCAGTCACGGAGTTGGAGGAGACAGTCACCGAGCTGCGGGAGCTGGCCCACGGCGTCCGGCCGGTGCGGCTCTCCGACGGGCTGGGGCCTGCGCTCGCCTCTGTGCGCGACGCCAGCCCGGTGCCCTTGACGCTCGAGGTCGACGAGCCAGCCGACCTCGACGAAGCAAGAAGGCTCACGGCCTACCTCGTGGTGGCCGAGGCGGTGACCAACGCTCTCAAACACGCCGCGGCCAACCGCATCCTGGTCACCGTCGGCCCTCGAGAAGGCGGCGTCGAGGTCGAGGTGGTCGACGACGGCGTGGGTGGTGTCTCAGCGGGCGGGTTGACCTCGCTGCGTGATCGAGTGCTGTCCGTCGGTGGCTCGCTGCGGGTGGAGAGCCCCGCGGGCGGTGGCACGCGCGTCGAGGCCAAGCTGTGAGAGTAGTGGTCGCCGAAGACTCGTTGCTGTTCCGCGAGGGCCTGGTCCGGCTTCTCACCGAGACCGGTCACGAAGTGGTCGCTGCTGTCGGCGATGCCCACGCGCTCGAAGCGGCTGTTGCCGACTCCGCTCCCGACCTGGCCGTGGTCGACGTCCGGATGCCGCCCCTCGGAGAGGACGACGGCGCCCGGGCCGCTGCGCGCATACGTGAGTCTCATCCGGAGGTCGGCGTGCTCCTGCTCTCCCAGCACATCGAGCTTCGTCACTGCCTGGATCTGATCGGCACTCCCGGGTTCGGCTACCTGCTGAAGGATCGAGTCCTCCGACTCGACGAGTTCGACGATGCGTGCCGGCGGATCGCGGACGGCGGCGTGGCGCTG
>JBDHZT010000146.1:0-8811 GCA_039811985.1 Nocardioidaceae bacterium | reverse complement strand
GAAGACCTCGATCCGACAGACCGGACCGTCGGTGCGCCCCTGCCGAGGGGTCTCGAGGCGGGAGGTCCACGGGGTCCGGATCGACCCGATGAACACGAGACCCGCGTCCGTCGGGGGTGGTGTCGGGACGGCTACCTCGCCGGAGCGGATCTCGTTCTCACGAACCATGGGTCGATTGTCCCCGGTCGACCACGCCTAATCCATGCCAAGGAGTGGTCCTGCGCGCAGTGGAGTCCGGTGATGCGCATCGTCGACTGGTGCCAGCGGTCGGCATACGCGTCGTGCGGACCAGTCGTCACGATCACTGATCCTAGTCGGTTGCGTTCGCGCGGTGATCCTCCATATGTTAGTGACTAACATATGGAGGGTGACGTCCACTGAACGTTCGCTTCGGACGAAGGCCCGCATCGTCGATGTCGCGCTGGGACTGTTCGAGTCGAATGGGTACGACGCTACGACGACAGCGGAGATCGCGGGGGCTGCGGGGGTGACACCGATGACGTTCTTCCGGCACTTTCCCACCAAGTCGGCGGTGCTGGTCAGCGATCCCTACGACCCTCTGATCGCCGACTCGGTGGGGGCCCAGCCGCTCAATCTGTCTGCAGTCGAACGCACCCGCCGGGGCATGCAGGCGGCGCTGGGACACATGGACGCGGTCGAGGATGTGACGGTGCGTCGCCGCGTCCGGTTAGTGCGGTCGACCCCGTCATTGCGCGCGGCTGTGGCCGCGGCGACGGCGGCGACCGAGCAGGCGATCGTGGACCGGTTGATGGTCGATGGGTTCGACAGCTTCGAGGCCCGGGTCGCCGCTGCCGCGTGCCTCGCAGCGGCGACGGCGGCATTGTTGGAGTTACCCGACCTCGACGGGACGGTGGGCGACGCTGTCTCGAAGGCGCTGTGTCAACTTGGCCCAGACAGTCTGAGCGGTATGTCGTGACGGCCGCGCTGCGACTCGAGGGCGTCGCGCATACCTTTGGCGACAGAGTGGCTCTCGATGGATTCGACCTCGACGTAGAGCCTGGCGAGGTGGTGGCCCTGGTCGGTTTCAACGGCGCGGGCAAGACCACGGCCCTGCGGGTGTTGGCCGGGCGTCTGCGCCCGGATGCGGGGTCGGCAGGCGTCCTCGGCGCCGATCCGGCACGACTGTCACGAGAGCGGGCCTGTCAATTTGCGCAGGTCGTCGACACGCCGCTGGTCTACCCCGAGTTGAGCGTTCTCGAGAACCTCCGTTGCGCAGCACTGATGCATGGGCTCTCCCGCGCCGACCTCGATGATGCCGTCAGGCTGTCCGTGTCTCGACTCGGCTTGGGGCCGTGGGCCGACCGGCCGGCGCGCTCGCTCTCACAGGGCAATCGTCAGCGGCTGGGACTCGCCGCGGCCGTCGTCCATGGCCCAGGGGCGCTCGTGCTCGATGAGCCCACGAGTGCGCTCGACCCACTCGGTGTTGTCCTCGTCCGCGAACTGGTTCAAGGGCTGGCAGACGAGGGGTGCGCCGTCTTGGTGTCGAGCCATCACCTCGACGAGGTGTCCCGGGTAGCGCACCGGATCCTGGTCGTGCATGCAGGGAAGGTCATCGGCTCCCTCGGGACCGGTGGCGTCGACCTCGAGCAACGCTTCTTCGCGATGGTTCTCGCTGACGAGGACCATCGAGTGCCACCAGCGGCCGGGCGCGAGGGCAAGCCATGAGAAGCGTGTGGACGACGGCGTGGGCTGTCGAGCTGCTGAAACTGCGCCGCAGTGTCCTGGTTCGGGTCGTCACGCCGCTCCTGGTGCTCGGTGTCCCGCTAGCGAGCGTTGGTGCGGTCTGGCTCGCGCGCCGCCCCCATCTACCTGGGACTGCGTCCGCGAAGTTCGGCGCCTACGCGACCGGCCCTCTGGCCGGGGCGCATCTCGAGGTGTGTGGCCAGGTGCTGTCGGTGGCTGCGCTTGGCGCCGGTGGCTTCGCCGCAGCCTGGTCCTACGGCCGGGAGTTCACCGAGGGCACCGCAGGGGCATTGTTCGGGCTCGCGGTTCCCCGAGTCGCGATCGCGGTGGCGAAGGGGCTGGTTCTGGCATGCTGGCTCGCGGTGTGTGTCGTGACGTGTGTCGGCGTCACGTTCGTGCTCTCCGTGGCGGTGGGCGGTGACGCTATGTCCGTAGGCCCTCAGATCGGTGTCGCGCTTGGCGCTGGAATGCTTGCGATCGGACTGGCCAGCCCGTTCTGCTGGGTCGCCACGATCACGCGCAGCCCGCTAGGAACGGTGGGCGTCTTGGTCGGGTTGGTCGCGGTGACCCAGGTCGTCGTCGTGCTGGGTGCGGGGTCGTGGTTTCCCTATGCGATTCCATCGCTGTGGGCGGGTGCCGGTGGTCCCGAAGCGGCCGCCCAGATCACTCCCGCGGCGTTGTCGCTCACGGCAGTCGTCGCACCTTTCGGGCTGGCGCTTGCCGGCCGCGCCTGGGCTCGCCTGACCAACGTGTGATCTGATCGCGGTCAGCCGACCATGTCCACCGGCCTCAGCCGGTCGTGAGGTCGCGACTTCTGAACCGGACCAGCGCGATGGCGAGGAGTGCGGCGGCGATCGCAGTGAGCATCACGAGGGGGAGCGGTTCTTGGGTCTCCAGCGGCACCTGTGCAATGTGGCTGAGTGGTGAGAGGTCCATCACGGGATCGGGGAGGTCGAGCGCAAAGCCCAGGTACCCGGTGACCATCGCGAAGACCACGGCGATCCAGGCGAGGTTGAGCCAGGCAGGACGGAGTGCAAACCCGACCACGGCGACGCCGAGCAGCACCGCGATCGCTGGGAGGTAGTACAGCGTTCCGGACAACACATCGCGGAAGTGGCCGGCCTGACCGGTGACCAGGGCGGCAGTCGTGCCCATGCCGATGCCAGCTGCCGCCAGTGCGACCAACGCTCCGAGGAGCGCGGTCGCGAAGCTGGCGAGAAGCCAGCGGGGCCGACTCACCGTGGCCGCCAACGCGACCTCCGCACGACCGTCTCGCTCCTCGATCACCAGCCTGTGGGCAGCCACGACGGCGTAGCAGAGCACGACATAGGCGTTGAACAGGACGCAGGTGGCCAAGTAGCCGTTGACCATCTGCGTTGGGTCCCCGCCCAGGGCGTCGATGACCAAGTCATTGTCCAAGTCCCCTAGCGAAGATTGCACCGAGTTGGTCAGGCCTCCGTAGAGCGCGCCCAAGACGAACAGCGCACCGCTCCAGCCGAGGATCGCCCCGCGCTCGAGCCGGAACGCCAGCGCAAACGGCGTGCGCAGATGGCGCGGGGCCCGCGTGCTGCCGACCCCGGTCGCCAACAGTCCCGCACCAAGATCACGGCGAGCGTGCAGCCGAGAGGCCAAGGCAAACACTCCACCGGCCAGCACGATCCCGAGCAGCAACGGCCACCACCGGTCGTCGTAGAAGACCCGGGTCTGTTGTGCCCAGGCGAGAGGGGAGAGCCAGGACAGCCAGCTGCCGTGCGGTTCGAGCACGTCGCCCGTGCCGCGGATCGCCACGGCCAGGCCGATGGCGAGAGAGGCGAGGCCGGTCGCGGAGCGGGCGTGCTCCGACAACTGCGCGGTGACGAGAGCGATCGCACCGAAGACGACCGCGACCATCGCCATGCTCATCCCGAACAGCCACGATCCCACTGCGCCGTACCCGGCTGGGATGAGGAACAGCGCCGACAGGACGCCAAGGATCACGCTGGCCCCGACGCTGAGGATGCCAGTCGCGACGAGCGGAGCATGGCGACCGACCTCTGCCGCACGCACGAGCTCCAGCCGGCCGGCTTCCTCTTCAGCGCGGGTGTGCCGTGAGACCAGCAGGATCGCCATGAACGCAGCGCCGAGGTGGAGGTAGAGGGCGTAGGCGCCGGCGAAGGTGGTGGCGTGGGTCGGATGGTCCCATCCATAGCCCGGGCCGCTCATCACGGTGCCGGCCGGACTGTTCATGAAGCCGACGATCGCCTCCAGGTCCGCCTCGTCTGGGTAGCCGATCTGGATTGCGTTGGCGAAGTAGAAGGTCATGAATGCCAGCGCGAGCAGCCACACCGGTAGCCTGATGCGGTCACGGCGCAGCGCGAGCCGTAGCAGCGGCCACAGGCCCGTGCAACCACTCATCGGCTTGTCCCATCGCTGGTGTACTGACGCAGGAAAAGCTCCTCCAGTGATGGCGGGTTGCTCGTCACGCCGAGCAGGTCGAGTGCTGCGAGCGCTTTCATCACGTCGCTGGTGCGGTCTCGATCGAGTGTGAACGAGATCTCACCCTCCTCGAGCACTTCGAAGTCGTGGACACCCTCGATTCGGGCGAGCCCGGTGGGATCCTGCCGAACGGTGGCAACGACGTGACTGCGGGTGAGGTGGCGCAGTTCCTCGAGCCTGCCGGCTTGCACGGTCTGCCCGTTGCGGATGGTCACGGTGTCGCAGAGCTTCTCTACCTCAGCCAGGATGTGGCTGGACAACAACACCGTGCGACCCTCGTCACGCAGCTCTCGGACGCGGTCGGTGAAGACGACCTCCATCAGTGGGTCCAGCCCGGAGGTCGGCTCTTCGAGCACGTAGAGCTCAACGTCGGAGGACAACGCAGCGATCAGTGCGACCTTCTGTCGGTTGCCCTTCGAGTAGGTGCGGCACTTCTTCGACGGGTCCAACTCGAATCGCTCGATCAGCTCGCCGCGACGCGGCCCGCTCGCGTTGCTGCGGAGCCGGTGGAGCACGTCGATGGCCTCGCCGCCGGTGAGCTGTGGCCAGAGCGTGACTTCGCCGGGCACGTAGACGAGGCGACGATGCAAAGCCACGGCGTCGCGCCATGGGTCGCCGCCGAGAAGGGCGGCGGATCCAGAGTCGGCCTTCAAGAGCCCGAGGAGCACACGGATGGTCGTGGACTTCCCAGCGCCGTTGGGGCCGAGGAATGCGGCGACTTCACCGGACTGCACGGTCATGTCGAGACCATCCAGCGCACGGACCGGGCCGAAGTCTTTCACGAGCTGGTTGATCTGGATGATCGCAGACATGACGAGGTGCCTCCGTGGGTGTGCCGAGCCGGTCGTGATCGCGATGTTCGGGCGTGCCGAGCCGAAGCACAGTGCTCAGACCCGGTCCACCCCACCTTCAGGTGGGTCCTTCATGTACGTCAGATAGGCGTCCAGCATCGTGCTGTCGGCGAGCAGCCCCTGCGTGTAGAGCTCCAACGCCGGCAGGGTCATCTGTTCCAGCCAGCCTGCCATCGAACGCCGTGGGTCGGGCTCCTCGCCGAGTAAGTGGGTCAAGGCGCCACCGAGCACCGCCGCGGAGATGAACTTCGCTCTGCCGGCCGGGTCCAGGCTCGGTACGACGACACCCTCGGCCACCGCCTTCTCGGTGTACTCCTCGGCATCGACGACCATCCGATCGAAGAACTGACGTGCCACCGCGGCCGATGCCGGATGTCTGCTTCAGACTCAGGGCGCCGAGGTCGCCGCGCCCAAGGGCAGCGGCTGACCGCCCGGAAGGCCGACGTCGACCCGGTCGCCGATGGTTAACGCACCGTTGGTAGAGATCGTGAGCTCCAGATAGCCGGTCGGCAGTCTCGACTCCTTGTCGAGGTACTGAAGCTGGACACTGATTGGCTTGAGGGGCACTGAGAACGGAGTTGAGAAGCGGTCGAACGTCGGGCTCTCCTGTACGCCGCCGGAGGTGCCGAGCTGACTGACGAGGGTCCAGGTGACCTCGTCCCCGTCGGTATTCCAGATGACCCACGGGCCGCGGGGGTCATGGAGGTGACCATAGGTGACGATGCCGGGCGGCACGTCGGGGATCCCATCATCGACGGGCGTGGTCAAGGAGGTCGCCGTTGCCCAGGTGCCCAGGTCCACCCCGAGGTAGCCCGCTACCGCGTCCGGTTGATGGAGCTCGACGATGAGGGGCTCATCGGGTTCGTCGTCCTCCACGGCTTTCCGGAGCCCGGCACCTAGGTTCTCCTCGCTGAGGTCGGTGTCGTTGCGGACCAGGCCACCGAAGAGGGACTTGAACTCTGGATCACGGGCCGAGGCCACCCGTAGGCCAGCCACCTCGACGGTCTCGGTGTCGGGGACCTCGGCGCCGGCGTCGATCAGTTGTTGGACCGTGACGGCCGTATCGTGGTCTCCCTTCGCTGCGACGACCGGGATATCCGAGCCGGCGACGATCTCGGCGTCGACGAACGCAGCCTCGGCAACCGTGCCGTTGGAGGTGATGTCCCCGGCGATGGTGCGCAGCGCCGGGCCGTCGTCGCTCAGCGCGCCTTTGAGAGCGCTGTACAGGACGCGGCGCACCCGGGTCCCGACCTCGCTGCCCTGCGGGTCAGCCTCTGCTAGCACGACCATCTCGCCGTCGCGTGGACTGAGGCCAGCGACTCGTAGCGGCACCTGCCGCTCGATAGATTCTGTCGCGGTCGCGACGTACTCATCGGCGCGGCGCTGGATGCGCTCGGTGTTCTTCTCGATGAACGGCTGAATCTGCTGGGCCAGCTCGCGGACCTCTGGGCTGCTGAAGACGATCTCTGGGTGACCGGGGAGGGCGTAGCCGTCGGAACTCGGATCCGGCCCGGACCAATGGTGGAACCGAACCATGGCCAGTCCCATCGAGCACACGATTGTCAGCGTCACAGCACCGGTGGTGAATGCTCGCCGCCGGTGCTGTGGCCACGATGATGGGAGCGGGGAGCGACCGCGCACCAGCGCGAAGCCGACCGTACCGAGCAGTAGGCCGCCGATTACGGCGTACCGGATGGTCCCTACCACGATCTGGTGCCGCAACTCCGTGGCGTATGCCGAGGCTACTTCGCTGGGGTTCGCGACGAACTGGGCATTGGCCCTGAGGAATGTCGGCGTCACGTAAGACGCGAGGGAGCCGCCGGCCAGCGGCGGCCCCGCCGAACGGATCTCTGCTCCGAATCCACCGATCGCCGCCCGCTTCCAGTAGACCTTGCCCAGGATTCCGGAGTCGAACATCACCACCCCGTTGTGGGATAGCCGGACCTCTACTGGGAACGTGCCGAGCCGGTCATCAATGCTGGCGTGCTCGACCGCCTGCTCGATGGCTGGAGCCGCAGCCACCAGGGTGCCGAATAGCGCCCACGCCAGCCACCAGAGGAAGAGCCGGAGGGCGCGAGGCAGGTTTGCACGCATGACCTCCAGACTAGGTGCGTCAGGCGCGCCCCGACTTGCTCTCCGGTCAGCGGCCTCTGAGATCTGCAGATCGTGAAGTGTGCGGGTGACCGGTGGCGCGCTGTCTGTTGAGTGCGGCTCCAGTGTCATCACGCTCAAGGTGGTGCGGATCGCCGAGGAACCGTTGAGAGCGGCGCCGCTGCGGCGATGACGATAGCCTCGACATCGGCGCGCCGGGAAGTCTGGTCGGCACTGGTCTTGTCGTACACGAGAGGGAGCATCGTGGTCACCCCGCAGCCTCGCCCGTACCGGTTCTTCTCTCGAGGCTCCTGGTCGGAGGCATCGCGCATCGCCGACGTCCTGCGCACCGAGACCGCTGGCGGAGTGCTGCTGATCATCGGCGCTGTAGTGGCGATCATCTGGGCGAACTCCCCGTGGGCCGGCATCTACGAGCAGCTCGGTGACACCGTGGTGGGTCCGTCGGCGATTCACTTGGACCTCTCGCTCGGAGCCTGGGCCGCGGACGGCCTGCTCGCGATCTTCTTCTTCGTCGTGGGCCTCGAGCTCAAGAGGGAGTTCGTGGTCGGTGAGTTGCGCGATCCGCGCCGAGCGGCGCTGCCGATCGTGGCCGCAGTCGGTGGGATGGTGCTGCCGGCGCTGATCTTCGTGGCGTTCAACCTCGGCCCGAACGGCGCGCTTCGCGGATGGGCGATTCCCATGGCCACCGATATCGCCTTCGCCGTCGCGATCCTGGCCGTGATCAGCACCCATCTGCCCTCGGGACTCCGTACGTTCTTGCTCACCCTCGCTGTCGTCGATGACCTCATCGCCATCACCGTGATCGCGCTCTTCTACACCGACGAACTGCGGCCTGGCTATTTGCTGTTGGCCCTCCTGCCGATCGCGGCCTTCGCAACCCTGGTCCAGCGCCGAGTCCGGGCGCCGTGGCTGCTCGTTCCGCTCGCTGTTGTCGCTTGGGCAATGATGCATGAGTCCGGTGTGCACGCCACCGTCGCGGGCGTGCTGTTGGGCTTCACCGTGCCCGTGCTGCGTCGCGACGGGCGCGATGGTCCCGGTCTCGCCGAGCATCTCGAGCACTTGCTGCGGCCCGCATCAGCTGGTTTCGCTGTCCCAGTCTTCGCGTTCTTCGCTGCGGGTGTCACCATTGGCGGTCTCAGTGGCTTCACTGAGTCGTTGCACGATCCGGTGGCCCTCGGCATTGCCGTTGGGTTGGTCGTCGGCAAGACGGTCGGCATCACCGGTTCGACATACCTGCTGGCACGATTCACGCACGCAGAACTCGATGATGAATTAGCGTGGACCGATGTGATCGGCGTTGCGGTTCTGGCCGGCATCGGGTTCACCGTTTCGCTGCTCGTCGGTGAGCTTGCCTTCGGACATGGCACCGAGCGCGACGACCACGTCAAGGTCGGCGTGCTGCTGGGCTCGTTGACCGCCGTCGTCCTGGCCACGGTGGTGCTTCGACTGCGCAATCGCGTCTACCGGCGGCTATATCAGCAGGAGAACCTTGATTCGAACCGCGACGGTGTGCCCGATGTGTACGAACGGCACGACGAGGCTCGTTGAGCAGTTGTCGATGTACTAGCGCACCACCTGCTACTTCAGGCCCCCACTCGGGTCAGCAGGGTGCGGATCCAGACGTCGCCGACCAGGGCGGCGTACTCCTCCGGCGTGCAGCCGGCGTCGG
>JBDHZT010000145.1:0-8911 GCA_039811985.1 Nocardioidaceae bacterium | reverse complement strand
GACGGCGCCGATCCTGGTCGTGGATCGAGCCGGCTGGGTCCGGGCCAACGCCGAGGGCTTCGCCACGATCATCGAGCCCTTGGTGAACAAGCTGACCGAGCGCAAGGGCGCTCCGTCGGGCCTCACCCGCACGATCGGGTCGCGGGTGACCGGAGCCGAGGTCGGCTTCCTGTTGGGCTTCTTGGGCAGCAAGGTGCTCGGGCAGTTCGATCCGTTCTTCGAGCCGGACGGACGGCTGCTGCTGGTCGCGCCGAACATCGTGCACGTCGAGCGGGAGCTCTCGGCGGATCCCGCCGACTTCCGGCTCTGGGTCTGTCTCCACGAGGAGACCCACCGGGTCCAGTTCACCGCGGTGCCCTGGATGAGGGAGCACCTGTTCGCCGAGGTGAAGGCGCTCGGCGACACCGTCGAGCCGTCTCGGCTCACCGAGGAGGCGATCACCAAGGCCATCGAGGCGCTGCGATCAGGCGGCAACCTGGCCGAGGTGATGGCCACCCCGGAGCAGCGCGAGATCTTGGACCGGGTGACCGGAATGATGTCGCTACTGGAGGGGCATGCCGACGTGGTCATGGACGGCGTCGGCCCCAGTGTGATCCCGTCGGTGGCCAGCATCCGGGCCAAGTTCAACCGACGCCGCAAGGGGGTCGGCACCCTCGACAAGATCCTGCGTCGGCTGCTGGGCCTGGAGGCAAAGATGGCGCAGTATCGCGACGGCGCGAAGTTCGTCCGCGCGATCGTGGACAAGGCCGGGATGGAGCAGTTCAACGCCGTCTGGGCCGAGCCCGCGAACCTGCCGTCCAAGGCCGAGATCGCCGACCCCGACTCCTGGGTCGCCCGCGTGCTCGGGTAGCCCGGATCCTGGACCAGCTCGTGGCGCTCCATCCGGCCGTTGCCGCCGTACGCCGAGAGGTACGCCGCTGCCTGGCCGACCTCGACCCCGGGGCCGTGGTCCTGGTGGCGTGCTCGGGCGGAGCCGACTCGCTCGCCCTGGTCGCCGCCACCGTCGCCGAGCGCGCCGACAGCGCCTGGCGCGTCGTGGGGGTCACGGTCGACCACGGACTCCAAGACGGCTCGGCCGCGCAGGCGGCACGCGTCGTCGCCCAGATGGCCGCGCTCGGCGCGGACGAGACCGTCACGGCGACGGTCCGGGTCGAGGCGGAGGGCCTCGGCGTCGAGGCAGCGGCCCGGCAGGCGCGATATGCCGTGCTCGAAGAGCTCGCCCAGCGGTTCGAGGCGGACACGGTGCTGTTGGGACACACCCGCGACGACCAGGCCGAGACCGTGTTGCTGGGTCTGACCCGCGGCTCGGGCGGCCGCTCGCTGGCCGGCATGCGCCGTGAGTTCGGACCGTTCCGCCGGCCACTGCTCGAGGTCTCGCGGCACGACACCGAGACCGTCTGCGCGGTCGAGGGCATCGAGGTCTGGCAGGACCCCCACAACGACGATCCGCGGTTCACCCGGTCGCGCGTGCGGCACACGGTGCTGCCGATGCTGGAGGACGAGCTCGGCCCGGGGGTCACCGAGGCGCTGGCACGGACCGCCGACCAGCTCCGAGTCGACATGGAGCACCTCGACGACCTTGCCGACCTCGCCCTGGCCGCCCTGTCGGAACCCGCCCCGGTTGCGGAGCTGGCCGTGCTCCCGACCGCCGTACGCCGCCGCGTGCTGCGGCTGCTTGCCGTCCGGGCCGGTGCCCCGGCGGCCGAGCTCTTCCACGCCCACGTCCTCGCCGTGGATGCCCTCGTCGTGGACTGGCACGGTCAGCGCTGGATCGACCTGCCCGGACATCTCCGCGCGGTGCGGCGTGAGGGCGTGCTGCACATGGAGCGGTCCGGTCAGACAGATGCGGACGTCGGTCAGTAGGCTGCGGGATCATGGACGCCGCGGACGTGCAGGACGACCTGGTCAAGACCCTCTACACCGAGGCCGAGATCCAAGAGCGGATCCAGCAGATGGCCGACCAGATCGCCGCCGACTACGCCGGACGTGACCTGCTGATGGTGGGCGTGCTCCGCGGTGCGGTGATGGTGATGGCCGACCTGGCCCGCGCTCTGGGGCGGCACGTCGAGATGGACTGGATGGCGGTGTCGTCCTACGGCTCCGGCACCAAGTCGAGCGGAGTGGTCCGCATCCTGAAGGACCTCGACACCGACATCACCGACCGGCACGTGCTGGTGGTCGACGAGATCATCGACACCGGGCTCACCTTGAGCTGGCTGATCTCCAACCTCGCCAGCCGCAAGCCGGCCAGCGTCGAGATTGCGACGCTGCTGCGCAAACCGGACGCGGCGCAGATGGACGTGCCGGTGCGCTACGTCGGGTGGGACATCCCCAACGAGTTCGTGGTCGGCTACGGCCTGGACTTCAACGAGCGATACCGCAACCTGAGGGACATCGCCACCCTCGCTCCACACGTCTACTCCTGAGGCGTTACCTCTGGCCGTACCCCTAGGCCAGTGCTCCCGAGCCGAGCTCGGATGGCGGAGAGCGGCGTACCGCAGGCGGAAGTTGGGCGACTCTGCGAGAATGTGCACAGCTTCGACCTGTAGCGTCGTCGGCCTGAGCGGCCTATTTGCCGCGCAGGCCATGAAGCGTGTCCGAGTGAACGTCGTCGAGAGAAGCCTGTGAAGCGCATTTTCAAGGGTCCGTGGTTCTGGATCGTGGTGGCCGTGATCGGGGTGCTGCTTGCCCTGCAGTACCTCACGCCCAGCAGCTATGACCAGGTCACCACCTCCCAGCTCCAGAAGGACATCACCTCCGGCGAGGTCAAGGAGATCACCTTCATCGACGGTGACCAGCAGATCAAGGCGACGCTCGACGACGGCAAGAAGGTCACGGCGTACTGGATCGACGGCCAGCAAGAGGGCATCATCGCCCAGGTCGACGAGCAGATCTCCAAGGGCACCATCGAGAAGTCCAACTCCGAGAAGGCCACCCAGAGCCTGATCGCCTCTCTGCTGTTGAGCCTGCTGCCGTTCGTGGTGATCGTGCTCATCTTCTTGTGGCTGATGAACCAGGTGCAAGGCGGCGGCGGTCGAGGCGTCATGCAGTTCGCCAAGTCGCGCGCCAAGCTCATCACCAAGGACATGCCGAAGACCACGTTCACCGACGTGGCGGGCTGCGAGGAGGCCATCGAGGAGCTCGGCGAGATCAAGGAGTTCCTGCAGGAGCCTGCGAAGTTCCAAGCGGTGGGCGCGAAGATCCCGAAGGGCGTCCTGCTCTACGGCCCGCCCGGCACCGGCAAGACCCTGCTCGCTCGGGCGGTGGCTGGTGAGGCGGGCGTGCCGTTCTACTCCATCTCCGGCTCTGACTTCGTCGAGATGTTCGTCGGTGTGGGTGCCTCGCGGGTCCGTGACCTGTTCGAGCAGGCCAAGGAGAACGCTCCGGCGATCGTGTTCATCGACGAGATCGACGCCGTCGGCCGACACCGCGGCGCCGGCATGGGCGGCGGGCACGACGAACGAGAGCAGACCCTCAACCAGTTGCTCGTCGAGATGGACGGCTTCGACGTGCGTGGCGGTGTCATCTTGATCGCGGCCACCAACCGTCCTGACGTGCTCGACCCTGCGCTACTGCGGCCCGGGCGCTTCGATCGGCAGATCCAGGTGGACGCACCGGACCTGAACGGCCGGTTCCAGATCCTCCAGGTGCACTCGCGCGGCAAGCCGATGTCGCCCGACATCGACCTGTTGAACGTCGCCCGACGCACGCCCGGCTTCACCGGCGCCGACCTGGCCAACGTGCTCAACGAGGCCGCCCTGCTGACCGCGCGCAGCAACGAGAAGCTGATCACCGACGAGTCCCTGGACGAGGCGATCGACCGGGTCATCGCCGGACCACAGCGGCGCACCCGCTTGATGAGTGAGAAGGAGAAGCTCATCACTGCCTATCACGAGGGCGGACACGCCTTGGTGGCTGCGGCGATGCCCGGCACCGACCCGGTGCACAAGATCACGATCCTGCCGCGCGGTCGGGCCCTCGGCTACACGATGGTGCTGCCCGACGAGGACAAGTACTCCCAGACCCGCAGCGAAATGCTCGACAAGCTCGCCTACATGCTCGGTGGTCGCGCGGCCGAGGAGATGGTCTTCCACGACCCGACTACCGGCGCCGGCAACGACATCGAGAAGGCGACCGCGCTGGCCCGAGCCATGGTCACGCAGTACGGCATGACCGAGCGGCTCGGTGCGATCAAGCTCGGCGACAGCAACTCCGAGCCCTTCCTCGGTCGCGACCTGGGGCACACCCGCAACTACTCCGAGGAGGTCGCTGCGGCGGTCGACGAGGAGACCAAGAAGCTGCTCGCGACAGCCCACCAAGAGGCGTACGACGTCCTCGAGGACAACCGCGACGTGCTGGACCGACTGGTGCTCGAGCTGGTCGACAAGGAGACCCTGGACCGTGACCAAGCAGCGGAGATCTTCTCCGCCCTGCGCCGGCACCCCGCGCGGCCCGCGTGGACCGGTTCGCCGGCCCGCAACCCGTCCGCGATCCCACCGGTGGAGATCCCCCAGGAGGTCCGCGACCGCGCCAACGGCGTGAACGGCAACGGGGTCAACGGCACCAACGGTGTCGCCCCGGCGCCGGTGCCCGACAGCGGAGCGGTGGTGACCCCGCCGGGGCCTGGCGGTGACGTGCACGGCGATCCGGGTGTCACTCCGCCCTCGGCATGACCGACCCGATCAGCATCACCGACCGAGCGCCGGACGAGGTGCCGTCCTTCGACGCAGCGCGCGCGGAGGCGGCCGTCCGGGAGCTGTTGATCGCCATCGGAGAGGATCCCGACCGAGAAGGTCTGCGCGACACCCCGGCCCGGGTCGCCCGTGCCTACGCCGAGCTCACTATCGGCCTGCACCAGACCCCGCATGATGTGCTCACCACCACCTTCGACATCGGGCACGACGAGATGGTGCTGGTCCGCGACATCGAGCTCTGGTCCATGTGTGAACACCACCTGGTGCCCTTCACCGGCGTTGCCCACGTCGGCTACATCCCTGCCGAGACCGGGAAGATCACCGGGCTCTCCAAGTTGGCCCGATTGGTCGACGTCTATGCCAAGCGACCCCAGGTGCAAGAGCGGCTGACCACCCAGATCGCCGACGCCCTGATGGAGATCCTCGAGGCGCGCGGTGTCGTCGTCGTCATCGAGGCCGAGCACCTGTGCATGACGATGCGAGGGGTCCGCAAGGCCGGGGCCCGGACCATCACTTCCGCCGTCCGTGGGCTCATGCACAACCCAGCAACCCGAGCCGAGGCGATGTCCCTGATCCACCGCGGCGGCTGATGTGGCACGCCGCCGGCCCCAGGTGATGGGCATCTTGAACGTCACTCCCGACTCGTTCTCCGATGGCGGTCGTTGGGCCGACGTGGACAGTGCGGTGGCGCATGGCCTGCTGATGGCCGCTGAGGGCGCCGACTGGGTCGATGTCGGTGGCGAGTCCACCCGTCCCGGCGCGGTGCGCCCGCCGCTGGAGGAGGAGCTCGCTCGCGTGGTACCGGTGGTCGAGAGGCTGACCGGTTCCGGTGTGTCTGTGTCGGTCGACACGATGCGCTCGGAGGTCGCCCGGGCCGCGGCCGACGCCGGAGCGCGGCTCGTCAACGACGTCTCGGGTGGTCTTGCTGATCCTCGGATCCTGGAGGTCGTGGCCGCCACCGAGACGTCGTACGTCGCGATGCACTGGAGGGCCCACAGCGACCGCATGCAGCAGCTGGCGTCGTACGACGACCAGGGCGGCGTCGTGGCGGCCGTGTGCGCCGAGTTGGCCGAGCGGGTGGCAGCGATCCGGAGCGCGGGCGTGCCCGATGACCGGGTGGTGCTCGACCCGGGCCTGGGGTTCGCCAAGACCGCCGAGCACAACTGGCAGCTGCTACGCGCGCTGGATTCGCTAGAGGCATTGGGCTTCCCGCTGCTGGTGGGCGCCTCCCGCAAGTCGTTCCTGGGCTCGTTGCTCGCCTCTCCCGATGGGACACCGCGATCGACGTCGGACCGCGAGCATGCCCACAGCGCGCTCGTGGCGCTGCTGGCCGACCGTGGCGTGTGGGGCCTGCGCGTGCACGACGTGCGAGCCACGAGCGATGCTCTCGCCGTGTGGCAGCGGCTGCGCTCGGATGACCCGCCCGCCGATTCGATTGAGGGGCAAGCGACGGGACGTACGACGGGGCAGGAGCCGACCTGATGACTGACATCCTGCGGATCACCGGGATCGAGTGCCAAGGGCATCACGGCGTCTTCGAGTTCGAGCGGCGAGAGGGTCAGCCCTTCGTGATCGACCTCGAGCTGGGCCTGGACACCCGCCCCGCGGCTGCGTCCGACGACCTCGTCGACACGGTGGACTACGGCGCGTTGGTCCAGGCGGTGAAGAGGGCGGTCGAGACCGATCCGGTCGACCTGATCGAGACCCTGGCCGACCGGCTCGCGAAGGTGTGCTGCTTGGATGGACGTGTTGAATGGGCGCGAGTCACCGTGCACAAACCCGATGCGCCGATCGACGCCACCTTCGACGACGTGGCCCTGACGATCACTCGCCGACGAGAGGAGCGACCGTGAGCCAGGCCCCCAACCCGCATCTGGTCGACGCCGACACCATCACTGGGGAAATGCATCCGATCCGGCGCGTGGTCATCGCGCTGGGGTCGAATCTCGGGGAACGGATGGCCAGCCTTCAAGGCGCGCTGACAGCGCTGGCGGACACCCCCGACGTCTTCCTCACCGCGGTGTCCCCGGTCTACGAGACCGAACCCGTCGACTCCCCCGAGGACGCACCGCAGTTCCTCAACGCGGTCGTGCTCCTCGACACCACCATGCCGGCGCAACGGCTCCTCGACCGCGCCTTGGCGATCGAAGATGCCTTCGACCGGGAGCGCACCGGCGTGCTCAACGAGCCGCGGACGCTCGACGTCGACCTGATCGTGGTCGGGGATCGCCGTTCGGACACCGATGCCCTCCGGCTTCCGCACCCGCGCGCCGCCGAGCGCGCCTTCGTGCTGCAGCCCTGGCACGACGTCGAGCCCGATGCGGTGCTCCCCGACGCCGGTCCGGTCGCCGACCTGCTTGCCGAACTGGACAGCGCCGGGATGGCGCGCCGAGACGACCTGGTGCTCGAGATCCCGTGAGGGATCAGCCTCCGCTGCCAGAACTCGAACCGGAAGACGACTCTGATCGGCCCGGTCGCCTGCGCCCGGTGCCACCAGGTGCGCTGGTCGGCTGGACGGTCGTCGGTCTGGCGGTGGGCTGGTTCGTGCACCCCCTCTCCGAGCGCTGGCGCGGCGCCGCGCCGAACGTGTCGTGGCTCCCTTCGGTCGCCCTGCTCTTCGTCGGGGTGTTCTTGTTGTTCACCGCTCGCTCCACCGCACGGGCGATGCGGGGTGAGGGCGAGCGGCCGCCCGGCCATCAGATGGTGAACCGCTTCGTGCTCGCGCGGGCGTGTGCGCTGGTCGGCGCATTCTTCGCCGGCGGGTATGCCGGCTATGCGCTCAGCTGGGTCGGCGACGAGGCGGGTCTGGCGACCGATCGGCTGCTCCGATCCGCCGCTGCTGCCGTTGCGGCCGTGCTGATGACCGTGGGTGCGGTGCTGCTCGAGCGAGCGTGTCGCACCCGATCGGACGATCCGGGCACTTAGTCTGCCCCCATGGCATCTTCCCCAAGCGCCCGCCGTCGTCAGCGCAGCCGCCGTGTCATAGCGGCTGTGATCCTCCTCCTTGCCGCGTGCGGCTCGATCGCCGTCGCTGTGACCGTCGGGTCCTTCACGGCCGTGACGGTCTCCGCGGTTGTCGCCGTGCTGCTCGGCTCCGGCGCCACCGCCCTGACCCATGCCGAGCTGATGGACTCCCGCCGGGAGAACGCCCGGGCTCGCGCCCAGGAGGCTCGCGCCTTCGCCGGCCTCACCGAGGCCCGCGCCGCGGAGAACGCCGCGTTCGTCGAGTCCATGACCGAGCAACTGACCCGCAACCAGGCCACCCTCGCCCAGGTCGAGGACGCCCTCTGCGCCGCCCAGCACCGCGCGGCCGAGACCGCCCGCCAGTTGAAGGCAGAGAAGCGTCTGGTGGAGGCCGCCGAGGTCAAGACCCTGCGCACTGCGGCCAAGCTCGACGAGGCCGAGGAGCGGGCCGCCGAGGCGATCGTCCGCGTGGCCGAGCTGGAGCAGGAGCGTGACGTCCTCAAGGCCGAGCTCGCCGCCTGGGAGTCCGTCGGCGTCGAAGGCCTCCGCAAGCACGCCTGACCACTGCCTCCTGACCACTGCCTCCTGGCCGACATCCTCGGGCTCGGTGGAACCTGGATCCGAGGGAGCAGATCGGTGATAGCCGTGCGGTAGTCGCCCCAGCACCCTGGCGCCATCCAGCTCCTCGACACGTCCATCGCTGGGACAGGTTGGCGGTGGCCGCGCGGTAGCCGACCGTCCCCCGCCGTCAAGGACCGTCGCTGCGCTCCGGCCGCTGCGCAGCATCCTGCGGGCGTCCTTGACCGCGGGTCCTGGACGGCCGGCTGTTCGGCGCGGTTGGCGGCACGGGCTGTGCCCGCGCCGCCGCCAACGCGGCCACCCCGGGTCGAGGGGTTGCCGTTTCAGAACAATCGACGCCTTTCGGTCCATCTGGGGCTCTCAACACCCCGCCGATTGGACGCAAACGACATCGGAAACGCCCTGCGGCATGTCGTTTGCGCCCAATCGACGACCCCTCCCCGCCCGGACTCGGAGCTCTGGTCACAGCAGGCACACGGGTTGCTGCTTTCACAAGGTATGTGGTGATGCCTGCACTTACCGTGCGTCGTTCACCGAGGTAAGTGCAGGTCTACCGACATACCTTGTGAAAGCAGCGACAGGAGTGACCACAGCGAGCCAGCAAGCCGGCCAGGCAGCCGAACCCGCGGACCGCCTTCCGCGTCGCTGCCCTGTCGGCCAGCACCACCGGCAGC
>JBDHZT010000144.1:0-8940 GCA_039811985.1 Nocardioidaceae bacterium | reverse complement strand
CCCGACGAACAGCAGGTGCTACTCGACGCGATCAGCCACCGCGATTTCAGGCACTAACCGAATGACCAAACTCAGGTAAGAGCCTGCGGCAACACCCGAGCACCTCGAACGAACCATGGTGAAGTCAGGCTCACGGCCATCGGTGCTCTGCCGATCGCTTGCCGAGATCAGCTCGCCCTGCCTCGAACCACCTGATCGAGGCCGACCGCAATCAGGATGAGCAGTCCGTAGACGACGTTCTGGTAGACGGCCTCGACGCCCAGGAGATTGAAGCCGTTGTTGATCAGCCCCAGGATCAGCACGCCGATCATGGCGCGCCAGATCGATCCCTCGCCGCCTCGAATGCTGGTTCCGCCGAGAACGGTCGCGGCCACGGCCGTCAGCGCCAAGGTGCTCGCCACTCCCATGCTGGCGCTGGCTGAGCCGGTCCTGGAAGCGGCAATGAAGCCTGCCAGCGCTGCGCACACACCGCTGATCGTGAAGACGACGACCCGCAGGGTGTGCACCCTCAGGCCGGACAGCCGCGCCGCCTCCGCGTTCCCGCCCAGGGCATAGAGACCTCGGCCGAAGCTGGTCCACGCCAGGAGTCCTCCGGTAATGACGATCACCAGCACCAGCAACCAGGTGGCCACCGTCACGAAGCCCGCAGTCCGCGCCATGACATCGAATTCGGATGCCCCAGTGACAGCGATGGCACCACCGGTGATGACGGTCGCGATTCCGCCGTACACGAACGTCGTCGCAAGAGTGGCGATCAGGCTGTTGACCTTGGCGAACTCGACGATGAGCCCGTTGATGCAGCCCACCACCACGCCGGCCAAGACCCCGCAGACCAGCCCCACCAGGACTCCGTGGTCGTCGCTGACCATCACGGCCACGATCCCGGCCAGGGCGTAGATCGCCCCCTGGGACAGGTCGAACGCTCCCGATATGACCACCAGCGTCATCCCACAGGTAGCGATCCCGAGCACACTGACCTGATCCAGGACGTTCTTGATGTTCTGTGAGCTGCGAAAGGCCGGGGACAACAGTGCCAGGGCCACCACGATCGCCACGAGCACCAGCACGATGCTCACATCACGTATCGACGGTCGAAGCCTCATGACATGCCCTCGTCACCAGCTCGTGTTCCCGCGCCGAACGCCGCGGACATCACGCGGCCAGGAGTCATTGCTGAACCCGTGAGCTCGGCAACGACAGTGCCCTGCCTGAACACCAGGATGCGGTGAGCCAGGCCCAACAGTTCGTCCAACTCCGAGGAGATCAAGACCACACCTCTTCCTTCCGCCGCGGCCTGCACTAGCAGTCGATGAATGGCCACCTTCGCGGCGACATCAACACCGCGGGTCGGTTCATCCGCAATCAAGAGCAGCGGCTCCCGCAGCAGCCACTTGGCGATGAGTACCTTCTGCTGATTTCCCCCGGACAGGTCGCCGATCCTGCTGAGGGCCGATCGGGCTCGAACGTCGGTCGCGCCCAGCCACCGCGACGCCAGGTCGGTCACGCGACGTCGCCGCACGAAGCCGAAGCTGGACACCCGACCCAGGCTCGCCAAGATGAGGTTCTCCTGGATCGACCGCCCCAAGACCAAACCCTGGCCCTTGCGGTCCTCCGGTATCAGCGCCAGCCCCGCTCGCATCGTAGAGCGCACCGATCTCGGCGCCCTGGCGCTCGCACCTCCGAGCGTCACCTGCCCGCTCCGCACTCGGCGAGCACCAAAGGCACACTGGGCGAACTCCGAGCGCCCGGAGCCGACCAGGCCGGCCAACCCCACGATCTCGCCGCGCCTGACGCGGAGGCTGACATCGTGGACGACGAGGCCATCGTGGATTCCGTTAGCCTCGAAGATGACCGGTGCCGACTCCGGCACCTCTGCCTTCTCTGGATAGAGCGTCGAGAGCGACCTGCCGACCATCAACTGCACGAGCTCGTCCTCGGTCTCCGAGCCGGCCGGTCCAGATCTCACTACCGATCCGTCGCGCAGGACCGTGACGTCGTCGGCCACCTCTCGCACCTCTCCCAGGAAGTGCGACACGAGGAGGATGGCCATGCCCTGATCGCTGAGGCTCCTCAACAAGGCGAGCAGGCGGGCTGAACCATCGGCGTCTAGCGCCGCGGTGGGCTCGTCGAGCAACAACACCCTCGGGCGACGAGCCACGGCTCTGAGAACCTCGAGCCACTGTTGATCCGCCAACGACAGATCTCGAGCGCGGCGGTCAGCAGGCAGGTTGACACCCACCGTCGAGCACGCCGTCTCGAACACCCTTCTGGCGGACCCACGCCGCAGGGATCCGAGTCGGCTCTCCGGCAGTCCCAAAGTGACGTTCTCCAAGACCGTCATGCCAGGCACCGAGGACAGCTCTTGGCTCACCAGGGCCACACCCGGTCGCAGGCCTCGTTGGTGAGTCGAGCCTCCGGGGGTCTGCACCTCGCCCTCGTCGGGCTGAATCAGTCCCGCGGCGATCATCAGGAGGGTGGACTTGCCGGCCCCGTTCTCACCGATGACCGCGTGCACGCGTCCGGGCTGCAGCCCGAGATTGGCGTCTCGAAGCACTGTGGTCGAGCCATAGCGCTTCGAGACGCCCGCGAGTCTCAGAGAATCGGGCGGGCTAGTCGCTGTACTGAGCTTCATAGTCGCCCAGAGTCTCGGCAGTGCCCAAGCCCATGTGCTTGCCCATCGGACCGACACTCAGAGCATTCGTTCCAGCCGGGGGGTTCTCACCGTTCAGTTTCTCGATACCGTACGTCGCCGCAGTGTTCCCGACCGAGGTCAGCGAGCTGATCACCGTGCCGAACCATGTTCCGGCCCTGATCCCGTCGACGGCCTGCGTGGATCCACCCATGCCGACCAGGGCGACCTTGCCTTCCTTGCCGAGCTCCTCGAGAACCTGACGCGCGCCATCGATGGGCTGGGACTGACCGATCAAGACGTCGAGGTCCGGATGGGCCACGAGCATGTCCTGGGCCACCGCACGCCCGATGTCCTGGGTGAAGCCCCCGACCGGGGTCGCAACCACCTCGACATTGGGACTCGCCTTCAGGGTCTCCAAGGCGCCCTCGTCGCGTTCGACGTTGAACGGCAGGGTGGGGTCCCCGGACATGTAGGCGACCTGGCACGGGTCGATCCCCTTGCATGCCTGCACGCCGAGCTCGCCCATGGCTTCACCGCCGCCACGAGAGGGAATCACCACCGAGATCAGCCCCTCGATCTGCGGATCAATCGCGTTGAAGTCGGAGCCGATCGGGGTGTCGACGGCGACCACGACGATTCCGGCCTTGATGGCCTTCTCGACTTGAGAAGCTACTGCTTCTCCGCTGTTGGCCTGGACGACGAAGATGTTGTACTGCCCCGAGACCACGGCATCTTGGAGCTGCGCCACCTGCGCCGAAGCGTCGAATGCTCCATCGAGGAACTTGGCCGTGCCACCGTGCTCCTTGGCCGCCTCCTCGATGCCGTCGAAGGTCGCCTGCGCCCATGAGTTTGCGGCGGCATAGCCGAAGAATGCGATCTTCGGCGCAGTCTCCTCATCAGCCCCTTGGCCGCCGGACTCAGCGGGACTCCCGCACGCGGCAACGAGTAGGGCAACGGCCGCAACGGAAATCGAAGGTATAATTCTGCGGAACATTCTCACTCCTTTCACAAATGACATCGCAATGAACACCCAGACGAGTTCTGGGCTGGATTAGATCATGACAAGAATTCGTTACACAGCCGGCACGTAGTCATGGTCATAGCCAAACTGGCGTGGACCAACGACTGCGAGACCACCCTCGGACCGCCAACGATCATCGCAGGGCGCAACCAGACAAGACACGCGGAATCCATACTGCAATTCCTCTGTGGTGACAGGCTCGCCACTCTCGCTGTCAAGGGTGATGATGAGATCGGGGACCGAAGCCAAGATCTGCGATTCGTCGCTGATGACGATGTGCTCATTTTGGGAGCGCAGAGTGAACACCTGGCCGGCGCTCTCACCGAAGCCGGTGATCTTGATCTCCGCCCGAGCGAATCCCCGCTCCGTGCGACGATTCACATCCAAGACCTTGCCTCGGAACAGCTCCCGACCATTGAGGTGCTCGGTGACAGCCGCAACGGCGTCGCTATGCTTGGCACGAGCCCTGCGGACGACCGACCCGAGGTCACTGGCGGTCCGATAGCACTCGGGAATGGTGCATTCGCGCGCCTGGCGACCGGTCATCGGGAAGCCGACAATCATGGTGACGCATCCCATTTCGACCAGAGACGCACGAACGATCCTTTCGGCCCATTTGTTGTCGACCGCCTCGATGACCGCGCCGTTGCCTTTGTCGTCGGCGAATGCCATCGGCGAGGCGGAGATGCCGGAGAGTGTCGGCAGCACCATCTGCACCTCGGGAAAGGCTCGCCCCATGAAGTCTGCGTCGATGAGTGGCTTGCCCACCTTTGCCGCCAAGCAGAACGGCATCATCGAGTTGAGGCCGCCGATCTCGAGCGGGACGATGTGGGTCACTTCCGTCCCGAGTCGTCGCTCCAGCAAGGAGAACGCCTTGACGATCTCATCCCCACGAGGGAGCTTCTCCACCATCACCGTGGGGGCACCCAACATGGCCGCCGAGACGACGACCGCGTCGCCCGGAACCTCCTCGAGATCAACCACCTTCACCGGGCCGTGCTCAGCAACGGCGGCCTTCGCCAACAGCTTGCCGATGTAGGGGTCCCCGCCGCCACCGGCGCCGAGGATCCCGGCACCGACCGCGATGTCTTCCAGCTCGTCGAGATCGATCTGTCGCATCTTCATCAACTCGTTTCGTCCAGGAGGGAGCCGACCGCCTTCACCCTGATGCGGAGCGCGTTGCCGGGCACGTAGGCAAGAGCGCGTTCCTCCACGTCGACGATCTCGACCGTGTCGGCAGCCGCTCCGGCGTCGACAGCACGTTGGGCGGCCATCTCGGTGGCTCGGGCGACCGCACGCTCGCGGGTCAGGTGGGAGTCGATCGAGAACAACTGATCGACGGTGCCGCTGACCTGCGCGATCGTGGCGCCGATCGCATTGGCCACCGCGAAGTGGTCTGGTCGCACCAGCTTGGACAACCCCGGCAGAGTGTCGGGAAGCAGGATGCCGCCACCACCGACGACGACGGCAGGGATCTCTGCCGCGCTGACCTTCATGCGATCGACCGTGTCGGCGATCCTCGTGGAGATCGAGGCCAGCGCCCGCTCGGCGAGCGCCTTGTCGACGCGGTCCACATTCTCCGGTCGACCGATGTCCGCTCGGCCCATGGCCACCGCCGCGTCGGTCGCGGTGAAGGTGTCTCCGCCGAAGACCAGCGCCCGCTTCGCCAAGCGATAGCCGACGCTGGTCGGGCCGACCAGGTGTTCACCGCCCTCGGCGACGATGCTTCCGCCTCCGATGGCCAACGAGAGCACGTCCGGCATGCGGAAGTTCGTGCGCACGCCACCGATGGAGACGATGGCCTTGCCTGCCTCCCGCGGGAACCCGCCTTGGAGGATCCCGATATCAGAGGTGGTCCCTCCGATGTCGACAACCGCGCAATCGTCCGATCCCGACAGGAAGGCTGCGCCACGCATCGAGTTCGCGGGTCCGGAGGCGAAGGTGTTCACCGGGTAGCGCTCGACGTACTCCAGGTTCATAAGAGTTCCGTCGTTCTGGCTGACGTAGACAGGAGCGGAGATGCCCGCCTCCTGAATCGCCTGCCGGAAGCCCTCGGTCGCCTGGACGGCGAGATCGGCGAGACTCGCGTTGATGATCGTGGCGTTCTCCCGCTCCAGGAGGCCGAGTCTTCCGACCTCCGAGGAGAGAGAGATCGCGGCATCGGGAACCAACCCCTTGAGGATCTCTGCCGCTTCGTGCTCCATCTCGTCGTTGGTGGGCGAGAAGACCGAGGTCAACGCGATCGCCCGGATGCGCTTGGCAGCGATGTCCTCCGCCACCCGCTTGAGCTCGTCACGATCCAACGGCGCGATCTCGCGACCGTCGAACTCGTGGCCACCGCTGCACACATAGACGTTGTCGCCCACGGCTCGGTGCAGGGCCGCCGGCCACGCGGTCAGTGGGGGGAGCTCCTTGGTCGCAGGCAGCCCCAGCCGGACCGCCGCGACCGGGAGCAGATCACGAGCCTGAGCGACGGCGTTCGTGAAGTGGGTGGTGCCGATCATGACTGCCGTCACCTGACCCGGATCGCCTGCCTCAGCGAGGATCGAGGTGAGCGCCGAGAAGATGCCCGAGCTGATGTCCGGGGTCGTGGAGTGCTTGTACTCGGCGAGGACGGTGCCCGCTTGCATCGCGACGGCGTCCGTGTTCGTTCCGCCGACATCGATTCCGATTCGCATGTCTCGTGGTGATCCTTCTAGATGGTCTTGGCGTCGGGACCCAGGAATCGCAGCGCGTTGCCTCCGAAGAACGCCTCGAGCTCCTCGGCATTGAGCGGGCTGGTCTCCTCCCTGAAGCAGTCGACCGCCTGGGGGTAGAGGCTCATGTGGTTGAACCACGGCCAGTCGGTAGCCCACATCAGGCGGTCGGCGCCCAACCGGTCCCGGAGCCTGCCCACCCGCGCCAACAGGTTCGGGAAGGGGTAGTGCCACGCGTCGTCCCAGACCTCGCCCGGCATGGCGTTCGACAAGTAGATCCCGGGGTGGCGCTCGCAGAACTCGACCACGGCGTCGCCGGCGCTGGTCAACGGGTCGGCGCAGCCTGCGTGGAGGAGCGCGACCTGAAGATCGGGAATACGGTCAAGCACGTCGCTGAGCTGCCCCAGGTACTCCGGGAGAGTCGAGGTCCGCGGCGGCCGCAACGTCTCGAAGGAGACCAAGAGCCGTGCACCGGTGTCGGCAATGGCCTTGAAGGCCGCCATCCACTTCTCGTCATTCAGCGTTGCCTGCACGTAGGCCGGGAAGAGCTTGAAGCCCGCTGCGCCATCGGCCAGATCCCGGTCGATGAAGCTCAGCAGATCATAGCGCCACGGGTTCTTGAGAGTGTTGAACCAATAGAACCGTCCGGGATTCAAACGCGCCTGACGAAGCGTGTACTTCCTGCCGCCGGCAAAGTCCTCGAGCTGCGCGCCGTCGTTCTCAGCGCCCCACTTCGTGTCCTCCGCGTCATAACTGATCAGGAAGGTTCGATCGACCGAGGCCCTCTCCATCTCGGCGGCCAAGAGCTCAGCGTCATGTTCGTGCCACGTATTGTGCTGGACACGTGAGGAATTGTCCGCAGTCTCGTACCTCCTGGACCAATACAACACATGGGTCTCGGTATCGATGATCACGGATCAATTCCTTTCGATGGGTGGCAGTTTCGAAGTACTCAGGCGCCCTGGCCCTCAAACGGTCGCGAATAGATCTCAACGACACTCCGGGTTTGGCGCCCCGTTCTCGTCGGAATGCGAGGCTGGGCGCATTGGTAGTCTGGATGAGGAACGTATCCGGGACAACAGTCGGTTTTGCACGAATGATGTGCGCAGATGCACACCGGAGCGAATCGGTGCGGAGGCGCTCAGTGCCTCAGGAGAGTACTAGGTGAGGACAAGGGGTCGGCGAACCAGCCTGACGGGCGATGGAGCCGGGTCCGACACCAGGGGTCGAACGCTCTCCACTCGTCGCAACCCAACGGTGGTTCGGTGACCATGGTCCGAGTCGCGTGGTGGTTGTACCTTGACGGAAGGCATGCTGATGGCGACACTGTGCGCACGTCTCGAGGGACGCAGCCACGGCACCCAGCGTGAAAGAAATCGCGATTCAACCGCTCGATGGGAGCGATCATGACGGTCTTCTCGGCGGATGACACTCGATATTTCCTGGCCATCTTTCGCACTGGCCGACTCACCCTCGCGGCGAAGTCGCTGGGCGTGGACCATACGACCGTCGGCCGGCGAATCGCCACTTTGGAGCAAGCGCTTGGGCACCGTCTGTTCGACAGAAGCGCGGACGGTTGGCTCATCACCGAGTTCGGACAACACCTCGTCGAGCCGGCCGAAGAGATCGAGCGCGCGATGCTCAACATCGGCGCCTTCGTCGAACGGCCCCAATCCGGCCTTTCCGGGACAGTCCGTTTGGTCTGCCCAGATGCCTTCGGAACGTTCTTGCTCGCGCCAGCGCTGGCTGACCTCCGCCTCACCCATCCCGACCTCAGAATCGAGGTCGTGATGAACTCCGTGGGGATGCGCGAATCAGTCCTCGACTTCGACGTCGGCGTGACTCTCGAGGAGCCTCGATCGTCGAAGGTGATCATGCGGCCGCTCTCGAAGTACACCGTCGGGCTGTACGCCTCTCGCGACTACCTCAGCCAGCACGGTCCCATCGAGGACGTGACCGACCTCGAGACACATCGCCTCATCTGGTACGTCGACCGGTTGCTCAACGTTCAGTCCATGCACGTCTTAGGCAACCTCGGAGCGCGTCCAGCGAACATCCAGATGTCCAACGTGGTGGCTCACTGGCAGGCCGCCGCCAATGGCGCCGGCGTGGCCCCTCTCGCGAAGTACATCGCCTCGCGGGACTCCAGACTGGTCCGCGTGCTTCCCGAGGTCTCCTTCGAGCAGGACTATTGGTTGGTGATCCCTCGAGAGCATCGGCGGTGGGCAAGAGTCGCGCTCATGGTGGAGCTGTTGGAGACGGTTGTAGCTGACCGCGTCGGTGAGCTTGTCGGTATCCGGCGGCCAAAGACTGATCCCGCCACAGGTGGCTGGTACGGCTAGGGGACCTATCGGTGACGCCGCGATCGCGACGAAGCAGCCACCATCTCGACGTTCTTCGCCGCGACTCTCGTCAACCGCCGCCCAAAGGACAGGCGCCCGGTCTTTGGGGTGTGTCCAGTCTCATAGGTTGCCCGTCGCGCTCCGAGCGGGAAGGGTGTGGTCGTGACCCGACGCCCGGACCAGGTGCCCCTGTGGCGGCCGACTGCGCAGTCGCTCGCGGAGGCGCCGATCCAGCACTATCTCGCGGAC
>JBDHZT010000143.1:0-9008 GCA_039811985.1 Nocardioidaceae bacterium | reverse complement strand
GCGACCGCCGGCCAGCCGGCGAGGCCGAGCTTGCCGGAGAGCTCGCCCTCGTTCATCTGGGCGTTCTCGGTCAGCCGCGGCTCCTGGGCGTGTTGGGCGACGACGCCGTCGAACGCCTTGACGTACTCCAACGCGCGCCGCATCAACAGCGGGTCGCTGACGCACTGGCCGTCGTCGGAGAAGACCCGGACCCGCGCAGCCGAGTCGGCCATCGCGCCCAGCTCGGCCAGCCGCTCCCCCGCGAGCCCGATGGTGACCGCGCCGACGGGGAACACGTCGCAGTGCCCGGCCTCCCGGCCAAGACGCCAGACCTGCTCGACCACGCCGGCGGTGTCGGCAACGGGGTCGGTGTTGGCCATCGCGTGGACCGCGGTGAAGCCCCCGAGCGCGGCCGCCTGGGTGCCCGACTCGACGGTCTCGGCGTCCTCGCGGCCAGGCTCGCGCAGGTGGGTGTGCAGGTCGACCAGTCCTGGCAGCGCGATCAGGCCGCTCGCGTCGACCACCTCCGCGCCTTCAGCGCTCAGGCCCGCGCCGATCTCGGCGATGACGCCGTCACGCAGCAGCAGGTCGGTCGACTCGCCGCCGAGAATCGAGGCGCCGCGGATCAGATAGGTCGTGCTCATGCCTCGGCTCCTTCGGCCTCGTCGGTGCTGTCGGAGCCGCTCAGCAGCAGGTAGAGCACCGCCATCCGGACGGCCACGCCGTTGGTGACCTGCTCGACGATGACCGATCGCTCCGAGTCGGCCACGTCCGCGGTGATCTCCATGCCGCGCACCATCGGGCCCGGGTGCATCACGATGGTGTGGTCCTGCAGGGTCGCCATTCGGCGGCCATCGAGGCCGTAGCGGCGGGAGTACTCCCTTGCGCTCGGGAAGAACGCGGCATGCATCCGCTCACGTTGCACCCGCAGCATCATCACCACGTCCGCCTTCGGGATCACCGCATCGAGGTCGTACGACGTCTCGACCGGCCAGCTGTCGATCCCGACCGGGAGGAGCGTCGGCGGGCTGACCAGGGTGACCTCCGCGCCGAGCGTGTTGAGCAGCAGCGCGTTGGAGCGAGCGACCCGCGAGTGCAACACGTCGCCGACGATGGCGACCCGGCGACCATCCAGCGAGCCGAGGTGCCGGGTCATCGTGAACGCGTCGAGGAGAGCCTGGGTGGGGTGCTCGTGGGTCCCGTCGCCGGCGTTGAGCACCGCGGAGTTGACCCAGCCCGAGTTGGCCAGCCGGTGCGGGGCACCCGAGGCGCCGTGCCGGATCACGACGGCGTCGCAGCCCATCGCCTCCAGGGTGAGCGCGGTGTCCTTGAGCGACTCGCCCTTGGACAGCGAGGAGCCCTTGGCCGCGAAGTTGATCACGTCGGCCGAGAGCCGCTTGGCCGCCGCCTCGAAGGAGATCCGGGTCCGCGTCGAGTCCTCGAAGAACAGGTTGACCACGGTCCGGCCGCGCAGGGCCGGCAACTTCTTGATCGGTCGGTCGGCGAGCGAGCGAAGCTCGGCGGCCGTGGAGAGGACCAGCTCGGCCTCGTCACGGTTGAGGTCGCCAGCGGAGAGAAGGTGGCGCTTCACGACTGGTCACCTCCTGGGGTGCCCTCGATGGTGACCGCGTCCACCTCGTCGATGCCAGCCAAGGTGACCTGCACCCGCTCGACCAGCGAGGTGGGCAGGTTCTTCCCGACGAAGTCCGCCCGGATCGGGAGCTCGCGGTGGCCACGGTCGACCAGCACCGCGAGGCGCACCGCCCGTGGTCTGCCGATGTCACCGAGAGCGTCCAATGCCGCCCGGATCGTGCGACCGGAGAACAGCACGTCGTCGACCAGCACCACGACCTTGTCGTCGATGCCACCCGAGGGGATCTCGGTCGGCAGCAGCGGCCGGGCCGGCTTGAGCCTCAGGTCATCGCGGTACATCGTGATGTCCAGAGAGCCCACGGGGACGTCGTACCCCTCGACGGCGGAGACGCGCTCGGCGATGCGATGCGCCAGCGGGACCCCCCTGCTGGGGATCCCCAGCAGAACCAGGTCGTGGGCGCCCTTGTTGCGCTCGAGGATCTCGTGCGCGATGCGGTTGAGTGCTCGGGAGATGTCCCTCGCGTCGAGGACGACTCGGCCCTCGGCTGGGGCGGCCTCGGCGGCCGCGGTTTCGGGTGCGGGCATCGGAATGCCGGACCTCCTTCTCCGCCTCGCTGGACGGCTCGTTAAAGGATGTCGATGACGCGCTCTCGGCGTCGAGGCGACGCTATCAGGATCATGGTCCCCTGCCCTCATCCGGCTCGTGCTGTGGTGGCCCCGACCCATCTCCCGCGGTCCTGTAGTGGCTTGGGACCCGGTATACGAGGCACTTTGCCACTACAAGACCGCGGCAGACGCAAGAACACCGCGGCAGACGCCCACCCAGGCGCCGCTGCGTCCATCGATCCGAGAATGTCAGAGGGCGCGCGCCATGGCGGCACAGGCTGTCAGCCACGACCGCTGGGTCGACTCGGAGAGCTGGGCATAGGGCACCACCGAGCCGGTGACCAGGGCGGGGTCGTAGGGCACGCGGTGGACGCCCCGGGTGCGCTGCTCGTAGACCGACGTCAGGTCGCGGGCGAGCGCAGGGTCGACCGTGGGCGAGGGGTCGCACAGCACTGTGAGCGTCTTCTGCTTCAGGTCGGCGTAGCCGGCGTCTTGGAGGGCATCGAGCATCCACAGCCCGCTGTAGCCGGTGTCTTCGCGGACCGTCGACGTCACCACGAGCAGGTCCGCGGTCTCGGCTGCGGCCAGCCAGTTCTCGGCCCGCATGTTGTTGCCGGTGTCGACCAGGATCACCCGGTAGAACCGCTGCAAGAGGCGGTGGACGGCGGTGAAGTCCTCGGCTCGGATCATCCCGGTCACATCGGGTCGCTCGTCGGAGGCGAGCACGTCGAAGTGGGCGTCGCCCTGGGCACGCACGAACGCCCCCAGGTCACCGATCCGGGACTGGTAGACGTCGCTGAACCGCTCGAGATCCTCCAGCAGTTCGCGCGTGGTGTTGCGGTGGGTGCTCCGCATGCCGCGGATGCCGAGCGTGCCTCGCGTCTCGTTGTTGTCCCACGCGATCACCCCACCGCCGCGGACGGTGCCGAAGGTGTAGCCCGCCGCCAGCACGCCCGTCGTCTTGGCCGCACCACCCTTGGGATTCACGAAGGCGATGGTCCGTGGACCGTCGAAGTCACGCTGGATCATCCGCCGCGCCTGCAGGTGGGCACGCTCCTCGGCACCCATGCCTGGCCGCACCAGGCCGCCGCTCCAGCGGCGCACTCGTCCCCGCCAACCCCAGTGGGCCGGACCGTCCTCTCCGGAGTCGCTGCGGCGGTCCAAGAAGTCGGTCGCCGTCACCACCCGGTGGGCGCCCGGTGCGTGCCGGGCGGCCGGCGGCGGAGTCGCGGGCAGGGGAGCCGCCGGAGCCGGGACTTCGTCTGGCGCGGGCTGCATCGCCGCGGGGGGCATCGCCATCGCGGGCGGGGCCAAGGGCGGACCGATCGGCGGGGCGTCGAAGCCCGGCACGGGGTGCGGCTGCCCCTGTGCGGCTGGTGGCTCGTCCGACGTCGGGGCGTACGACGTCTCGGCTGCTGGTGGCTCGTCCAGGTCGGACCCGATCGGCTGCCGCGGAACCGTGGAGACCTCACCCTCCTCCGAGGCCTCGGCCTCGTGGGCGTGCCGAGCGCTGTAACTGTCCAGGTCGTCGGCGATGCCGAGCGGGTCGTCGTACATCTGTGGACCCGCTGCGGGTTGTTCATATGCCATGTCGGTGCCCTCCCAGGCGCGCGGCGCACCTCCCGATCGGTGCATCCTGGCTCCCCCACCCTAGACGAAACGAGCCTGCGGGCGCGGTAGCGCGGCCCGTCAGCTGAGCTCGCCGAGGACCGTCTGCACCGCCCGGTGGAAAGTCGGATAGGCATAGTGCATGGTTCGCAGCGTGCTGACCGGCACCTCGGCATGAACCGCCGTGGCCAGCATGGACAGGATCTCCCCACCGCTCGGTCCGACGGCCGTGCCACCGACCAGCACGCCCCGGTCGGCGTCCTCGACCACCTTGATGACACCGTCGGCGCGAGCGATCCACCCTCGGGCCGAGGCCGCGAGGTCGGTGGTTGCCGTGCGTACGCGCACGCCCGCCGCCCGAGCCTGCTGCTCGGTCGGACCGACCGCGCCCACCTCGGGGTCGGTGAAGGTCACTCGGCTGACCGCACGATAGTCGCCAGCGGGGCCACCCTGGCCGAGCAAGTCCCGCACGACCAGATCGGCCTGATACATCGACACGTGGGTGAAGGCTCCTCGACCGGTGATGTCCCCGATCGCCCATAGCCTCTCCGCGGCCCGACACCACTCGTCCACATCGAGTGAGCGCGCGGCCGGGTCGAGGCCGATCGTCTCCAGCCCGATATCGGCGAGGTTCGCCCGTCGCCCCGCTGCCACGAGCAGGCGCTCGCCGCTGATCTCCTGGTCGCCGACCGCGAGGGTGAACCCGCCGTCGGCATAGGTGACCTGCTCGACGGGCTGCCCGACGACGACGCGGACCCCGTCTCGCGTCAGCGCACGCTCGACGACCGCGCTTGCCTCAGGCTCCTCGGCGGCCAGGATCCGCTCCAGTGCCTCCACCACCGCCACCTCGGCGTCGAACCGAGCCGTCGCCTGGGCGAGCTCCACCCCGATGGCGCCACCGCCGAGCACGACCAGGGAGCGCGGCAGGGTGGCCGCACGGAGGATGTCCCGATTGGTCCAGTACGGCGTCCCCGCCAGCCCGTCGATCGGCGGCACCGCCGGCTCCGTGCCGGTGTTGAGCACGACACCGAGACGGGCGGTGTACTCCTCCGCGCCGACCCGCACCCGTCCCGGTCCGACCAGCCGGCCCTCGCCCTTCACCACGGTGACACCCGCACGCTCCAGGCGCTCGACCGCGACAGTGTCGTCCCAGTCGTCGGTGGCCTCGTCGCGGATGCGGGTCGCCACGACCGTCCAGTCGGGACGCACCTCCGCCGCGCCGGCGAGACCACTCACTCGGTGTGCCTCCGCGAGGGAGTCGGCCGCCCGGATCGCCATCTTCGACGGCACGCAGCCGTAGTAGGGGCATTCGCCCCCGACCAGTCGTCGGTCGATGCCGACCACGGTCAGTCCGGCCTCGCCGAGCCGCCGGGCAGCGTCTTCGCCTCCCGGACCGAGCCCGACCACTACGACGTCGACGTCCATGCCCTCAGCCCCTCGTCAGCGGATTGCCTCCACCGGCAAGGTAACCACGAGGCAGGTCGAGCACTCCCGCGCTAGGGAACTACTGGCTTCCCTCGGCCTCGGGGGCCGGAGTCGCCACGTGGTCCTCGGCGGCCGGCTCGGGCACCATGGCTTCTTGAGGTTCCTCGGCTTCCTCGGCTTCCTCGGCCGCCTCAGGCTCGTCGAGATCGAGCAGGTCCTTGTCGCGCAGCAGCGCCCCGAGGACGCCGTTGACGAAGCCCGGCGAGTCGTCGGTGGACAGCTCGCGCACCAGCGCGATCGCCTCGGAGACGGCCACCGGGTCGGGCACGTCGTCCTCCCAGAGCAGCTCGTAGCCGCCGATCCGCAGCGCGGTGCGATCGATGGCCGGCATCCGCTCCAGCACCCAGCCCTCGGAGTAGGCCCGCAGCAACTCGTCGATCCGGCCCTGGTGTGCAGCGACCCCGCGGACCAGGAGGGCGGTGTAGTCGTTCGTCGGTCCTTCGCCCTCGGCGATCCGCTGCTCCAGCGTCGCCACTGGATCGTCCCCCCGCAGCTCACAGGCGTAGAGCAGGTCGAGGGCGCGCTTGCGCGCCTTGGAGCGCGCCGCCATCAGCTGCTGACGCGACCGAGATAGGAGGAGTCGCGGGTGTCGACCTTGACCTTCTCACCGGTCGTGATGAACAGCGGAACCTGGATGGTGTGACCGGTCTCCACGGTGGCGGGCTTGGTGCCGCCGGTGGAGCGGTCGCCCTGCAGCCCGGGCTCGGTGTAGGTGATCTCCAGCTCCACCGACGCGGGCAGCTCGATGTAGAGCACCCGACCCTCGTTCGTGGCCACAATGGCTTCCTGGTTCTCCAGCAGGAAGTTGCTGGCGTCCCCGACGATGTCATCGGCGATCTCGAGCTGGTCGTAGGTGCCGGTGTCCATGAAGACGTAGGACGAGCCGTCGTGGTAGAGGTACTGCATCGTCCGCTTGTCGACGTTGGCCACCTCGACCTTGACGTCGGCGTTGAAGGTCCGGTCCACGGTCTTGCCGGACTCGACCGACTTCAGCTTGGTGCGCACGACCGCGCCACCCTTGCCGGGCTTGTGGTGCTGGAACCAGATGACCTGCCAGAGCTGGCCGTCCAGCTTGAGCACCATGCCGTTCTTGAGGTCGTTGGTCGTTGCCATGCGCGCGTGTCAGCCTTACGTCGTCGAAGAGTGGGTCCGTCGAGGGATCGTCCGCCGGCGAGAGTCGTACGCCGCCCCGCGGTCGGCCGATTCTATCGCCCACGCCCGCCGGATCCCATTTCCCACCCGCGCGACGTCATCCCACGCGGTCGCCCGGGCGACCGGAGGGTATGACGTCCGGCCTGCGGTCACCCGAGCGACCAGATCACCTCGACCCGGACGGAGAGGTCACTCTCACCGGCCCGGATCGGCACCTTCATGCCGGCGGAATCGGCGGCCGTGCGATAGGAGAGATCGCGAGACACCGGCGCGGACACCGATAGTTCGCGGATCTTCTGCACCGTGCCCAGCTCCTGGCCGGCCGCACCGGCGTACTGCTCTGCCTTCGTCTTCGCCTGGTCGATCGCCGCGTCTCGCGCCTCGGCGAGGGCCTTCTCGGGGTCGGACACCTGGAGGCGGATGCCTCGCACCCGGACGTCGTTGCCGCCTGCATCGACGGCGGCGGTGATCGCAGCGCCAGCCTTCGACAAGGTGCGCACCTCGACCCGCGCCCGCTGGGTCACCCGATAGCCGGTGAGGGTGGGCGGACTGCTCTCGTGATAGGCGTACTCCGGATCCATCGACAGTCCGGTCGTCTGCACATCACCCTTCTCCACGCCATAGTCCGCGAGCTTGTCGAGCACCCGCTTCATGGTGGCGCTGGAGTCCGCCAAGGCCGAATCGAGATCGGTGCGCTTCACCGTCACCGAGAGGCTGAACGTCAGCATGTCAGGCACGGCACTGACCTCTCCGCGCCCCACCATCCGGACCGTCCCCGAGCCACCTTCGGGGGTCGCGTCCGTCTCAGCCGCATTCGCCGCACCACTTCCGCCTCCGTTGACCGCGCCGATCAGATAGGCGACCGCAAGCGCGAGCGCCACCACGACCGCCAGCAGGAGACTGCTCATCCGCACCGTCACCGGTCGATCCATCGCACTGCCCCTCTCAGCTCGTCCGAGGGTGGGACGGCCGACGAAGCGACCCGGTTCCCTCCAGTCCTAGCGAGTGGCGAGGAGCTCCAGGGCCTGGCGGTAGCCGTCGATGCCCTGGCCGGCGATGGTGGCGAGCGCGAAGGGCTCCACCACCGACGTGTGCCGGAAGACCTCGGGGCGTTGGCGTGGATCAGAGATGTGCACCTCGACGAGGGGAGCGGTGAGCTGGGCGCAAGCGTCGAAGATCGCCCAGGAGTAGTGCGTCCACGCGGCGGCGTTGAGCACGACCGGCGTCACGTCGTCGGCGGCCGCGTTGAGCCAGTCGAGCAGCTCACCCTCGTGGTTGGTCTGCCGCACCTCGACGGCCAGCCCGAGCTCCCGGCCCCACGAGACACACAGCTCAACCAGCTCGGCGTGGGTGGTGTGGCCGTAGATCTCCGGCTGACGACGCCCTAGCCGGCCCAGGTTGGGGCCGTTGAGGACCAGCACGGGCGTGGCCTCGACCTCGGTCACGAGCCCACCTCCGCGATCGCGTCGAAGGCCGCGATCAGTGCCTCCTCGGGGGGTGCGGTGAGCACCCGTGGCCGCGCGACGTCGTCGAGCACCAGGAACCGCACCGTGGAGCCGCGCGCCTTCTTGTCGATCGCCATGGTCTCGCGCAGCTCGGCGAAGGGCACGGCAGAGTACGACGTCGGCAGGCCGACCCGCGCGAACGCCGACCGGTGCCGAGCCACGACCTCCGGCGGCAGCGACCCCACCCGACCGGCGAGCTCCGCGGCGTACACGCAGCCGATCGCCACTGCCTCGCCGTGCCGGATCGTGTAGTCCTCGGCACGCTCGATGGCATGGGCGAGGGTGTGTCCGTAGTTGAGCACTTCGCGCCCGGGGTGCCCGTCGGTGCCGCCGGTCTCCTTGAGGTCGGCGACCACCACGTCGATCTTCACAGCGATCGCACGCTCGACCAGCTCGCGCAGCACGGGTGAGTCGGCATCCAAGCTCTCGGGCTCGGTCGACTCGACCAGGTCCAGGATCGTCGGATCGGCGATGAAGCCGCACTTGACCACCTCACCGAGGCCCGCCACCAACTCCTCGCGCGGCAGGGTGCGCAGCAGAGCCAGGTCGCAGAGCACACCGGCAGGCTCGTAGAAGGAGCCGACCAGGTTCTTCCCGGCGCCGGTGTTGATGCCGGTCTTGCCGCCGACCGCCGCATCGACCATCGCCAGCAGCGTCGTGGGCATGTGGATCACCCGCACGCCTCGCAACCAGGTCGCTGCCACGAAGCCACCGAGGTCGGTGGTCGCACCTCCGCCGAAGGTGACCACGGCGTCGGAGCGCGTGAAGCCGGCCCGACCCAGCGACTCCCAGCACTCGGCGGCGACCGCGGCGGTCTTCGCCTCTTCGCCGGGCGGCAGGCCGAGCGCGAGCACCTCGTAGTGGTCTCGCAGGACCGCACGAACGCCCTCGGCCAGGTCGTCGAGCTCCAGTGCATGGATCAGGGCGACTCGCTGTACGCCTGGCCCGAGCAGCCCCGGCAGACGGTCGGCCAGGCCGCTGCCGACCACGACGTCGTACGGCGCCGCGCCGCGCACCGGCAGCACCGTCGGCTCATTCATCACCGGCTCACTCATCACGGGCTCACCAATCACCGGCTCA
>JBDHZT010000142.1:0-9083 GCA_039811985.1 Nocardioidaceae bacterium | reverse complement strand
GCGCGCTCCGCGAGCCGATCCTGCACTGGCGCGCTCCGCGAGCCGATCCTGCACTGGCGCGCTCCGCGAGCCGATCGTCACGCGGAGCGTGACCAGTGCGGGATGGTCGAGCGGAGCTCGCAATCGGATCGTGATGCGCCGTGGCATGTCACTGCGTTTCGATCACGGCTACCGTGCAGCGTGACACGCAAACGAGCCTGCTGTCTTCGTCGCTGATACGGGTCTCCCAGACCTGGGTGCGTCGCCCCAGAGAGAGGGGGCGGGCGGTGCCGTACACCCATCCTGTCGTGACTGGTCGTAGGTGGTTGGCGTTGATCTCCATCCCGACGCATGTCTTGTCGGTGCCGGCAACGAAGGTGGCAGCGAAGCTGACGAGGGTCTCGGCAAGGAGCACTGATGCTCCACCGTGCAATAGTCCCAGTGGCTGTCGGGTGCGATGGTCCACCGGCATCCGTCCGGTCAGGTGGTCGTGCCCGAGCTCGGTGAACTCGATGCCAAGGTGGCCGATCGCACAGTCGCCGCTCATCGCTTGCGCCAGGGCGAGGTCGGGCCGATTGTGCCAGATGGCGGATCGACCGGCGCCCGGGTCGCTGGTGGCGACTCCATCGTCAGGTTGGATGGTGGAGGTGGCGTCAGTTTCCATGTCGCCCATGCTTGTGCGGCGAGGGAGGCGGGGCAGCCGGGGAACTACCCCAGTTTTCGTCGCGAGTTGTTGACTGGGCGGGTGGGAGCACGCGAGCAACGCCTCGGACACGCGCGGATGGCGGACGGGACGCGGGTGTCGTACGCCGTGACGGGCAGTGGTCCGGCGCTTGTGGTGGCTCCGGGATGGTTGAGCCACCTGGAGCTGGATTGGTCGGTCCCCGCGCAGCGCCTCTTTCATGAGTCGCTCTCGTCGGGGCGGACCTTGGTCCGCTATGACCGCCCCGGTTGTGGTCTCTCCGGATCGTATGCGGGGCCGCGCAGCGTCGAGCACGAGCTCGCCACGCTGGCTGCGGTGGTCGACGCGTTGGGCGTGGATCGCTTTGACCTGTTCGGGTGGTCGCTCGGCGCAGCGGTCGCTGCTCGGTGGGCGGCGGATCGTCCCGCTAGCGTCGCGCGGTTGGTGCTGTATGGCGGGTGGGCCTCCGGGTCGGAGATCGGCGATGAGGCGAGCCGCACCCACGTGGTCGGCCTGCTCGCCAGCCATTGGGGCTTGGGGTCGGACGTGCTCACCGAGCTGTTTGCGCCCGACGCCGACCCGGGCACGCGCCGTGTGCTGGCGCAGTACCAGCGCGCCGCGTCCTCGGCCGAGACGGCGGTCGCGCTGCTCGAGCTGGCCTACAGCATTGATGTCTCCGAGTCGCTGCCCCGCGTCACGGCGCCGACCCTGGTGCTGCACCGGGATGGGGACCGTGCGGCTCCTCCGACTCAGGGCAGACTGCTCGCCGACCGGATCGCCGTTGCCCAGTATGTCGAGCTGACCGGCCGCTCCCACCTTCCCGCGATGGGCGACTCGCGGGCAGTGGTCGATCACATCCGCCGCTTCCTCGGCCTGCGGCGGCTGCGCGAGTCAGCACCGATCGGACTGACTGCTCGCCAGGCCGAGGTCGCGGCCCTGGTGGCCCAGGGCCTGACCAACCGGGAGGTGGCCGAGAGGCTGCACATCAGCGAGCGCTCGGCCGAGTCCCATTTGGAACGGATTCGGCTGCGTCTCGGGTTCCGGTCTCGCGCACAGCTGGCCGCGTGGTGGGCCGCCCAGCACTCGCGGTGACTCTCCCTTGAAGTGCGGTAGTTCCACGGCTGCGCTCCGGGGGCGGGGTGGCGCAGTCTCCCCGGGTGCGACGACTACTGGTGCTGCTCGTGTCCGCGCTCGGCTGGGTGGGCTTCGCCCTTGTGACCCTCTGGGCCGTGGTGTTCCTGGCTGATGTCGTGGTGCCGCGGACGGTCGACGGCACCCACCGGCTGGGCGCGGCGGCAGCCGTCGTCACGGATGTTGGTCTGCTCCTGCTGTTCGCCGTGCAGCATTCGGTGATGGCCCGCTACGGGTTTAAGACCTGGCTGCGGCGGCGGATTCCGGTCTCGTTGGAGCGTGCGGTGTACGTGCTCACCACGGATGTCGTCTTGGGGCTGCTGCTGGTGTGCTGGCAGCCTTTCGGTGGCTCGGTGTGGCAGTTCGACGGCGCGGCCGCAGCAGTGTTGTGGGGAATCTACGGTGTGGGATGGGTGTGGGCAGTGGCGGCCACGTTCGCGGTGGACCACCTGGAGCTGGTGGGGATGCGTCAGGCCGGGTGGTGCGCGACTGCAGCAGGGAAGGCCGCAGGCCTGCAGACACAAGGCCTCCACGCCCTGGTGCGGCACCCTCTGATGACCGGGCTCCTGGTCACCGTCTGGGCTACCCCGCACCTGGGCGCCTCGCACCTGCTCTACGCCCTCGGTGTCTCGACCTACATCGCGATCGGCATCCGGTTCGAGGAGCGCGATCTGCGGCGCACCTTCGGCGCGGCGTATGACGAGTACGCCGGTAGCGTCGGGGCGGTCCTGCCGCGCCTCACCGTCCGAGACCGCTGACCAGGTGCGCCACACCCGGCGCTCAAGAGCCGGAGCCGCCGACCCGTCTGCGGCCGACCCTTCTGCGGCCGACCCTTCTGCGGCAGACCCTTCTGCGGCAGACCCTTCTGCGGCACAGCGCTGCCAGGCCGCGCCGGGGCTATTCGGCGCGCAGGGCGTCGACCGGTGTGACCGCGACGGCGCGCGCGGAGGGGGCCCAGGATGCCGCGAGGACGAGCAGGACTGCGCACACCACGATGCCGACCAACATGGTGCCGGGCACGCCCCAGACGAGTCCGCGGGTCTCGAAGCCGACCAGCGACTGGGCGCCGAGGGCGCCGTACCCGAGCCCGAGCGCCATCCCGAAGGTGACGGCCGTGGCCGACAGGGCGAGCGATTCCTTGGTGATCATTGCGCGGACCTGACGCGTGGTGAAGCCGAGCGCGCGGAGCAGCCCGATCTCACGTTTTCGCTGAATCACGGACAGCGACATGGTGCTCACGAACCCGACTGCCGCGATGGCCGAGGAGACCACCACGACGCAGGTCATGATCACCGACACGTTGCGCAGGATCTGGTCGGTTTGCATGGCCTGTGCTGTCGTGAGGTCCCACGAGCGGGCCGCCGTGCGCAGGGCCGCGAAGCCGGCCGCGAAGGTCGTCACCAGGGTCACGCCGATCACCAGCCCCATCGTCGACCGGGTGGTTCGACCGGGCTCGCGCACGGCGTTGCGGGCGGCCATCACGCTTGGCGGGTCGGAGCCGAGGAGCCGGGAGACCAGGGTCACCAGCGCGGGCACGATCCTGTCGGCACCGATCAGGATGCCGGTCCCGGAGGTGATCGCGCCTAGCGCCGCGAGCAGGAAGCCGCCGGGTCCGCCGCGCTCGCCGAGTGCCGCCGCGGCCATCAGGACCAGCCCTCCGAGGCCGATCAATGCGGTCGTCGCCAGCCGGCGGTGGGGGCTGACCGAGCGCCATTCGACCGCAGGCATCGAGGCGCCCACCAGCGCCTGGGCGGGTGTGGCCCGCAGGACAGTACGGGAGCCGACCCATGAGGCGGCCGCGGCGGCCAGGGTGATGACGAGCGCGGCGGGGACAGCAAGGCCGGGGAACCAGGCGTAGGCGGCGTGAGGCAGGCTGCCGCGCGCCACCAGTACGGTGCGGGTCAGGTCCCCGACTATGGTGCCGGCCACTGTGCCCGCCATTGCTCCGGCGGCCGCCACAAGGGTGGCGCCACGGACGACCGCGCCGCGCAGCGAGCAGGCCTCAGCACCCAGCAGCCGGAGCATCGCGATCTGGCGGAGCCGCCCGGCCACAACGGTGTCGATGGCGTTGACGATGACGACCGCCGCGACGTACACCGCCACGATGACGAAGACCGCGGCAACCGCGGCGAGGATCACGCCGATCGCCGCGCCGTGACCGCCGTTGGTGCTGGCGTCGGCGGACAACAAATCGGCGCTGAGGAGGAGGGTGCTGGCATAGAAACCGCACATGCCGGCGACCAGGCCGACCGTGCCGACCTCACGTCGCGAACCAAGAACCAAGGAGCTGTTCACGCCACACCATTCTCAAAATCGATGAGCAGCTCGGCGATCTGCTGCGCCGGCATCGCGGCGTGGTCGCCGACCAACTGACCGTCGGCCAGAACGAGCACTCGGCCGGCGTAGGACGCGGCGACCGGGTCGTGACTGACCATGACGATGGTCTGTTCGTACTCCTGTGCCGCGATGCGCAGCAGATCGAGCACCTGACGCGAGCTACGGGTATCGAGGTTTCCGGTCGGTTCGTCGGCAAGCACGACCGCGGGACGCGGAGCCAACGCACGTGCGATCGCTACCCGCTGCTGCTGACCACCGGACAGCTCGCCGGGGCGATGGCCAAGCCGGTCGGCCATCCCGAGCACGTCGAGCAGGTGCTCGGTCCACTCTCGATCCTCGCTGGTGACGCGGCGGCCGGCGAGCTCGAAGGGGAGCAACACGTTCTCCCGCACGTCGAGGGTCGGGACCAGGTTGAAGGATTGGAACACGAAGCCCACCAGCTCACGGCGCAGGAGGGTCCGCTCACGGTCGTCCATCTCATGCATCGGCTGGCCCGCCACCAGCACTCTCCCGGCGCTGACGTCGTCCAGCCCGGCGGCTAGGTTCATGAACGTCGACTTGCCCGACCCGGACGGCCCCATGACCGCGGTGAAACCGCCGCGGGGCACCACGACGCTCACCTCTTGCAGCGCACGCACAGCGCCGGCTTCGGCGCCGTAGATCTTGCTGACCGACTCGAAGCACAGGACCGACTCAGGAGAGCTCATGCCGTTCACGGTAGGAGCCTGTCGCGGTGGCCACATCCGTCGCCAAGGGCGTTTGGCGTACTCCGAACGATGTACCGCTCGGTTAGAGGAGTCCGTGCTCGTAGGCGTAGACGACCAACTGAACCCGATCGCGGAGCCCGAGCTTGCCCAGGATCCGCGAGACATGCGTCTTGACGGTGAGCTCCGAGAGGTGCTCGACGCCGGCGATCTCGGCGTTGGACAGACCCCCAGCGGCGCGGAGCAGGATCTCGCGCTCGCGGGGGGTCAGGTCGTCGTACTCGCGGCCGGGTGTGGATCGCGGCATCCGGAACCGCTCCAGCAGCGTGCGTGTGGCTCCCGCGGCCACCACCTGATTCCCGTCGGCGACCGCCCGGACCGCCGCGAGCAGGAGCTCGGGCCGCGCGTCCTTCAGCACGAAGCCGCTGGCGCCGGCCTCGATGGCCGCGACGGCAGCCTCGTCCAGGTCGAAGGTGGTGAGCACCAGCACCTTGGGCGCATCCGCACCGAGCGACTCCTGCAGCCGGCGGGTTGCGGCCACGCCGTCGACGCGGGTCATCCGGACGTCCATGACCACGACATCGGGCCGCACGTCGGCCACGAGCGCCAGGACCTGGTCACCGTCATCGGCCTCGCCCACCACTTCAAGGTCGGGCTGACTCTGTAAGACCATCGCGATACCGGCGCGGAACATCACCTGATCGTCGACGAGCGCGACCCGGACCGTCACGACACTGGCTCCGGCAGCACTGCGAGCACGATCCACATATCGCCCTCTGCTCCGGCCGTAAATCGGCCTCCGGCCAGCTGGACCCGCTCCCGCATCCCGGCGACCCCATGCCCGGTGCCCGGTGCCGACGAGCCGCCGAGCCGGTTGCGCGCGACGAGACGGTAGCCCGCCCGCCAGTCCTCCTCGACCTCGACCGGATGGCCAAGGTCGCCGTGCTTGAGCGCGTTAGTGAGCGACTCGGAGAGCAGGCGGTACGCGGCCACGGTCAGGACCCCGGACGCGGGTGGCGCCCCGTGCTCAGTCAGGTGCAACTCCATGCCCGAGCCGCGCACCCGCGCCACCAAAGCGTCGCGGGCAGCGTGCCCGACCGGCGAGGGTGGCTCCCGGTAGCGCAGCTGCGCCAGCAGCTCACGCAGGTCCGAGATCGAGCCGCGCGCCGTGTCCGCGATCACCTCAAGGGCTTCACCGGCCCTGACCTCACCACCCGGACCGGCGAGGGCGTAGCGGGCGCCGTCGGCCTGGGCGGCCACCACGGCCCACGTGTGGGCGACCAGGTCGTGCATGTCGGCGGCGATGCGGGTGCGCTCTGCCTCAAGCCCTGCCTGGACCTGGGCGGTGACCCGGGAGCGACTCTGCCAGCGCACGTACCCGCCCGCCCACCCGCCGCCAGACACCAGCAACGCAAGCGCTGCCGAGGCGACGACCGCGAACATGGTCGAGCCGCCCGTCCCGACGGCGTCACCGAAGTGCCCGGTCCCGACACCGACCGAGAGCACCACCGCCGAGGAGAGGGCACCGGCCAGCCCAAAGCGGCGCACCAACGAGTCGGAGGTCGCACCGAGCACGAAGAATACAAGCGTATAGCCCACATCGGCGAACAGCGCGAGCTGGCCGCCGACGACCTGGAGCAGACCCACAACCCCCGCCAGCAGAACCATGAGGCGCCAAGACAAACGACGCACCGCCACTGCGACGCCCATCATGAGCGTGGCGACCACAACGAGCCCGTCCTGCTGGGCGATCACCGAAACCAGGGCCATCAAGGTGAAGACCAGGGCCAAGGCGACGTCGAACCCCAGCTGGCCCGGCCTCAACCGGGCTCGGTCCCCCCACAAGTCCGGCTCAACCACGCCCCGAGAGTACGGGCTCAAGCCAGGACGGTGGCCTGCGACCGCTGACGAATGGAAAAGGCCGGGCCGGGGACCACGCTTCAGGGACGCAGGTGGCAGCCTGCCTAGGGCAGAGTGTCGATTGCCCCGTTTGCCGAACGACGGATTCTGGCGGTCAGCGCAACAGCAGTGGTCCGATCATCTCGATCGGCTTGTTGAACTCTAGGCGTTTGCGGGGTCGGTCGTTGAGTTCGGCGGCCACGGCATCGAGGTGCTCTGGGGTGTGGATCGACAGGTCGGTGCCCTTGGGGAAGTACTGACGAAGCAGGCCGTTGGTGTTTTCGTTCGTGGCTCGCTGCCAGGGCGACTTGGGGTCACAGAAGTAGATGTCGATGTCGGCGGCGACCTGGACCTGTTTCCAGTCCCGCATCTCCACTCCTTGGTCCCAGGTCAACGAGCGGCGCAGCTGTGCGGGCAGGGTCTGGATCTTCGCGGCCAGTGCGGGCGCAACCTGTTCGGCCTTGAAGCCGTCGTTGAGTGGCACCAGCAGGGTGTAGCCGGTGGTGCGTTCGACCAAGGTCGCGATCGCGGAGGCGTTGGCTTTGCCGATGATCAGGTCACCCTCCCAATGCCCGGGCACGGCCCGGTCGGCGGCCTCGGCGGGGCGTTCGCTGATGTTGACGATGTCAGGCAGCACCCGGTTCTTGCGGCGGGTGCCTTGCCAATTCGGCACCCGCATCGCCCGGCCGGTACGCAGGCTGGCGGTCAGCTCGCGACGCAAGGCGCCCCGCGACTGCACGTACAGCGACTGATAGATCGTCTCGGTCGACCCCGCAGCTCGCGCCAGGGCGATCTCCTCGCGTTCGGCGAAGGAGAGGTAGCGGCCCTGTAGGTCGCGGCCGCGGCGTGGGCGGACTCCGCCGGCCGCGCGGAGCCAGGCCAGCCCGCGGTGTCGATGCGCGCTTCCTGGTGGCCGAGCTGGCCGGCCATGTTGCCGGTCGGAAGCCCGACGATCTGGTCTTCGCCGGCATCCGCAACGGCCAGCCGCTGCGAGTCAGCACCTTCCGCACGGCGTTCAGCGCGGCCGCGCGAACCATCGGCGTCCCCGACCTGTACCCACACCAGCTCCGGCACACGGCAGCCAGCCTCGCGATCGCCAGCGGGGCCGATGTGAAGGTCGTCCAGCAGATGCTCGGACACGCCTCGGCCACCATGACCCTGGACACCTACGGCCACCTCTTCGAGGACCGCCTGGACGAGGTCGGGGACGCCCTGGATCGAGCACGCGAGACCGCCCGTCAGCGCCGAGAGCTGTTGCCCCTTGTTGCCCCAGTGTTGCCCCAGCGTGATTTCGACGGAAATGCAGAAGCGGTCCGTCCCAGCGTTTCCGCTGGTCAGGACCGCTTTTCGGAGTGGTACCCCCGACCGGATTCGAACCGGCGCTACCGCCTTGAGAGGGCGGCGTGCTAGGCCGCTACACAACGGGGGCTAGCTCACGAGCAACAGCGCGAGACTCTACCGAAGCGCCGACCCTGAGGCCAAATCCCGGCTCCGGGCAGGATAGGCGTCGGGGCGGCCATCGATGAGAACCATCGGTCGGACCGGTCCAACCTTCTAGCACCGGACCAGACGGGGCCGCCCAGCATCGAGGAGCAAGCACATGTCACTCATCCGGATCCACAACCTCGCCATCTCGCTCGACGGGTTCGCCACCGGTGAACCACAGACCCTCGAGACGCCGTTCGGCCATGCCGGCGAGCGACTGCACCAGTGGATGTTCGCCACTCGGTTCTGGAACGAGATGGTGGGCAAGCCCGGAGGCTCGGAGGGCGCCGACCACGCTTTCGCGGTGCGTCACGGCCAGGGTTTCGGCGCCGAGATCATGGGTGCCAACAAGTTCGGACCGCCCGGCTGGCAGGACGACCCGGACTGGCAAGGCTGGTGGGGGCCGAATCCGCCCTTCCACACGCCGACCTTCGTGCTCACCCACCGACCACGCCCGCCGCTCGAGATGGAGGGCGGCACGACGTTCCACTTCCTCGACACCAGCCCGGCCGAGGCGCTCGAGATCGCCCGCGAGGCCGCCGACGGTCAGGACGTGCGGATCGGCGGCGGCGCGAGCGTCGTACGCGAGTTCCTGAGTGCCGGCCTCGTCGACCACATGCATCTGGTCCAGGTGCCGATCGTGCTCGGTCGCGGCGTCCGCGTCTGGGACGGCTTGGAGGCACTCGAGGAGACGTACGACGTCGAGACGGTCTCCACACCCAGTGGCGTGACCCACCTGAGCTTCACGCGAAAAGTCCCTGCATAGCGCTGCGAAGAAGGCGCCGAAATGAGTGGCTGGGGTACTAGGACTCGAACCTAGACTAACTGGACCAGAACCAGTCGTGCTGCCAATTACACCATACCCC
>JBDHZT010000141.1:0-9196 GCA_039811985.1 Nocardioidaceae bacterium | reverse complement strand
GGGTGCGTCCCATACCGTCCACTCGTAGTCCCTGACGAGCGCGCCGGCGTTCACGAGGTCGATCAGGGCGGCGACTTCGGCCTGGGCGTTCTGGCGGTCGAGGGCGTCACGATCGGCGAAGACCTCGACGGCGATCAGCTCGTCAGGGTGGGTGAGGCTGCGGGCGACGTCGAAGTTGAGGACGCCGGGCAGCTCCCGGCTCGGCGCTTCGACGGCTGCCATAGCGGCGGCCACCCGGTCGGTCCACTCCGGACGGCACTCCGCCTTGAACCTGCCGATGATCATGGGCGCTCCAGTCGTTTCGCACGCACCACCTGCTGATGCATTGCGGATGTAGTCCCCGCAACGACACCAGGCGTTACACGGACCTCTTCCAATCGGCGAAGGCGGCGAGCAGCTCGGCGCGGGCCTCCACCGAGATCGACTCCTCCGGGAGCTCGCCGAGAAGGTCGATGGTGGTGCGGAACTGCGCAAGGTAGCGGTCGCAGCCGGGGCATTGCGCGAGGTGTTCCTCGAAGGCGGCCCGATCCTCGAGAGCCAACTGGCCCTCGAGGTAGGCCGTCACGAGCTCAACGAACTGCTGGCAGGTCACTGCGCCTCCTCGAGGTAGCGCTCCAGGTGTGCACGCACCACCGCGCGGCCGCGGTGGAGCAGCACGCGCTGGTTGCCGGTCGAGATGGCGAGCAGCTCGCTCACCTCGCGGCCGGTGAAGCCGTCGATGTCTCGAAGCGTGACGACCAGCCGCTGACGAGCCGGCAGCGCGTCGAGCGCGGCCGCAACGACGCGTCGTACCTCCGTCGCTAGCATCGACTCCTCGGGCCACTCGACTGGGAAGCTTCGCCATCCGCCCGGGTGTGCTTCACCGGCGCGCTGGAAACGCTCCGGGTCGACGGTCGGGCCGTCGTCCGCCAGGCTCGTGAACGGCACCGTACGGCGCTCGCGGGCCCCTTTGCTCTTGGCTTGGTTGACCAGGATGCCGAACACCCAGGTGCGCAGCCGGGACTCCCCGCGGAAGCCCCCGAGCCCTTGCAGCACCGCGATCCAGGTGTCCTGGACGACCTCCTCGGCGATGCCGTCGCTGGGGACATGCGCTCGAGCAGTCCGCAGCATCGATCCCGACCACCCATCGACCAGCGCGGCAAAGGCCTGCTCATCGCCCGCCCGGAGCGCGGCGACAAGCTCACGGTCGCGGTCGCCGCCATCGGAGTCGGCCCGCATCGCAGGCATGCAGGCAACGTACTCGCTTCATCGATACTCGGGGTTCTCCCAGTCGAAGCGGGCGCCGGCGTTCCACTCCGACCGCTGGTTGCCATAGCTCGGCACACCACCCGCCCTCTTCAACATCCGGGCCAGGTGCATCAGGTTCCAGGTCATGAAGGTGGTGTTGCGGTTGGTGAAGTCGTTCTCCGGCCCGCCACTGCCGGGGTCGAGGTACGACGGTCCGGGGCCGGCCTCACCGATCCATCCGGCGTCGGCGTTCGGCGGGATCGTGTAGCCGACATGTTGAAGGCTGTAGAGGATGTTCTGCGCGCAGTGCTTGATCCCGTCCTCGTTGCCGGTGATCAGGCAGCCGGCGACTCGGCCGTAGAACAGGTACTGCCCCTTCTCGTTGAGTTCACCCGACAGGGAGTAGATCCGCTCGATGAACTTCTTGGTCTGCGAGGAGTTGTCGCCGAGCCAGATCGGGCCCGCGACGACGAGGATGTCACTGGCCAGGATCCCGGGGTAGAGGTCCGGCCAAGCGTCGGTCTGCCAGCCGTGTTCCCGCATGTCGGGATACACACCCGTCGCAACATCGTGGTCGACGAAGCGGATCTCGTCGACCACGATCCCATGTTTGCGCATGATGGCAGCGCTGGCGTCGACGAGCCCTTGAGTGTGGCTGGGCTCGGGGCTGCGCTTGAGGGTGCAGTTGACGAAGGTGGCCTTGAGGCCGCCGAAGTCGAGGTCGGTGGTCATTGCTGGGGCCTTTCGCAGACGGATGCGTCAAGGCTTCCGTCTCCTCGGACCCACCGTCCGTTACGGAGATGCTCTGCGCTCCTCCCAGCCCGTGCGCCTGGCCCCTCAGGCAGACTGAGCGCGTGCTGCTGACCGTCTCCACCACCCACCAACCGGCGACCGACCTGGGCTACCTCCTGCACAAGCACCCCGACCGGGTGCAGGAGTTCAAGCAGTCGTTCGGCACGGTGACGGTCTTCTATCCCGAAGCCACCGACGAGCGGTGCACCGCCGCGCTGATGCTGACGGTGGACCCCATCCGGCTGGCGCGCTCACGCGCGAAGAACGCTCCTGACTTCAGCCTGGCGCAGTACGTCAACGATCGGTCGTACGCCGCCTCGTCCCTGCTCGGGGTGGCGATGGCGGACGTGTTCAGCACTGCCCGCAGCGGTCGGTGCAACTCCCGGCAGGAGCTCGCCGACTCGGCGATCCCGCTCGAGATCGTGATCCCGGTGCTGCCGTGTCGCGGCGGCGCAGAGGTCGCGCACCGACTCTTCGAACCGCTCGGCTGGACAGTGGAGGCAGAGCCCATCCCGCTCGACGACGCCTTCATCGAGTGGGGCGACTCGCGCTACGTCCGTCTGCGGTTGACGGGCGTGGTCAGGTTGGCCGACGCGCTCAATCAACTGCACGTCCTGCTCCCAGTGTTGGACGAGTCCAAGCACTATTGGCAGGGCCCCGACGAGGTCGACAAGCTGCTCCGGTCGGGCGAGGGCTGGCTGGCGAGCCACCCCGACGCCCACCTGATCACCCGCCGCTACCTGGGTCGTCGCAGCGCACTCACCCGGGCGGCTCTCGCGCGGCTGGCCGAGCTGGGCGACGAGCTCGAGGAGGCCGTCGAGCCGGCGGCGGACGAGGAGACAGCGCAGCCAGAGGAGAGGCGGGTCCCGCTCAACACCCAACGTCACGACGCCGTCCACCAGGTGCTACTCGACCTCGGCGCGCGGTCGGTGATCGATCTGGGCTGCGGCCCGGGCCAGTTCCTGGATCGACTGGTCAAGACGTCAGCGTTCACCCGAGTCGCCGGATGTGACGTTTCCACCCGCTCACTCCAGTACGCCGCGAGGCGCCTGCACCTTGATCGGATGAGCGAGCGCCAGGCCGCGCGCGTCGTACTCTTCCAAAGCGCTCTCACCTACGAGGACGAGCGGTTCGCCGGCTTCGACGCCGCCGTCCTGATGGAGGTTGTCGAGCACGTCGACCCGCCCCGGCTCGAAGCACTCGAACGCGTCGTCTTCGGCACCGCCCGGCCCGGAGCGGTCGTCGTCACGACCCCGAATCGGGAGTACAACGCTCTCTACGACGGGCTCGTCGGCATGCGGCACCCCGACCACCGGTTCGAGTGGAGTCGCGACGAGTTCGCAACGTGGAGCGGTCGCGTCGCAGCGACGTACGACTATGCGGTCGAGCGCCGCGGCATCGGCGATCTGGATGAGAACCTCGGCCAGCCGACGCAGATGGCGATCTTCATCCGGAGGGAGGGAACCGATGACTGACGCAACAGCCGGCAAGCAGCAGGTCACCGTGCCCGCCATGGGACTCGTCATCATGATCGGCGTCTCCGGGAGCGGCAAGTCCACCTTCGCGCGCACCCACTTCAAGCCCACCGAGGTCATCTCCAGCGACTTCTGCCGCGGCCTGGTCGCCGATGACGAGAACGACCAGTCGGCCACGCCGGATGCCTTCGACGTCCTCCACTACATCGTCGGCACCCGGCTGCGCCGCGGCCTGCTCACCGTGGTTGACGCCACCAACGTCCAGCAGGCGTCACGCGCCGCGCTGGTCAAGCTAGCCAAGAGTCACGACGTGCTCGTGGACGCGATCGTCCTCGAGATCCCGGAGTCCGTCGCGATCGAGCGCAACACGCAGCGTCCGGATCGCAATTTCGGCAGCCATGTGGTTGCTCGGCAGCAGCGCGACCTCAAGCGGTCGCTCGGACGGCTGGGTAGGGAGGGCTTCCGCCGCGTTCATGTCCTGCGCGGCGACCAGATCGACACTGCCGAGATCGTCCGTGAGCGGCCCTGGAACGACCGCAGGGACGTCCACGGTCCGTTCGACATCATCGGTGACGTCCACGGCTGCGCCACCGAGCTGCGTACGTTGCTGACCGAGCTCGGCTGGACGATCGAGTACGACGACACGGGCGCCGTCGACGCCACCCACCCGGAGGAACGACAGGCCGTTTTCGTCGGTGACCTGGTGGACCGCGGCCCGGACACGCCGGGCGTGCTCCGCCTGGTCATGGGGATGGTCGCGGCCGGGCACGCACTGTGCGTCTCCGGCAACCACGAGGCCAAGCTGGTGCGCGCCCTCAAGGGCGCGAAGGTCACCGTCTCGCACGGCCTTGCCGAGTCGCTTGCCCAGTTGGACGGCCAACCCGAGGACTTTCGCAAGCAGGCGTTGGCGTTCATGGACGGCCTGATCAGCCACTACGTCCTCGACGACGGCAAGCTCGTCGTCGCACACGCAGGGCTGAAGGAGGCCTACCACGGACGTGCGTCCGGTCGAGTGCGTGCCTTCGCGCTCTACGGCGACACCACGGGCGAGACCGACGACTACGGCCTGCCGGTCCGCTATCCGTGGGCCAATGACTACCGCGGTCAGGCGATGGTCGTCTACGGCCACACGCCGGTCCCGACGGCGGAGTGGGTCAACAACACGATCTGCCTGGACACAGGTGTTGTGTTTGGCGGAGCGCTCACCGCGCTGCGTTACCCCGAGCGTGAGATCGTCTCCGTCCCAGCAGAGCAGGAGTGGTACGAACCGGTTCGCCCGCTCGCTCCGACCACAGCGGACCGAGAGCCGGCGGTCCTCAAGATCGGTGACGTCGCCGGCACGCGGTGGCTGGAGACCACGCACGCCGGCAAGGTCAAGATCCCCGAGGAGAATGCCGCGGCCGCGCTGGAGATCATGAGCCGTTTCGCAGTCGATCCGCGCTGGCTGATCTATCTGCCGCCCACCATGTCGCCGGTCGCGACCTCGAAGGTCGAGGGCTTCCTCGAGCATCCCGAGCAGGCCTTCGAGGAGTATGCCGGTTGGGGCGTCACCCGCGTGGTGTGCGAGGAGAAGCACATGGGCTCCCGCGCGATCGCCGTTCTCGCGCGCGACGTCGATGTGGCGCACCGGCGCTTCGGGGTCGGCGACGGCAGCACCGGAGTGGTCTACACCCGCACCGGCCGGTCGTTCTTCCCTGACACTGCCGAGTTGGTCGACCGCCTCCGCACGGCCGCCGCACCGCTGTTCGACTCACTCGACACCGATTGGCTAGCCCTCGACTGTGAGCTGTTGCCGTGGTCGGCCAAGGCGATCGACCTGATCAAGGCGCAGTACGCCTCCGTCGGCGCCGCAGCCCGGGTCGTGTTGCCCGAGGCGATCGCCGCGCTCGAGCAGACCGCGTCCAGGGGCCTCGATGTCGGCGGTCTCATCGACCGGTCGCAGCAGCGGCTGGCGAATGCGGAGGCTTTCCGCGACGCGTATGCGGCGTACGTCGCCCCCACTGACGGCCTCGACGGAGTCACGCTGGCGCCGTTCCAGATCCTCGCCGCCGAGGGCCGCGCCCTCGCCCTCACCGAGTCCCACGAGTGGCACCTCACCGAGCTCGCCAAGCTCGAAGGCAAGCTCATCACGCCCACCCGACACCGGTTCGTCGACCTCGCCTCCCGAGAGGAACGGGAGGCCGCCACCCGGTGGTGGCTCGACCTGACCGCCAGCGGGGGAGAGGGCATGGTCGTCAAGCCCGCCTCACTGACCGAGCCGCGCATCCAGCCGGGGATCAAGATGCGTGGGCGGGAGTATCTGCGGATCATCTACGGGCCCGACTACACCGACTCCCTCGACGTGCTCCGCGAGCGCCACCTCGGCAAGAAGCGCCATCTTGCCCAACGCGAGCATGGACTCGGCCTCGACGCACTCGCGGCCTTCGTCGCCCACGAGCCGCTCTGGAAGGTGCACCAGTCCGTCTTCGCCGTCCTCGCATTGGAGTCAGAACCCGTCGACCCACGCCTGTAGTTCAATGGAGCGGTGCTGGCGCCTCGTCAGGGGACGGCACGGAGTTCGGCTTCGCCATCTGGCCGGGGTGCTCGATTCGTCGGAATCGGTGCCAACGTCAGGGCTACGATGCGGCGTGCGTTCGATCCTTGCGAGCCTCTGTCTTCTGCCGGTTCTGGCCGCCTGCGGCGGGGGTTCCGACGGCGGCCTAGCCGAGTCGTCCTCGCCGTCCTCGCCGACATCGGCAGCCAGTCCTGCTGAGGGTTTCTTCGTCGAGGCCGACTCCACGGAGCTCAATGCGGCGGCCCAGCAGGCTCAGGACGCGCTCGCAGTGGTTGGTTCGGCCAAGCAGATCAGGCGTTGCAACACCGCAGGTGATAGGGGGTACGACGCATGGCGCAAGTGTTTCCACCAGGGCCTCGACCCGCTTGTTTCGGGTCTCGACAAGGCATCGACCAAGCTTGAGGAGATGTCCGACCGCGAGTTCGTGTCGGCGTGCCAGGATGCCCTCGGATCGGCGTCGACTGTGCTGGCTGAGCAACGAGATGTGGTCGCGAAGATGCTGAAGGTCGTTGACGGTCCACCCGGGGCGGCCGTGCAGCGTTTCGCTCGCAACTTCGAGGACGACGCCCACAAGGTGAGAGACACCGTGTCCGGTGAGTACAGCGCATTGACGCAGGCCTGCTACTCGCCCGAAGACCTGGCGAGCATCAATGCGTCGCCCAGCTCGTCGAACTAGGGAGTGGGGCTGCTCGCACCGCCTTGCTGCGGGAGACCTTCGTGTCTTCTCGGGTCAACCGCCCGTCCTCAGTGTGGCTCGCCTCGGGGCTCGGGTGCTCCTGGCCCGTAGGGATGGAGCAGGTCGTAGGCGCGGGAGAGCTTCTTGGGCACGACCATCCGCCACGCATCGACGACCAGCTCGCGGGCTTCGGTCGGGTCCAGCGCCGCCAGGTTCGACTCGACCCAGTTGAAGCGCATGTCGGAGGTCGAGGGCATCAGGAACTTGTGGGGCTCGCTCGCGACCAGCGCCTCACGCTCCTCCTTCGGGAACCCGAAGCCCATCATCGCCTCGTCACGCGAGAACGCGACGTAGACGATCTGCTTGACGCGGAACTTCAATCGGCCACGCACATACACGGGGTACGACCGCTCGAGCTCGCTGCCCAGCGGCAGGATGTCTTCCAGCACCGCCATCCCCCGAGTCTTGCACCGTGGCCGCTGCGGGCCGACTAGCTTTCTTTGCGCTGCCGGTAGTGCTCCTCGAACCAGGCCAGCATCTCGGGGTGGGTGATCGACCCGGTGGCCACCTCCGCCGCGGGTCGGCCTTGCAGCACGCGCTTGACCGGGACCTCGAGGCGCTTGCCGGTGAGCGTCCGCGGGACGGCGGCAACCTCGACGACTGCGTCGGGGACGTGGCGAGGAGAGAGTCTGTTGCGGATCATCTGGTTGATCCGCTGGCGGAGGTCCTCGTCCACCACCACGCCGGGCGCTGGTACGACGAACAACGGCAGGTAGTAGCCGCCGTCGGGCTCCTCGACGCCGACGACCAGGCTGTCCGCGATCTCGGGGAGGTTGTCGACCACGCCGTAGATGTCGGCGGACCCGAGCCGGACGCCCTGCCGGTTCAGCGTCGCGTCCGATCGCCCGGCCATGGTCAGACCCAGGTCGTCCTCGATGACTACCCAGTCCCCGTGTCGCCACACGCCTGGATAGACCGAGAAGTAGCTCTCGTAGTAGCGCGACCCGTCCGGGTCGCGGACGAAGGAGAGCGGCATCGACGGCATCGGCTGGGTCACGACCAGTTCGCCCTCCTCGCCGACGACGGGGTGACCCTGCTCGTCCCATGCCTGCAGGTCGACGCCGAGGGCCGGGGCGGGGATCCGGCCGGCGTACACAGGAAGCAACGGGCTCGCCCCCGCCAGGGCCGAGCAGACGTCGGTGCCACCGGAGATCGACTGCAGCCAGACGCCGGGCAGTGCCTGCTCGCACAGCCAGTGCCAGGTCTCTGGAGGCAGCGTGGAGCCGGTCTGCAGGATCGTCCTGACCCGGTGTAGATCGTGCTGCGCCGCTGGTCGGCGGTCGGCGCGGTGGCCGGCGATCAGATAGGCGGCACCGACGCCGACCACGGTCGCGCCCACTGACTCCGCGATTGCCCAGGCCCCGTCGAGATCGGGGTGGGTCGGCGAGCCGTCGTAGCAGACGATGGTGGCGCCGAGCAGCAGTCCGCCGACCATGAAGTTCCAGACCATCCACCCGATCGAGCTGACGAAGAAGTAGCAGTCGTCCTCACGGATGTCGCACCCGAGTGCCGACGCCTTGAGCAGTTCTAGGGTGATGCCGCCATGACCCTGCACGATGCCCTTCGGTGTCCCGGTCGTGCCCGAGGACCACAGCACCCACAGGGGGTCGCCGAAGGCAGTGTCGGTGAAGGTGGGTGTCTCGTTGTTGGAGGGTACGGCGCTGCGGGAGAGCGCGTCGGCCCAGCTAACGGACCGCACGCCACCGAGGTCGAACGGCTCAAGGCCGAGCACTGAGACCGTGACCACCGACTGCAGACCCGGCAGCCCGGCCACGATGTCGGCCACCTCCGACCGCCGGTCGTGGGTCTTCCCGCCGAAGTGGTATCCGTCGGCCGCGAACAGCACCACCGGTTCGACCTGCTCGAGGCGGGCGAGCACGCTCGCCGTGCCGTAGTCCGGCGAGGCCGACGTCCAGACAGCACCAACCGCAGCCGAGCCCAGCAGGGCCACCACCGCCTCAGGCACGTTCGGCAGGTAGCCGGCCACGTGATCGCCCGGCTGGACTCCGAGTTCGCGGAGGCTGCTAGCCAGGCTGCGGACCTGACGTCGCAGTTCGCCGTAGGTGAGGTCCTCCCGGGCGCCGGCCTCGGTGACGCCGATGATCGCGACCTTGTCGTCGGCTCCGGTCGCCAGGCAACGCTCCGCGAAGTTGACTCTTGCTCCGGTGAACCACTGGGCACCGGGCATCGACGCGTCGGCCAGCACTTCGTCGTACGACGACACCTGGTCGAGGCCGAAGTGCTGCCACACAGACGCCCAGAAACCGGGCAGGTCCGCGATGCTCCATCGCCACAGAGACCCGTAGTCGTCGAAGGAAAGCCCCTGGTCGGCCAGGTCCGCGAGATAGTGCTGGATCGGCGCCTCCGCGAGCGACTGCGCAGTCGGCCGCCACAGGGGCACCTGGTCCGGGC
>JBDHZT010000140.1:0-9216 GCA_039811985.1 Nocardioidaceae bacterium | reverse complement strand
ACGCAGTACGTCGACCCGAGACTCCGCCCCGAGACGCGCCAAGTGAAGGCGATGGCCGACGCCGCCGACACGCTCTGCGGCCCGGACGGCACCGACCGCTCCTCACCCGGCTCCCCCTCTTCGGCACGAAGATCCGCGTGGCCGGCTTCGGCGGCCTGCGCCTCGGCGAGCAGAACGCCCTGCGGGCGATCGATGTGTTCTTCGAGCACGGTTAGGTCCATATCAACCGCTCGTGGATCACCCCAGGTCGAGAGGCTGCGTTCAGTGGGCCGGTGAAGAACCACACCCTTCACGAAGTGCCGCTGCCGAAGTCGCTGATGCGTGACGAACTCCTCCTCCGTGTCAAGGAGCTGCTCGACCTGCCCGCGAAAGCAACCCTCCCGCAGGTCGTCAACGCCCAGGAAGAGGGACGCCAACGTCGCGTCACTTGTGGGGAAGGAGAAGGATCGGAACCTCGCGAGGTGGAACTACCCGGTTGCACCCGAGGACGAGCTGTGGCTCTTCGTCGACACCGAGACCGGCCTCCCCGTGAAGCCCGAAGCCCACAACGAGCGCTGGCACCGTGTCCGCGCGTGGGTCGAGGCGAACGACTCAGCCAACGCATGGCCGCGCACGATCGTCTACCGCAACCTCCGTCACCACGCCGCGACCAAGTGGTTCCACGAGGAGCTGGGCGAGCCCTGGGAGGTCGTCGCCCAGTACCTCGGCGACAAGCTCACCACCGTCCTCAGCCACCACGTACGCGCCGGCGAAGACGCGCTACGCGAGTCGGTCGACAAACTGGCAGCTCTATGACGGGATGCAACTGACGGCCCCACCGGCCAGCAGGGCGCGGAACGAGGGTGGCTGATCACTGGCTGCACCAGTTCCGCCGCCAGCGCCGGCTGCGTGGATCTGGCGCAGCCGCCCGCCATGCCGGTTGGCTCAAGTAGGGCGACCAGCCACGGAAGTCCTTTCGGGCGGCAAGCACGGCTCTCGCATCCTCGCCGTCGTCCCGCAGACGGATGAACTCGTCGATGGACGTCAACAGCACCCGTGGCGCGCCGCCCTTTTCCCCGAAGTAGCGGGTCTCCAGCACGAATGAGAGCCCGTGCATCTGCCAGTACGGAACGCCGATGAGCTCGGAGGCCCGTCGCAGTGTCACATACAACGGGCGCGCGATCGGCGCCTCCCAGCGTGGCTCGGGGCCGTCGTTCACCACCGCCGCCGCACCGGTTCGGTCGGCATGGTGTTGACCCATGCCAGCAACGAGTCGTGGACGACGCGGTAGTTGGTGGTGCCCGCGCCGATGTACACACGGTCGATGTCCCCTGTGCGTACGGCTTCGCGGATCAAGCCTTCGCTGACACTGAGCAGCCAGGCAGCCTCCTTGACGGAGATGAGCACCCGCTCAGCCCACGGATGGGTTGGCGCATCCTCTGGACTACCCGCGAGAGTGCCCTTGCCTCGGCGTTTGAGGCGCAACGGCGAGTCAACCGCGCAGTTGTTGACGGTGTCGTTGCTCGGCGCCTTCGACCTGCCCCGCTTGCTGACAGGCTCGGCCGCTGTTGGAGCGTCCACAGGTCGCGCAGGCTCCCGTGGCTTTGGGCCGAAGCGATGGCCTACGGGGTACTTGCCGTGCTGGTGGAAGTACTTCCCGTCCTCCGTCAGGGCGGCGCTCCATCGACCGCTCGACCGAGACACCTTCACGAGCCCCCGGGTGGCCAGCGCGCGGGCCGAGTGCTTATGGGTCTCGTCGGGCCAGTCGCGCTCGGGGCATCCGTCGGCGATCCAACCGAGGATCGCTCGCTGGCGGTCATTGACGTCCCGGCGTGCCATGGAGCAATCCGATCATGTGACCGCCGGACTCATTCGAAGGATCGTCGTCCAAGGAGACAGGTCGCAAGGCCGCCCCCGAGCTGCTCGCTCTCGGACGTCGCAGTTGACCACAGTTCCCATCGATTCGCGCGGCCGCGTCGTACCTCGGCGTCGGGGAACTGGGCCTGGAGCTCGGTAAGCTTGGCGACGACCTCTGCGATGGGAAGCCCGGAGGGCACAACAGCGAGCGGTTGAGGCTTGGTCTTCGGTGGCGGCAATGCCTCGCCATCGCGGTGCTTGGCGAACGTCTCAAGCATCTGTCGCACCTCGCGCATCCGGGCCGCCCAGCCGGGCCAAGCGGGACACGGGTGGCCGGGCGGCCAGACCCACCCGTGATGGGCCATGGACGTCGCACACTCCGAGCACATCTCCTCGGACGTGAACGGTCCCTCGGCGATCAGGCGTTCGAGGCCGCGCGTCGCCTCAGCCAGCTTGGCCCGGCGGTCACGGCGCTCGGCACGGTCCGTGGTGGCCTTGAGGGTGGCCACCAGCTGTGGCAGCTGGTGCTTGAGGTCGCGGACCTTGCGCTCGCGTTCCAGCCGGTACGACCACCAGGTGTGTTCGCGCCGGTCGCGTGGCAGCCAGCCGTGCTCATCGACAACGTCCTCGGGATCGCCGACGATCGGCGTCAGGCGGTCGACCTCCGCGCGGAGCCGCTCGACCTACTGCTCCAGCTCCTCGATCTCATGCGCGCGACGTTTCGGATCCATCGCGGGGAACTTCGTGCCGTCGCGTAAGCCGACCAGCTCGGCGAGCCCGTGGTCGAGACTCGCCTGCACCTCGATCAGGCGGAGCCGGGCGGTGGAGCGCTGCTCGTCGTAGCGTGCCTTGTCGCGCTCCCGGCGGGCCTCGTCCTCGGCGCGCTCTTGCTCCCGTTTGCGCTTGCGCCGCGCCTGCTGTGCCTCCCATCGTCTGAGGCTCTTGTGGCGGTGGCCAGGCTCGGCTCGCTGCCACTGCCCCATGATCTCGGCGGTCTGGTCGATGTCGGCCGCGCGTTCGTCGCGGACCCAGGGATTCCACATCGCATCGTTGTGGAGCTCGATGAACAGGGTTCGCGCGGCGATGAACTCCGCGGTGGAAGCGGTCGCTCCCCGACGAGGCTTCCAGAGCATGCCGTCGTGCTCGATGACACCGGCGGGGATCACATCGGTTGCTGCAGCCATCCCAGCACTATGGCCCGTCCGACTTCTGAGGGCGAGGGTTAACGGGTGAACACCGGCAGCACTTTGGCGATCAGCACGTCAAGTCGGGTTTTGTCCGTGGGGATGGACAGCCCGGCGAGCTCAGCGACGCCTCAGCCAGCCCCGCTTGCGCTCGGCCGACCCTGTGGAACTGGGTTGGTCCGTGGGCGTCGTGTCGCCGCGAACCTGGGTGGGTTCCGGCCCTGGCCCATCACCGAACAGCAGCCTGCGAACGGCGGCTCCGTCCTCCTCGCGCCAAGCAGCGAAGACGTCCAGGGTTGTGACAACGGGCTCGGTCTGCGATGCCAGGAACTCCGGGCGACCATACGGCTGAGGGCTCCGTTCGTGCGGTATCGACCGCAGCTGGTGGTTGATGACAAGAGCCCCGCCGTCCACCGGCGTGCTGCCGGTCAGATCGGGCCATTCGCGTAGATGACGAACAAGATCCTCGTATGCGCGCTCGGGTGCGTTGCCGCTGGCGGACTTCACCTCGACAAGCCGAGAGCGTCCATCGAAGCGGCACAGCAGGTCGGCGTTCCTGGTACCGCCGAGGTGATCGTCGAGATCGACGACAGTCACGCCCGCCCACTCCAAGACAGAGCGGACTGCGCCGACGAGTGTTGCACCGGTGCCGTAGAGCAGGCCCTCCCGTACGCCCGACGCTCCCTGCTCAGCCTCCGCCAACTCGCGGGCCAGCTCAGCATGACGCGCGGCGTACTCGTCTTCGAGCCCCGTCAGCGCAGCGCGCGCAGCGCGTTCCCGCCGTGTCATGAGGTTTGCGTCCATCGTGAGATGGCGTCTCGCGCGCCGCATCGCCCCTGGCACGTACTCCGGCAGCGCCTGCTCCATGAGCCACCGGAGCAACACTGGCCACGGCGTCTCAATCGGCACGACGTAGCGCCGCTCGACCCCATCCGGAGAGACCCAGGCAGCGACCACCGGCTCCCCGAGTTCCGTGACGATGATTGGCTCAAGGGATCCCTGCGCCGGGTGGTGAAGGGTGCCGTTGTACGCCTCGGTAGTCACCCCGTGCAGCGATAGTGCACGCCACGGCAGCGGTGGACTGCAGCTCAGCAGCCGCAGCGCCAAGTGACTGTCGGCGTCGCTGAGATCACCAGCCGCTCGCGCGGTGGCGCCGTGACCCAATGGCCTGCTGCTGATCGACGATTCCAACCGTGCTAGGTACACGGAGTCGTCGTTTGAGGAGAAGATGTTATGCACGCGCGTGCCGTCGTCGGCCTTGCCCACGGGCGAGATGACGATCGCCAACTCTCCACGGCTCTGAGCCCCTTGGCGGAACCGGTCGAACTCAGCCGCGCCGCGTCCTGAGAAAACGCTCGGATGCAGGGCAGCTGCGCAATCGGCAGTGTCGAAACCAACCCACCGCGGCTCGAAGCCAAGCGCGCTCCAGTCCAAGGCCGCGCTGGCTAGCGCCGGGCGACGCTGCTCCCGGAGCCACGGCGCGGCCTCGTCGCCGTACTGGCGCTGGCGGTCTTCAATGTCGTCCCAGTGCGCGTGCGGCTCCGAGCCGACATGGACAGGGATGAAGATCTCGGTCACCCGGTGCTCCCCTCGGTGGCGCCCGCGAAGTGCGTGGCGAGTAGCGACATCTTGCGCAGGTACACCGGGGCGATGGTCAGGTGCACGCGAGCGGTGTCCACGTCGATCTGCCGCCCGGTCGGGTGGCCGACCTCATTGCGTGTCAGGCGGATGAGGTCAGCGATAGCGTCCAGGGTGAGGGGGTCGGCCAGCCCGTTCGGAAGTTTCTGCCGAACGGGCTCGATGCGCTTCCTGAATTCCGCCCACAGGGCGAAGTAGTTGCTGCGAGGCTTGTCGAGCTCTTTGGCCATGGCGGACGCTCCTGGAAGTGATGACGCCGCAAAGGACGCGGCCATCACCAGGAAGGCCCGCTCGGCAGCCACGCCGAGCATCACGGACGTCGCGAGGTAGCAGCGCCCGTTGAATGACTGCAGCGCTTCGGTGAGGTACAGCTCGACGAGGTCGTCCAGCTCTGGGATCTCGCGGCGGATGCGTGCGAGGAAGCCGTCTGGGTCCCGAGGTTCCCACGTGCCGCCCTTGGCGACCCGCTGGCCGTCTGCGGACAGTCGCCAGCGCCAGTTGTCGGTGCCTGACCCTTGCCTGGCGGTGTCGAGGAAGACGAGTCCGTCACCGACGAGTCCCCAGATGGCTTCCCACACCTCGGTGTCGGTGCAACCGACTTCCTGGCTGACGTTCGCCACAACATAGTGGTGACTGAAACGAGGGTCGGCTCCACGAACCAGGTAGGCGAGCACCGCACGCCGCACATCCACCGCCATACGTGTATTCGATCATCTGGGGCCGACAGTCAGCGTCGACTTCAGGCGCCCGACAGGCCCGCTCAGATCTTGTACTTCTCCCGGCGCTTCTGGAATGCCTCTTCGCCGCCGTCGAGGATCTCGCAGGCATGTTCACGGATACCAAGGCGACCGAGGACGGTCGGGCTCGTGTCGTCCCGATCTTGCGAGTGTTCCAGCGAGCCGGTGAGGTACTCGAAGGTCCGTCCACCCGCGTTGGGCCGATCAGCACCGTGGCGATTCGCGACGATGACTTCCTCCGAGTCTGCGCCGATGACCAGGTTCGCGTTGTGGCTGACCATGATGATCTGGCGTTCCCGCTTCCGCTTCGTCAGGTACGGCACGATGGTGTCGTAGATCGAGCGACTGTCGAGGTCGTCTTCAGGCTGGTCGATGAGTAGCGGCCACGGCTCCTGGGACTCGTTCAGGATCAACGTGAGCGCGAAGAGGGCCTGCTTGCCCGGTGTCATCGAAGACAGGCTGAAGCCGCCGATCCGGTCGCTGTCCAGCTCTGCGGAGAATCGAATCTCGTTGGTGACCGTGAGGACGTCGGCAGCCACCGTCGAAGCCTCGTAGTTCTTGTTCAGCGTGACCTTGTGTCCCCGCAGAGCCACAAGGAACTTGGTGGGATCAGCCTGCGCTGCTGCATAGTCGACAGGATCGCCCTTGGCTTTAATGTAGTCGTTGGTGCTCCGCTGGCTGAAGCCCGCGGAAACGCGCTCGACGACGCCCGGCACGACACCTGACTCGATCCCGAACTTCAGGTCGTTCAGGATTCGCTCCTCGGCGGCAAAGGCGTCCTCCAGGGCCTTCAGGGCCGCGTCTCGCTTGGCGAGACTCTCGACGACTGTGTCCGCGGCACTCTTCTGATCCTCGACCAACTTCGCGCGGGTCTTCTCGCGCTTCTCAATATCCTCCAGGGTGGCGATCTGCTTCTTGTGTTCAGCGACCACGCCCGACAACTCTTCGTTCGCCTCGTGCTTGGCGATGAGGTCGGCGCTCTCCGTCTCAATCGTCTGGATCTCGCCAAGCAGGCTCGTTCGTTCGGCGACGGCCGCGGCCACGGAATCAGACAGCACCTTCTCGACCTTCGTCACCAGTTCCGCCGTGACGTCTGACTTCAAGCCATCGACGAGGTCGGCTACCGAGTCGGGCAGCTCCATCGTTGTCGGCCGCACAGCGACGGTGACCTGCACGGCTTCCGGAACTGTCGAGGGCTCGGTTGCGCCATCCGCCCAGGTCACGAACGGAGACAGTTGATCGAGTTCGACAGCGATCTCCTTGACCCTGGCCCGCTTGCTGTCGAGTTGACCCGCGACCTCTTGGTACTTGGCGACTTCTTCGTCGGTCAGCTTGGCGGCAGCCTTGATCTCGTCAATGGCGCGCTGGAGACGATCACGCTCGGCCTGGACTGCCGCCTTGTCGCCCAGGTCCTTGATCTCCTGGGCCTTCGCTGCGGCTCGATCAGCGAGCGCAAACCAGTCATCGACTGCCGCCTTGATCTCCGCGTTGGCCGACGCAACCTTGCTCTCCGCGCTGTCGTGTGCGGTCTTGAGAGGGAGGTAGGTCCGGAAGAGCGCCGGCGCGATCTTCTTTGTGATCTCCTCAGGCTGTTCGCTGATCGTGTAGAGCGAGTTCTGAGGGATGTAGATGACGCGACCCTCCGTGGCCTCGCCGGATGCCCACTCGACCTCGCAGCTGATCCCTGCGACGTCGTACCACGTCTTACCGGCCGCGGGGCCGGCCTTCCTCGGGTCATCGTGGCCCGCCGCCTCGGTCTGCACCCGTACGGTCTCATCAGGGTCAACCGAATGTGCGATGAACGCGAGCAACGCCGACTTGCCCGACGAACGGCTCCCGATGATGGCGTTCAGGTTCCGGTTGAAGACAACATCCGCGGGGAAGTCGTTGGTGCCAGAGAACTTGACCTTCGAGATGACCTTGTAGGGCTCCTTCTGGTCGGGTTCGGTGGCCTGTATCGCCACGCGCTCGCTCGGCTCGATCAGCGTCTGGAGCAGACCGTCATACGTGGGATCCGCCTTGATCCAGGTGATGTTCTTCCTGGCACCTTCAGTCGTGACGTGCTTTCCGAGGCATTTGCGAAGGTCATCGAAGGTGTGAGCGTCGCAACCATCGATGACTGGCTTCGGCGCGATCGGCTCGTCCGTCTCGAGTCTCGTGGTGTCGAGGAAGTAGTCGCGCGAACCCGCGTTGGCGTAGAACGCGTCTGCGTACTTGTCGATCTCATCGCTGAGGAGCGCCTTCCGCTGGACCCCCGCTGCCTGCCGCCCGAATGCCGTCACCCTTCGCCGACGCGACCACCAGGAGATGCTGCTGACGCTCAAGTCGGTAACTGGCGTCTTGGCCGAAGGTTGCCTTGATGGCCTCCTCGATGCTTGCGAGCGACACGGTCGCACTCTCGAAGTCTTGCTTGGTGCTCAGGTCGGCGCAGGTCACATTGGCCCTCGTCGCCCCTGTTGTCCCCTCGGTGTTCAGGCGACCGATGAACTTGTCGGCCTGCTCCCGCGTCAAGGGCGCCCGGAAGATCAGGTGCAGGTTGACTTCCTGATCTGCCCGGTTCACCGCGACATTGAGCCGCAGCTCCAAGTTCGGCAGGAAGAGCTTGTCGTCGTCTGGGTACGCCGCCTGGTACTTCTCAACGGCGGTGAAGTAGCCGTCCAGCGAGAAGTAGTCGGCGATGGCGACCACGGCCACGTCCGACTCGTGGATGATCTGGCAGAACTGGTCCCAGTCTGGCTGGCCGTCCTTCTGTTGATAACAGTCGTTCAGTTTGGTGCCGGGCGCGTGGACGTGCATGTCCCACTTCCGCCACTCAGATCCTCGCGGGAAGCGGGGCGCTGTCATTGCCACGTCTCCTCAGCCAGCGGCGCCGCATTGAGTTGGTCGCGCCGACGGCGCCAGTCGGGCATGAAGCCGTCCATCAGCTTGGTGAACCGCTCCCCGTGGTTGCGCTCCAGGTAGTGCGCCATCTCGTGCACGAGGATGTACTCAAGGCAGTCAGGGTGCTTCTTAGCGAGCTCGGTGTTGAACCAGATGTGGCGGGACTCGCGGTTGCAGGAGCCCCACTTGGTCTTCATCCGTCGAATGCTCCACTTCGGCACCGACAGCTCCAGACGCTCCTCCCACGTGGAGATGAGCTCGGGCAGGGCTTGGCGGAGTTGGTCACGGTGCCACCGCTCGAGTAGGTACCGGCGTTGCTCGGCTGGGTCCTCGGGGGGCGTGTAGAGGAGGAGGCGGTTGCCATCGACTTCGATATGTGGGCGACCAGGACGTTCGATCACCTTGAGTCGCAGTCGACTGCCCCACACGAAATGCGACCCCCCGGTGACCATCTCGCGCTCGGACTGCCGTTCGGTGGCCTGGAGTTCCTGGCGTTGGCGCTTGATCCAGGGCAACCGTTGGATCACGGCCAGCCGGACTTGGTCGTCGTCGAGACGCTCGGGCGCGGCCACGCGGACGCGACCCATCGGCGGGTAGACCCCGATGTGGAGGTTCTTGATGTCCTTGTAGACGACGTCGACATCGATGCCGCGGACGGTGAGGTAAGTGCTAGCGGTACTCATCGCGCGCCTTCACGAGTTCAAATCCAGCTTCAACGCCCTACGACGCATCACGTTGTGCCCATGGCGCATCGGCCACATCACCGCCGCCGCCCTCGTCATCCTCACCATGCACCGCGGACGCTGATGAGAAAACCGGTTTCGCAGACTTTCGTCGATAGCCACCGACCCAAGAACCTCTTGGCACCAGTGACACGCGGCATACCCGACCGACAGGAACACCGGCACGTCCCGGCGCCGCGCCTCCGCGAACGCCTCGGG
>JBDHZT010000139.1:0-9410 GCA_039811985.1 Nocardioidaceae bacterium | reverse complement strand
CTACTTCAGGTACTTCGAGAAGTCCTTGGGGAGATCCAGAGCGGCGGCGGCCTTCTCGTAGTCGACCGGCTCGCCGTCGGGGCTGCCGAACGGGTTGGCGTCGGCGGCCGGCTTGGCGGCCTTTGCGGGCGCCGATTTGGCGGGGTTGCCGGAGACTCGCCGGCCCTTGGCTGGCTTGGCCTTGCCCTTCTTGCGGCGACCCGCAGCGGCCGCCATCCCCGGCATGCCGGGAAGGCCGGGCATGCCGCCGCCACGGGCGAAGGACATCATCATCTTGCGGGCTTCGAAGAAGCGGTCGACCAGCTGGTTGACGTCGGACACCTGCCGCCCGGAGCCGCGGGCGATCCGGGCCCGGCGCGAGCCGTCGATGATCTTCGGGTTGGTGCGCTCGGCCGGGGTCATCGAGCAGATGATCGCCTCGATCCGGTCGATCTCCCGCTCGTCGAAGTTCTCAAGCTGGCTGCGGAACTGCGCCATCCCCGGCAGCATGCCCATGATCTTCTGCATCGAGCCGAGCTTGCGCACCTGCTGCATCTGCTCGAGGAAGTCGTCGAGGGTGAAGTCGCCGCCCTTGCCGGTCAGCTTCTCTGCGGCCTTGAGCGCCTGTTCGGCGTCGAAGGTCTTCTCCGCCTGCTCGATCAGGGTGAGCACGTCGCCCATGTCGAGGATGCGTGAGGCCATCCGGTCGGGGTGGAACAGGTCGAAGTCGGTCATCTTCTCGCCGTTGGAGGCGAACATGACCGGTCGGCCGGTGATCGAGGCGATCGACAGGGCGGCGCCACCGCGGGCGTCACCGTCGAGCTTGGTGAGCACGACGCCGTCGTAGCCGACCCCGTCGAGGAAGGCCATCGCCGTGTTGACGGCGTCCTGACCGATCATCGCGTCGACGACGAAGAGGATCTCGTCCGGAGAGACCGCGTCGCGGATGTCGGTGGCCTGCTGCATCATCTCGGCGTCGACGCCCAACCGGCCGGCGGTGTCGATGATGACGACGTCGTGAAGCTTGCGCTTGGCCTCCTCCAGCGCGGCCCGGGACACCGCGACCGGGTCGCCGACCCCGTTGCCGGGCTCGGGTGCGAAGACGGGCACGCCGACCCGCTCACCGTTCACCTGCAGCTGGTTGACGGCGTTGGGCCGTTGGAGGTCCGCAGCAACCAGCATGGGTGTCCGGCCCTGGTCCTTGAGCCAAAGCGCGAGCTTGGCTGCCAGGGTCGTCTTGCCGGCGCCTTGGAGTCCCGCGAGCATGATGACCGTCGGGCCGCTCTTGGCGAACCGGAGCCGACGGGTCTCACCACCCAGGATCGCCACGAGCTCCTCGTTGACGATCTTGACGATCTGCTGGGCGGGGTTCAGCGCCTGGCTGACCTCCTCGCCCCTCGCCCGCTCCTTGACGGCGGCGACGAAGTCCTTGACCACCGGCAGCGCGACGTCGGCCTCGAGGAGCGCGATCCGAATCTCGCGAGCGGTCGCGTCGATATCGGCCTCGGAGAGCCGACCCTTGCCGCGGAGATTCTTGAAGGTCTCGGCAAGGCGGTCAGAGAGCGTGGCGAACAAGTGTGATCCTCGGCGAGTCGGTGGGGCAGCAGTGGCCCAGCCTACCGGGCCGGGGCCGAGAGATTGCGGCGATGGGAGCTCTGCCAGCGGCAGAAGCCCGTCGCGGACCCGCGGTGTGCACCGCGGGTCCGCGACGGGTTCAGTGTGCCGGTGGAGTCTGGGGACTCCTACTTCCCGATGCCGTCGGTCAGACCGCGCAGGAAGTGCCGCTGCCCGATCAGGAACAGCACGATCATCGGCAGCGCGGCCATGGTCAGCCCCGCGAACTGGATCGGCCAGTCGGTCAGCAGGCGGCTCTGCATGTCCACCAGGCCGACCGGCAGCGTCTTGCTCTCCCTGGTCGAGATGAACACCAACGCGAAGGCGAACTCGTTCCAGGCGAAGAGCGCCTGGAGCAGAGCGGCCGACACCAGGATCGGACGACACAACGGCAGGATCACATGCCAGAAGATCTGCCACGAGGTCGCACCGTCGACGTACGCTGCCTCGTCGATCGAGGAGGGCAGTCCGACCATGTAGGCCCGGATCAAGAACGTGGTGAACGGGATCCGGAAGGCGGTGTACAAGACCACCAGCGCCCACAGCGTGTCGTAGATGTGCAGGTTCTGCAACAGCCCGAACAGTGGGATCAGAGCCACTGTCGGTGCCACCATGAGCCCGCCCAGGATGAGGCCGGTCACCACGTTGGAGAGGGGCATCCGAGCCCGCACCAGCCCGAAGGCGGCCCAAGCGCTGATCAGGGTGGTGGTCAGGATCGACCCCGCGGTGACCAGGATGCTGTTGACGAAGTACCGCACCACGCCGGCATCGCCGGCCCGGACGAAGTTCTCCCAGCGCAAGGCGCTCGGCAGCCCCCAGGGGGTGTCGAAGATCTCGCGGTTGGTCTTGAAGCTCGAGAACACCATCCAGAGCAGGGGGTAGATGACCGCCACGGCCAGCGCGGCCAGGAGGATGACGACCACGACCCTCATCACGACGATGAGCGCCAGCTTCGGGAACGGTGTCGAGCTCTGGTTGGCGGGCAGGCCTACTACGCCGTTCATACCTCAACCCTCCTGCGCCGGGCGACACCCATCTGCACGATCGCGAAGATCAGGGTGAGCGCGAAGATCAGCGTCGCCAGAGCCGCGGCATAGCCCATGTCGTCGGCAAGGAACGCATTGCGATACATCCAGGTGCCGAGCACCTGGCTGGAGTCCGCCGGGCCACCGGCGGTCATCACCATGACCTCGTTGAAGAGCAGGAACGCTCCGGACACGGTCAAGATGATGAGCAGGGTCGTCATCTCACGGACCATCGGCACCGTCACGGTGAAGAAGGACCTGATCCGACCTGCTCCGTCAACCCGGGCGGCTTCGTAGAGCTCGGTCGGGATGCGCTGCATGGCGACGCAGAACAGCACCGTGGTGTAGCCGATGCTCTGCCACTGGGACATTGCGATGATGCTCCAGATCGCGGTCGCCTGCTCTCCCAGCCACGAGTGCTGCCAGCTCTCCAGTCCGATTGCCCCGAGAACGCGGTTCAGCAGACCGAACCGCGGGTTGTAGATGAAGGAGAACAGCAGGCCGGCCACGGTGATGGAGATCACCGAGGGGATGAAGTAGATGGACCTCAGGATCGATCGCAGCTTGGGCCAGACGAACTCCTCCAGGACCGCGGCCAGCACCAGAGCGATCCCGACCTGGAAGATGATGGACACCACGGCGTAGGCCACGTTGTTCTTGAGCGACGTCCAGAAGACCGGGTCGTCGGCCATGTTCTTGTAGTTCTGCAGACCGACGAACTCCGGTGCCGGGCTGAAGGCGCTCCACGAGAAGAACGACAGCCGGACGTTGTCGATGATGGGGTAGTAGACGAAGACGGCCAACAGGACCAAGGCGGGTATCACCCACCCGAAGGTCAGCCATCGGCGTTGCTTTGCAAGTGCCACCAGGGCCTCACTTTCTGGGGCGTTGGCCCCGGGCTCACTCGCCCGGGGCCAACGCACCCGTCTCGTTCAGCTCGGTCAGTCGACCTGCTGCTTCGCCTTCTCGGCCGCCTTCTGCACGTCCTCCATGACGCCCTCGGGGTCGTTCGACCCGTCGAGGATGCCCTGCACTCCGGAGAGATAGGCGTTGGCGACGTCGGCGTTCGTCACCGTGTCGAGCCAGATCGCGAAGTCGTCGGCCTTGCTGATGTCGGCGAGCGCCTCCTCCAGCTGCGGGAACGAGTTGTCAGCGGTCGCCGTGCCCTGCACCGGGCTCAGCCAGCCGAGCTGCTCCACCATCTTGGCGCCGTTCTCCTGGCTGGTCATGAACTTCAAGAAGTCCACGGCCAGGGCGGCCTGCTTGCTCTGCGCGTTGACCATGAAGCCGTCCGGCGCACCGGTGATGGCGTTGGTGTCGCCCGCGGAGTCAGCCGCGGGAGGCAGCCGGAAGAAGCTCCAGTTGTCAGCGATGTCGGACGGCGCGCCGCCCTTCTTCGTCAGAGCCTGGAACTCCACCGACTCCAGGTAGTGCATGCCAGCCTGGCCGTTGAGGAACTCCGCCTGACCGGCCTCGTGGGACAGACCGTTGGTGCCGTCGACGAAGCACGCGTCCGCGATCTGCTTGAACTGGTCGAGCGCCGTCACGTAGCCGGGGTCGGTGAACTCACCCGACGCCGGGTTGTAGTCCTTGTCGCGGACCTCGGCAGGCACGTTGTAGGCGTTCAGCTGAGTGATGTAGTGGATGGCGGGCCAGCCGTACTGGTTCCCGAAGCCGACCGGGGTGTAGCCGTCGCTCTTGAGCTTGCCGCAGTCGGCAATCATGTCCTCGAGCGTCTGCGGTGCCTCGATGCCGACCTTGTCGAAGATCGCGGTGTTGTAGGCCATGAACTTGGCGTCAAGGTCGATCGGCACGCCGTAGTACTTGCCGTCAGTCTCGAAGGCGCGCAGCGCTGCCGGAGAGAAGGTCTTGCCCCACTCGGTGTCGGGCGAGAGCACCTCGCTCAGGTCGGCGGCAAGGCCGGCCCGGACGAACTTGTTCGCGAAGTCGCCAGCCCACGAGAAGTAGACGTCCGGCAGCTCCTTGGAGGCAGCCAGCACCCGGATCTTGTCCTTGTAGGGCTGGTCACCAACCTGTTGGAGGTCGACGGTGACGTCTGGGTTGGCTGCTTCGTAGTCCTTCGCAATCTGCTCGAAGTACGGCGCGTACTTGGGGTCTGCGAACTTGGTAACGACGGTCAGCGTGCCTTCCTTCTTGGCCGGGGACGAGAGGTCCACGTCCGAAGGCTTGTCGCTGCTGCTGGTGCCGGGTGCACCGCACGCCGCCAATCCAGCCAGGACGGCCGTCGTAGCAAGCGCGCTGACGAGGATTCGTGGGCGCATCATTCCTGCCTTTCACTGCATTTTCGGTGACGAGGTGGTGGATCCAACGGGGGTTGCGTGTCCGAAGGCACCGCGCTCCATGCAGGACGCCGTCGCATAAGCGGTGGCGGCCGGCATGAAGACATCTGGGGTTTCGCGTCGGCTGAGTCCGACGAGGATGCGGCCGATGAGTGCATCGCCCGCGCCGAGAGTGTCGACGACCTCGCGCACTGGCGCGGCCGCGTGGACGTGCGAGACGCCGTCGGTCCAGACGGCCCCTCCCGCGCCGGTGGTGACGACGACTTGGCTGGGGCCGAGGGCCATCACCTTGCCGGCGAGGTCGAGGAGGTGGTCCTGAGTCCCGGCCGGTCGAGACAGGATCGCCAGGTCGGCATAGCGGGCGTACGCCTCGACGTACTCCCAGGGCCGCTCGGAGAAGTCGTAGCTCAAGAAGGTCGCGGCGCCACGCAGCATCGGCAAGTGGTCCTCGAGCATCGAGCACTCCCCCGTGTGCACGACCCGAGTCGACGCGAGCCACACGAGGTCCGCGGTGTCGGGAGCGAACTGGGAGACGCCGACCGAGCCGGGCTCGAACTTCCGGTCGCCACCGATCAGCCGCACGATGGCGTAGGCGTTGGTGCCCGGAAGGATCCGGGTCCGGGTGGTGTCGACACCCTCCTGGCGCAGCGAGTCGAGCACCACCTGGCCCGCCCGATCGGTGCCCAACGCGCCGATGTAGGCGGCCCGACCGCCGATGCGAGTCACGTTGACGGCGACGTTGACCGCGTTGCCTCCCGGAAACATGATGCCGTCGTCGACATAGACGTCGACGACGTTGTCGCCGATGCAGACGATCTCCGGGATCGTCATGTCAGTACTCCACGCGCTTGTAGTAGCGGCGTGTCGTCAACGGGTGGTCGCGCAGCACCTCGACGTGGGCAGCAACCCGCTCCAGTTGCGCGGCCAGGACGATCGGTCCGGCCACCCCGCGAGCGGCCGGAGTCAAGCCCGGAAGGGCGACCTCAGCGGTGTCGATGACGTCGACCACGTCGGTCCGGCCGGCCAGGAACTTCTCGACCCGCTCTGCCAGCGGGCGGAAGGCACTCTGGTCTTTGAGCACGACCACGCTCACGCCGTCTTCGACCAGCTCGAGGGTGCCGTGGAAGAAGTCGGCCGCGTGGACCGGACGGGTCCGGATCCACTGCATCTCCTCGAGGATGCACATGGCGAAGTAGTGCGCCTCGGTCCAGCTCGGCCCGCCGGCGGTGAAGATGTGCCACGGCGAGGCGGCAATGAACTCGGCGTGGCCCGCCGCAGTGGCGTCGTAGGACCGCTTGACCTCGACCAGCAACTCCGGCAGGAGGGCGAGCTCGCCCGAGAGGTCGGCCGCAGCGGGATCGTCGGCCAGGCCGAGGATGCCGATCATGGTCTGGAGGTAGTAGGACTCCGAGGAGGTGTCGTCCGCGGCGTGGTTGACCAGCACGGTGTCGCACAGGTCGCCGAGCGGGGTGTCGTCATGGCCGACCAGGGCGATGAGGTGGGCGCCCCGGTCGCGCGCCTGCTCGGCGATCTGCAGGGTCTCCGCAGTCGTGCCGGACAGGGAGGGCAGTACGACGACGCTGGTGGAGTCGAGCCGCCGGACTCCGTCAAGGGTCTCCTCAGCCGGCCGACGCACATGCGCGGCGAAGCGGGAGTGCCTGGCCAGGAGCTGGATCGCCGGCTCCATCAACAGGTTCACGCCGCCGGTGCCGAGGAAGACGAGCTCCTCGGCACCGCGGGCGCGCGCGCCGGCCAGCTCGGTGGCCAGCGCGCGTCCCGCAGCAACAGCGCCCTGTTGGATCGCCAGGTAGCGACCCTCGTCGAAGCCCAGCGGCTGCGCCATCAGTACTCGACCTTGAACATGTAGTGACGGTTGTCGAGGCTGTGCTGGCGGAGGTATTCGTACCTCTGCGCGAGCCGGTTGGCCAGCGCGCCGACCACGATCGGCGAGAACTGGCCGCGCACCTCGGTGGGGATGCCCGGCAGCTCGAGCTTCGCGACGTCGACGACGCGGTGCCGCGGCGCGTAGGTCTTCAAGAACGCGATGGCGCGCTCGCCCATCGGGCGGGACGGGTCCTCACCGTGCCAGACGATGACGGCGGACTTGTCGTCGACCATCTCGAAGGCACCCTGGAAGAACTCGCCGCTGTTGAAGCCGGCGGCCTGCTTCCACTGCATCTCCTGCAAGAAGCACATCGCCATGCCGTAGGCCCAGGCATAGCTGGGGCCGGAGCCGAGCACGTAGGTGAAGTCGTCGTTGGCGAAGTCCTCGGCGATGGAGGCCAGCTCCTCGTCGGCCTGCTCGACGGCGTTGACCACGGCGCCGGGCAGGGCCTCCAGGCCGACCTTGACGGCGTCCCAGTTCAACTCGGCGCCGGTGGCCTCGAGCACGGCGTAGGCGACCAGCAGCTCGAACATGTCGCTCTTGCCGACGAAGGACTGGTGCGCGTTCGCGGCCAGCGGGCTGTCCGCCTTGGCTGCGGCGATGACGGTGGCACCGGTCTTGGCGGCGGTCGCGGCGGCGGCCACGGTCTCCTTGGTCTTGCCGGTGTAGGACGCCAGCACGACCAGCGCGTGCTCGTCCATCAGGGCGGGCTGGCTGCAGTTGAGCTCGTCGCTCTGCACCTGGAACGACGGCACGCGGCCGTGCTGGGTCAGCAGGTAGTGGGCTGGGTAGCTGCAAATGAGGGACCCACCGGCGCCCACCCAGTAGACGGCGTGCAGGCCCTTGTCGACAAGGGGTCGGACCGCGTCGCGGATCGCGTCGTACTCGGCGATGCTCTCCGCCAGCTTCTCGACAGTGTCGGCGTCGATCGGCTTGAGCTCCAAGCGCTCAGCGGCTGTCTCGGTCATCTCGGTGTTCACTCCTCGATTGATAACGTTCTCATTCTGGGTCTGATAACGTTCTCAACAGATCGATGGTCTTGTCAAGTGTTGATTTCGGGGGGCGTGTCGGCGGCTGAGCTTCGCCGCCGTTACGCTGTCGGCCGGACGAAGGGAGCAGACGGTGACCACACGCTCTCCCGGGATACCCATCGGCGACACGACCGTGGCCGATGTCGCCCGCCTCGCGGGCGTGTCGGTTGCGACTGCTGCCCGTGCCTTGGGCAACTACGGCTCGGTGAGCGCGCGCAGTCGAGAACTGGTCAGCGCCGCTGCGTCCGAGCTGGGCTACCGGCCCAACATGGTGGCGCGGAGCATGATCACCAAGACCACCCGCACCGTCGGCGTGATCGTCGGTGACATCGAGAACCACTTCTTCCTCAGCGCCCTGCGCGGAATCACCGATCGCCTCGACGCCTTCGGGTACGACGTCTTGCTGGCCAACTCCGCTGAAGAGCTCGATCGTGAGCAGCGTGCCCTACAGGCGATGGTCGAGCGCAGGGTCGACGGGCTGATCGTGACTCCGGCCCAGGTGTCGGATCGCGAGCTGATCAGTGAGCTGATCCACCAGGGCCTCCCCGTCGTACTGCTCGATCGCCGCATCCGCGGTCTGCGCGCCGACTCCGTCGGCATCCGCAACCGCGAAGCCGGCCGGATCGCGACCGACTACCTCCTCCACCGCGGTCATCGACGCATCGCCCTGATCACGGGGGCGGGCGCCGAGCATCGGGAGGCACTGCACGCCGAGGACCCGCGCGAACTGAAGACGGTCCGCGCCAGCACCTCCGGCACCCGTGCCTCCGGTTATCGGCAGGCGCTCGCTGCCGCGGGTGTGCCGTTCGTCCCCGACTACATCTCGGTCGCCGGATTCCGCCGCGAGGACGCCTGCCTGGCAACCCTGGAGCTGCTCAACCTTCCCGCACCGCCCACCGCGATCGTCACCCTTGACAGCGGCCTGACCCTCGGCGCACTCCAAGCCTTCCGCCAGGCCGGCATCCGTTGCCCCGAGGAGTGCTCACTGATCGGCTTCGACGACGCGGAGTGGGCCGAAGTGGTCTCCCCGCCCATCACCGTGATGAGCCAACCCGTAGTTCAGCTAGGCGAGCGGGCTGCCGAACGACTCGTCCAACGCCTCAACGGCGAAGTGCTCGACGTCGCCGCCATCCGGCTCTCCGCCACCCTCATCGAGCGCTCCTCCGTCGCCCCTCCCCCGGGCTGAGTCCTACCTCGGTGCCGACACCGTGGTCGAGGTTGCTGGCCGGATTGCTGGTCGTCGGTGGTGCTGGCCGACGGGGCAGCGATGCCGGGCAGCTACGCGGAGAGGCGGGCCGGTGGTCTCGGGTTGTCGGCCGGCTTGCCGGTCGCCCGTGGTTGCGCCCGACGGGGCAGCGACGAGATCAGGTGGCCTGGGGTCGCCGGCCGGCTCACTGGCGTGCGCAGGGGGTGGCGTCTGCCGCGGTCTTCTTGCGTCTGCCGCGGTCTTGTGGTGGCAAAGTGCCCCGTATACCGGGTCCCAACCCACTACAGCACCGCGGGAGACGGGTCGGGGCCACCACAGCACCGCGGAAGACGGCTGCTCGGCCCCACCACGGCGCGGGAGAGGGGCTCC
>JBDHZT010000138.1:0-9527 GCA_039811985.1 Nocardioidaceae bacterium | reverse complement strand
GATAGGTGAACCACCCCACGAAGTTCTCGTGCTCCCCCGCTCCGCTCCTCCGCCCGACAACTCCGAGGGGACCCCGCCGATGAAGCACCCCACGAAGTTCTCGTGCTCCCCCGCTCCGCTCCTCCGCCCGACAACTCCGAGGGGACCCCGCTGGTGAGCATCGACGAGAAGACCTACGCCGAGCTGGTCGAGATCGCGGACCGCTATCCGCAGCCGCGCTCGGGGTTGTTGCCGATGCTGCACCTGGTCCAGAGCGCCGAGGGGCGGATCACGCCGGAGGGCATCGAGGCCTGCGCCGAGATCCTCGACATCACTCCCGCCCAGGTGAGTGGGGTCGCCACCTTCTACACGATGTACAAGCGGCGCGCGGTCGGCGACTACCACGTCGGCGTGTGCACCAACACGTTGTGCGCGGTGATGGGTGGTGACGCGATCTTCGCGCGCCTCAAGGAGCACCTCGGCATCGGCAACGACGAGACAACCGCCGACGAGGACGGCCGGACCATCACCTTGGAGCACGTCGAGTGCAACGCCGCGTGCGACTATGCGCCCGTGGTGATGGTCAACTGGGAGTTCATGGACAACCAGACCCCCGAGTCGGCTACCCAACTGGTCGACGACCTGCGTGAGGGCAACGAGGTCCACTCCACCCGAGGACCCAAGATCGTGACCTGGCGAGAGGCCGAGCGGGTGCTGGCCGGCTTCAGCGACGGGCTTGCCGACGAGGGTCCGTCGGCCGGTCCGGCCTCCTTGGAGGGTTTGGAGATCGCCCGCGAGCATGACTGGTCCGCCCCGTCCGCGAGCGTGACCGTGAAGGAGGTCGAGCAGTGAGCGAGATCGACACCCTCACCCCGGTCCTCACCGACAACTGGGACCAGGACCGGTCCTGGACGCTGGCGGCCTACGAGCGCCAAGGCGGCTACGGCGCACTGAAGAAGGCGCTCGGCATGACCCCCGACGCGATCATCGCCGAGGTGAAGGACTCTGGGCTGCGCGGTCGCGGTGGCGCCGGCTTCCCGACCGGGATGAAGTGGGGCTTCATCCCCCAGGACAACCCCAACCCGAAGTATCTCGTCGTCAACGGCGACGAGTCCGAGCCGGGCACCTGCAAGGACATCCCCTTGATGATGGCCAGCCCGCACACGCTGATCGAGGGCGTGATCATCTCGTCCTACGCGATCCGGGCCAATCACGCGTTCATCTACGTGCGCGGTGAAGTGCTGCACGTCATTCGCCGCCTGCAGGCTGCGGTCGCCGAGGCGTACGCCGCCGGCCACCTCGGCAAGGACATCCACGGCTCCGGCTACGACCTCGACCTGGTCGTGCACGCCGGCGCCGGCGCCTACATCTGTGGCGAGGAGACCGCGCTGCTGGACTCCCTCGAGGGTCGCCGTGGCCAACCGCGTCTGCGGCCGCCGTTCCCCGCCGTGGCGGGCCTCTACGCCAGCCCCACCGTGATCAACAACGTGGAGTCGATCTCGTCGGTGCCGAGCATCATCGCCAACGGCGCGACCTGGTTCGCCTCGATGGGCACCGAGAAGTCCAAGGGCTTCGGGATCTTCTCGCTGTCCGGCCATGTGACGCGGCCTGGCCAGTACGAAGCGCCTCTCGGCATCACCCTGCGCGAGCTCATCGACCTTGCCGGCGGCATCCGGGAGGGCCACGAGCTGAAGTTCTGGACCCCGGGTGGCTCCTCCACGCCGCTGCTCACCGCCGAGCACCTCGACGTCCCGCTGGACTTCGAGGGCGTCGGTGCCGCGGGCTCGATGCTCGGCACCAGGGCCATCCAGCTGTTCGACGAGACCACCTGCGTGGTCCGAGCCGTGTTGCGCTGGACCGAGTTCTACAAGCACGAGTCGTGCGGCAAGTGCACCCCGTGCCGGGAGGGCACCTACTGGCTGGCCCAGACGCTGGCCAACCTCGAGCGCGGCCAGGGGTCGGAAGAGGACCTCGACAAGCTGCTCGACGAGTGCGACAACATCCTCGGTCGCGCGTTCTGTGCGCTCGGCGACGGAGCAACCAGCCCGATCACCTCCTCGATCCAGTACTTCCGCGAGGAGTTCATCGCTCACCTCGTCGAGGGCGGCTGTCGGTTCGACCCGGCCGCCTCGACCCTGTTCGTCACGGCGGGAGCGCAGGCATGACGGGAGCACAGTCATGAGTCAGGTCTCGACAAGCTCGACCAGCGATGCCCCGGCCGTCGACCTGGTGACCCTCACCATCGACGGCGTCAGTGTGAGTGTGCCCAAGGGCACCTTGGTGATCCGTGCCGCCGAGGAGATCGGCATCACCATCCCGCGCTTCTGCGACCACCCGCTGCTCGATCCGGTCGGCGCCTGTCGCCAGTGCCTGGTCGAGGTCGCCCTTCCCGGCCCCGACGGGTCGATGCGGCAGATGCAGGGCCCACCCGGACGGATGAAGCCGCAAGCGTCGTGCACCCTCGTGGTCTCCGAGGGGATGGAGGTGCACACGCAGTACACCTCCGAGGGTGCGGAGAAGGCCCAGACCGGGATCTTGGAGTTCCTGCTCATCAACCACCCGCTCGACTGCCCGGTCTGCGACAAGGGTGGCGAGTGCCCCCTGCAGAACCAGTCGATGAACGGCCGAGGCGAGACCCGCTTCGAAGGCGTCAAGCGCACCTTCCCCAAGCCGATCAACATCTCTGCGCAGATCCTGCTCGACCGCGAGCGCTGCGTGCTGTGTGCGCGCTGCACCCGCTTCTCCGAGCAGATCGCTGGTGACCCGTTCATCGCCCTGGTCGAGCGTGGCGCGCTCCAGCAGGTCGGCATCTACGAGCGGGAGCCCTTCGAGTCCTACTTCTCCGGCAACACCATCCAGATCTGCCCGGTCGGTGCGCTGACCTCCGCGGAGTACCGCTTCCGCTCTCGGCCGTTCGACCTCGTCTCCACCCCGGCGATCGCCGAACACGACGCCTGTGGCGCGGCGATCCGGGTCGACCACCGACGCGGCAAGGTGATGCGGCGGCTCTCCGGCAACGACTCGGAGGTCAACGAGGAGTGGATCACCGACAAGGACCGCTTCGCGTTCGCCTACACCCGCGCCGACGACCGGCTCACCTATCCCCAGATCCGTGAGGATGGCGAGCTGCGACCCGCCTCGTGGCCGGAGGCCTTCGCGGTGGCCGCCCGCGGACTGGCCGCCGCTGGCCGGTCGGCGGTGCTCACCGGTGGTCGACTGACGGCCGAGGATGCCTACGCCTACTCCAAGTTCGCGCGGGTTGCGCTCGACACCAACGACATCGACTTCCGCGCCCGCCCGCTCTCGGCGGAGGAGACCGACTTCCTCGGGTCGCGGGTAGTGCTGACCCAGGCCGCGACGTACGCCGACCTCGAAGCCGCCGGCACCGTCGTCCTGGCGGGCCTGGAGCCCGAGGACGAGGCCGGCACCATCTTCCTGCGCCTGCGCAAGGCCACTCGGGCCGGCCGGACCACCGTCATCTCCATCGCCCCGTTCACGTCTCGCGGCCTGGAGAAGATGGCTGGGCGACTGGTGCCGACCGTCCCGGGTCAGGAGGCCGCGGCGCTGCGGGCGCTCACCGAGGACGACGGCGCCGGACTCGACGCCTCCTCGGTGATCCTGGTTGGCGAACGGCTCGCGACCAGCCCGGGCGCGCTGACCGCCGCCGCCGAGCTGGCCGACCGGACCGGCGCCAAGCTCGCCTGGGTGCCGCGGCGCGCCGGTGACCGCGGAGCGCTGGAGGCCGGCTGTCTGCCGACCCTGCTGCCCGGTGGCCGCCCGATCGCCGACCCGGCAGCCCGGGTCGACCTGGCCGCAGCCTGGGGTGTCGAGTCACTCCCCAGCGCGGCCGGACGAGACGCCGATCAGATCGTCGCCGCGCTCGCCGATGGCACCCTCGGTGGTGTCGTGATCGGCGGTGTCGACCCGGACGACACCGCCGACCCTGCTGCCTTCCGCGCCGCCCTCGCGGGCGCCTTCGTGGTCGCCCTCGACCTTCGCGAGACCGATATCACCGACGTGGCTGACGTCGTGCTCCCCGTCGCGCCGGTGACCGACAAGGCCGGCACCTTCGTGACCTGGGAGGGACGGCCACGCTCCTTCAGTGCCGTCTTCGCGAACCCGGCCTCACTGCCCGACCTGCGGGTGCTCGCCGGCATCGCCGACGAGATGGACCACTCCCTCGGCTTCACCTCGGTCGCCGCGGTGCACGCGGAGATGGAGAGCGTGGGTCCGTGGGACGGCGAGCGCGCCGAGCCGTCCGCGGCCTCGACAGGCGCGACCGGCCAGGACTCGGACGGGGTGGCGTTGGCCAGCTGGAAGCAGCTGATCGACCTCGGCTCACTCCAAGACGGGGCGGATGCGATGCGGGCCACCGGCCGTCGGCCGATCGTCCTGCTCGGCACCACGATCGCCGACGGACTCGGCGTCGACGACGGCGACGAGGTCGTGGTGACCGGTGATCGCGGTCAGGTGATCCTGCCGGCCAGGCGAGCCGTCGACATGGTGGACGGCACCGTCTGGGTGCCCGCTAACTCCTTCGGCAACGGCGTGCTGGCCGACCTGGCCTCACCCGGGAGCCGGGTGACGGTGAAGGGAGTGAGCAAGTGATCGCGCACTCGGTCAACGTGCTGGCCGCCAGCGGGGACAGCCTGGCCTCCTTCGGCAAGGACCCGGTCTGGCTAGTCATCATCAAGGCCGTCCTCATCTTCGTCGTACTCGTCCTGCTGACGCTGTTCAACATCTGGCTCGAGCGCCGGGTCGTGGGTCGCATGCAGCACCGCATCGGCCCCAACGTCCACGGACCCTTCGGCCTGCTGCAGTCGCTCGCCGACGGCGTGAAGCTCGCGCTGAAGGAAGACCTCATCCCGAAAGCGGCCGACAAGACCGTCTACCTCATCGCGCCGGTGATCGCGGTCGTGCCGTCCTTCGTGACGTTCGCGGTGATCCCGTTCGGTCCCGAGGTGACGATGTTCGGGCACCGCACACCACTCCAACTGACCGATACCCCGGTAGCCGTGCTGTTCGTGATGGCGATCGCGTCGATCGGCATCTACGGAATCGTGCTCGCCGGCTGGTCGTCAGGGTCGACGTACTCCCTGCTCGGCGGTCTGCGATCCAGTGCCCAGATGATCTCCTACGAGGTCGCCATGGGGCTCGCCTTCGTCGCCGTGTTCCTCTACGCCGGGTCGATGTCCACCTCGGAGATCGTCGCCGCGCAGAACGAGAAGGGCAGCTTCTGGTTCGCCCTGATCCTGGCGCCGTCGTTCGTCATCTACTGCATCGCGATGGTGGGCGAGACGAACCGTGCCCCCTTCGACCTGCCCGAGGCCGAGGGCGAACTGGTCGGTGGTTTCCACACGGAGTACTCCAGCCTGAAGTTCGCGCTGTTCTTCCTCGCCGAGTACATCAACATGGCCACCGTCTCCGCGGTCGCCACCACGCTGTTCCTCGGCGGCTGGCACGCACCGTGGCCGATCATCAACGTCTGGCCCGGGGCGGACACCGGCTACTGGCCGCTGCTGTGGTTCTTCGGCAAGGTGCTGTGCTTCATCTTCGTCTTCATCTGGCTGCGCGGCACGCTCCCGAGGCTTCGCTACGACCAGTTCATGCACTTCGGCTGGAAGCGGCTGATCCCGATCTCGTTGCTCTGGATCGTGGCGGTCGCCACCATCCAGAGCCTCAAGAACGACGGCGGGATCAGCCTGAAGTGGGTGCTGATCGCGCTCGGTGTGCTGGCCGCGATCTTCTTGGCCCTCTCCTTCGTGGGGGAGCGCGAGCCCGAGGAGGACACCGCTGACGAGCCCGACGACGCCTTCGCCGGCGGCTTCCCGGTGCCCCCCATGCCCAGCGGCGGCCCGGTCCGAGGGGCGGCCCGGCCGCTCGTCTTCGAGACCGTGCCGACGCACGTCGCGACGGCCGAGGAGGTCTGATGCCCACCCTGAAGGAGCAGTTCTGGGACCCGGTGGCGGGTTTCGGGGTGACCTTCCGGACCATGTTCCGCAAGGTCGTCACCGAGCAGTATCCCTTCGAGAAGCTGCCGACCGCCCCGCGCTTCCATGGACGCCACCAGCTCAACCGCTGGCCCGACGGCCTGGAGAAGTGCATCGGCTGCGAGCTGTGCGCTTGGGCCTGCCCGGCCGACGCGATCTACGTCGAGGGTGCGTCCAACAGCCCCGACGAGCGCTACAGCCCCGGTGAGCGCTACGGCCGCGTCTACCAGATCAACTACCTGCGCTGCATCCTGTGCGGGCTGTGCATCGAGGCCTGCCCGACCCGTGCGCTCACTATGACCAACGAGTACGAACTGGCCGACTCGACCCGCGAGTCGCTCATCTACCAGAAGAGCGACCTGTTGGCGCCGCTGCTGCCCGGGATGGAGCAGCCGCCCCACCCGATGCTGCTCGGGGACGACGAGAAGGACTACTACCGCGGCCAGTTCTCCGCCCCGGCCGAGACCGGTGCCGGTCAGGAAGGAGGGGCTTCGTGACCGTCTTCTGGATCCTGTCGCCGATCATGGTGGTGGCCGCCCTCGGTCTGCTGTTCGTCCGCAAGGCCGTGCATGCCGCGCTGCTCCTGGCCGTGGTGATGATCAGCCTGGCCGTGCTGTACGCCGTCCTCGAGGCGCCGTTCCTCTTCGTCGTCCAGATCATCGTCTACACCGGCGCGATCTTGATGCTGTTCCTCTTCGTCTTGATGCTGGTCGGCGTCGATGCGTCGGACTCGGTGGTGGAGACCATCAAGGGCCAGCGGGTGCTCGCCATCGCCGCCGGCACCATCTTGGGTCTGCTGCTCGGCGTCAGCGTCGGCCAGGTGACGCTGGGCACCGCGGTCGGGCTCTCCGACGCCAACGCGGGCGGCAACGTCCAGGCGCTCGCCAATCTGGTCTTCTCCCGCTACGTGTTCGCCTTCGAGATCACCTCGGCGCTGCTGATCACCGCCGCACTCGGTGCGATGGTGTTGGCTCACCGAGAGCGGTTGACGCCGAAGGTGACTCAAGCGGACCTGGCCCGGCAGCGGATGCAGGACTACGCAGACTCCGGCCGCCACCCCGGCCCGCTGCCCGCACCCGGTGTCTACGCCCGCCACAACGCCGTCGACACCCCCGCGCTGCTGCCCGACGGCACCGCAGCCGAGTCGTCGATCTCCCGAGTGCTGGCCGCCCGGGGGACGGTGCGGACCGCGCCGGTCAACGCCGAGGACATCGACCAGATCACCCGGCAGCTCGGGGTCGAGGTCGACACCGCGCCCGAGGTCGCCGGCAAGGTCGGCGCCGCCGCCTCGACCGAGGAGGACGTCCGATGACCCCCTACCTCGTCTTGTCGGCGATCCTGTTCACCATCGGCTCGGTCGGCGTGCTCACCAGGCGCAACTCGATCGTCGTCTTCATGTGCATCGAGCTGATGCTCAACGCCAGCAACCTCGCGTTCGTGACCTTCGCCAAGCAGCACGGCAACCTCTCGGGCCAGGTCGCCGCGTTCTTCGTGATGGTCGTCGCAGCGGCCGAGGTCGTGGTGGGCCTGGCCATCATCATGACCATCTTCCGGACCAGGCGCTCGGCCTCGGTCGACGACCCGAGCCTGCTGAAGTACTGAGGGGACCGTCGTGAATCTCTCCGTCATGGCGCACGAGGGCGCCGCCCACGTCCCGGTGGTCGCACCGACGGACGCCTCGGGTGTGTTCGCGTTGATGTGGCTGGTCGTCGCACTGCCGCTCGCCGGTGCCGCGATCCTGCTCATCGCGGGCAAGGTCACCGACCGGTGGGGTCACCTGCTCGGCTGTGCCACCGTGCTCGGCTCCTTCGTGATCAGCCTGTCGATGTTCTTCGGCCTGCTCGGCCGCGACGCCGACGATCGCCAGGTCGGCCAGCACCTGTGGACCTGGTTCCAAGCCGGACGCCTCGACGTGGGCATGGACCTGCTCCTCGACCCACTCTCCGTGCTGTTCTTGCTGCTCATCACCGGCGTCGGCTCGCTGATCCACATCTACTCGATCGGCTACATGGCCCACGACCCCCGGCGCCGTCGCTTCTTCGGCTATCTCAACCTCTTCGTCGCCGCGATGCTGGTCCTGGTCTTGTCGGCCAACTACGTCGGCGTGTTCCTCGGTTGGGAGGGAGTCGGCCTGGCGTCGTACCTCCTGATCGGCTTCTGGCAGCACAAGCCGACCGCGGCCGCGGCGGCGATCAAGGCGTTCGTGATGAACCGGGTCGGTGACATCGGGATGTCGCTGGCCATCGCGTTGATGTTCGTGACCTTCGGGACCACCGCCTTCGTCGGTGTCTCCGCCGTGGCCGGCGAAGCTTCGGAGAAGACCCTCAACGCACTCGGCCTGCTGCTCCTGCTGGCCGCCTGCGGCAAGTCCGCGCAGGTGCCCCTCCAGGCCTGGCTGTTGGATGCGATGGAGGGCCCCACCCCGGTCTCGGCGCTGATCCACGCGGCGACCATGGTGACTGCCGGTGTCTACCTGGTCACCAGGTCGAACTTCATCTTCGAGCACGCTCCGATCGCGCAGACCACGGTCGTCGTAGTCGCGGTCGTCACGCTGCTCTGGGGCGCGGTCATCGGAACCGCGAAGGACGACATCAAGAAGGTGCTCGCCGGCTCCACGATGAGCCAGATCGGCTACATGATGCTCGGTGCGGGCCTCGGTGTCGCCGGCTATGCCTTCGCGATCTTCCACCTGCTCACCCACGGCTTCTTCAAGGCCAACATGTTCCTGGGCGCCGGCTCGGTCATGCATGCGATGGACGACGACGTGGACATGCGCCACTACGGCGCGCTGCGCAAGGCCCTGCCGATCACGTTCCTCACCTTCGCCATGGGCTACCTGGCGATCATCGGCATCCCGCCCTTCGCGGGCTTCTGGTCGAAGGACAAGATCATCGAGAGCGCCCTCGCCCACAACTGGCTGGTCGGCGCGGCCGCGCTGATCGGGGCCGGGGTGACCGGCTTCTACATGACCCGGTTGATGCTGATGACCTTCATCAGCGACAAGCGCTGGCTCGACGGTGTCCACCCGCACGAGTCGCCCAAGGTGATGACCATCCCGCTGATGGTGCTCGGTGCGCTCTCCGTGCTGGGCGGGCTGCTCTACCTCAACGGCTGGATCGTGGACTTCCTCGCCCCGGTCGTCGGTGAGGCTCCACACGAGGAGCCACCGCTGCCGCCGATCGTGGTGTCGCTGCTGGCGCTGGTCATCGTGCTGGTCGGCGTCGCGATCGCCTGGTCGATCTTCGGCCGGCGTCCGGTGCCGCGCGAGGCCCCCGAGAACGTCCCGCCGGTCATCACCATCGCCCGCAACGACCTCTACGGCGACGCGATCAACGAGACCTTCGTCGTCGGCCCGGGCCGGGCAGTGGCCACCGGCCTTGCGACCATCGACCGCGGCGGCGTCGATGGCGCGGTCGAGGGTGGCGCCTGGACGATGGCCGGCCTCGCCGGTGTGCTGCGCAAGTGGCAGAACGGCTACGTCCGGTCCTACGCCCTGTCCCTCCTCGGCGGCGTCATCCTCGTCGTCCTCGCCCTGCTGGCGGTGAACCTCGCATGAGT
>JBDHZT010000137.1:0-9558 GCA_039811985.1 Nocardioidaceae bacterium | reverse complement strand
GAGGAACCCGAAGCCCTTCTCGGCGTCGAACCACTTCACCTTGCCAGTAGGCACGCCACGGACCTTCCTCGATCTGCTGGGGTACGACGCCAGCAGGCGTCGTGTGACTTGAGTTGCGGGGGTGGAACTGACGACCAGCCTAGAGACCTCGTGTCTCCCCTGACCAACCCATTCCCTATTGTCGGGCCAGGCCGAGTGCCTGGGCGGACTCCTCACGCATCTGAACCTTGCGGATCTTGCCGGTGACGGTCATCGGGAACTCGTCGACGACCATGACGTAACGCGGGATCTTGTAGTGGGCCAACCGCCCCTCGGAGAAGGTTCGGATGGCCGCGGCGTCGAGCGGGTCGCAGCCGGCGCGCATCTTGACCCAGGCGCACAGCTCCTCGCCGTACTTCTCGTCGGGGACCCCGATCACCTGCACGTCTTCGATGTCGGGGTGCAGGTAGAGGAACTCCTCGATCTCCTTGGGATAGATGTTCTCTCCGCCCCGGATGACCATGTCCTTGATGCGGCCGACGATGTTGCAGTAGCCGTCCTCGCGCATCACCGCCAGGTCGCCGGTGTGCATCCAGCCGTCCGTGTCGACCGCCTCGGCGGTCTTGGCTGGCTCGTCCCAGTAGCCGAGCATCACGGAGTAGCCGCGGGTGCAGAACTCGCCGGTCTCGCCGCGGTCGACGGTCTCGCCGGTGAGCGGGTCGACGATCTTGATCTCGACGTGTGGGTGAGCGCGGCCGATGGTCGCAGTGCGTCGCTCCAGGTCGTCGTCGGTCCGGGTCTGGCAGGACACGGGCGAGGTCTCGGTCATGCCGTAGGCGATGGCCACCTCGGCCATGTGCATGTCTTCCACGCAGCGCTTCATCACCTCGACCGGGCAGATCGCGCCCGCCATCACCCCGGTGCGCAGCGAGGACAGGTCGTGATCGGCGAAGGACGGGTCGCTCTGCATAGCGATGAACATGGTGGGCACTCCGTAGACACCGGTGCAGCGCTCCTCGGCCACGACCCGCAGCGTGGTGGCCGGGTCGAAGGCCGGCGCGGGGATGACCATGGTAGCGCCGTGGGTGCTGCAACCGAGGTTGCCCATCACCATGCCGAAGCAGTGGTAGAAGGGCACTGGGATGCACAGCCGATCGGCCTGCGTGAAGCCGATCAGCTCGGTGGTGAAGAAGCCGTTGTTGAGGATGTTGCGGTGTGAGAGCGTGGCGCCCTTCGGATAGCCGGTGGTGCCCGAGGTGTACTGAATATTGATCGCATCCTCCGGCGCCAGCGTCGACATCCGGTCGGTCAGGGCGGAGGCGGCGATCCCCTCCCCTTCGGCGATCAGGGTCGCCCAGTCGTCGGTGTCGAGGTAGACGACCCGTTCGAGGGTCCGGCACTCCTCGCGGGTCTGCTCCACCATGGCACGGTAGTCACTGGTCTTGAAGCTCGACGCCGCGATCAGCAGCCGCAGTCCCGACTGGTTGACGGCATAGGCGAGCTCATGGGTGCGATACGCGGGGTTGACATTGACCAGGATCGCCCCGATCTTCGCGGTGGCGAACTGGGTGAGTGTCCACTCCGCACAGTTGGGCGCCCAGATGCCGACCCGGTCGCCCTTGGCGATCCCGGCGCCGATCAGCCCGCGCGCCAGCGCATCGACGTCGCGGTCGAGATCCGCCCAGGTCCAGCGTCGTCCGGTCGCGGCCTCGACGAGCGCCTCGCGGTCGGGGTGGGTCGCCACGGTGCGCTCGAAGTTCGCCCCGATGGTCTCGTCGAGCAGAGCCGGTGTGGTCTCACCTGCGGCAGAGGACTCCATCTCGTCATGGTAGTGGCGTAGATCACATCGGCGCTGTCCGCCTGTGGAGGGCGAGGGTTAGAACGCGTGCCAGTAGGGGCTCGTTCTTAGACGCCGGTGACCCGGATGGTGGCGCCGTCGCCGAGGTCGATGATCGCGCCGACCTGCAGTCGGATGGACATGCCGGGCTTGAGATCCTCCGGTGGCTGCCCAGGCAGCATCAACACGGTGCCGTTGGTCGAGCCGAGGTCGGTGACGACCGCATAGCCGAGGTCCGCCTCGGAGCCGGGGCGCACCTCCAGGTGCGTGGAAGAGATCTCCTGATGGGGGCTTGGCACGGTGACCAGCATGGGCTGATCAGACGGCGCGAACCGCCGCATCTCCGGAGCTCGCCCGATCAGGACCGCGCGGTCCACGTCGATCACGGGTCCGCTGGAGAACAGCAGCCTGGCCACCGGCTCCATCGGCTCTGGTGCCGGCAACGGCGCCGACACGCCTGGTGCGGGCCGCTCCAACCGATCCCCCGAGGCCAGCGACTCTCCCTCGGACAGCGGGTCGCTTGCGGGGATCGGAGCGTCAGCGGGCTGACGCTCACCGCTCGACATCGGCTCAGCGGCGAGGGGCTCGTCGGCGGCGGGCTCAGTGGCGTGTGTGGGGATGGGAGGCAGTGGGTCGAAGGTCTCGAAGTCGGCGGGCGGCACCTCGGGCTCGCCGGCGGCGGCGTCCTCGCCCTCCGGTGCGTCGTCAGCCGAGTCCACGGCCTGGTCGGTGAGGACGGGCACGATGGGCTCTTCGGCGTCCTCATCGACGTCCACGACCTCGTCGAGATCTGTAGCGGGCGACGCAGCTCGAGCAGGCTCGTACGGCGGCTCCTCGACGCGGCCGACCCGCACCAGACCGGAGGTGATCACCAACTCCTCGTCGACGTCCTCGGTCGGCTCCAGCTGGACGAACATCCGGGAGACACCGGTCAGGGTCCGCTCGACCCACGTCGTGTCGGTGCTTCCCGCTAGTTGCACCATCGCCCCCTCGGCCACGAAGGCCGCCACGGCAGGGCCGCGCAGCACGACCTTGGTGCCCTGCTCGGTCTCGCTCACGAGCACGAAGCCGGGAAGGTCACGCAGGCCGCTGGCCAGCAGAGCATCAAGCACCTCGTCGAAGCCGGCGCCCTCGTCGACCAGCTCCCAGATCGCGGCGACACGGTGCTTCTCGGAGGGTGGCAGGAGCACGGTGGCACCGTCCCCGAAGATCGCGAACCAGCCACCGGGACGGTAGGACCGACGCACGGGATCGGCAGTCATGGCGCCCATCCCACCACATCGACGACCACCGCGGTGGCGTTATCGCGTCCTCCGACCTCGATCGCCGCCGCCACCAACCGGTCCGCTGCGACGCCCGGATCGGGAGCCTCACGGAGGATCACACCGATCCGTTCGTCGTCGAGCATGCCGTTGACGCCGTCCGAGCAGAGCAGCAGCCGCTCGGCGCCACCGAGCGGGACCAGGAAGAAGTCGGGGGCCACCTCTTCGGGACCACCGAGTGCCCGGGTCACCACGTGCCGATCCGGATGGAGCGGCGCATCCTCGGGGTCGAGCTCGCCCGCGTCGATCAACTCCTGGACGACCGAGTGGTCGACGGTGACCTGGCTCAGCTCCTCGCCGCTCAGGCGATAGGCGCGGGAGTCGCCGAGGTTCACGACCAACCAGGCGGCGTCGGCGCCCTCGGCCACCAGCAGGGCGACCACGACAGTGGTGCCGGAGTACCACTGTGGGGATCCTTGCGCGCGGTGCTCGGCGGAGAACTCACCGATGCGCTTCTGGCTGGCCACCAGCGCGTCGATGACGCAGCGGGCCGCGGCCACCGTGTCCAGTCGATCGTCACCGATCCGGGCGAACTCCTCCACAACGATGCCGCTGGCGACATCACCGCCGTCATGCCCACCCATCCCGTCGGCGACGACGAACACTGGCGGCTGGGCCAGATAGGCGTCCTCGTTGGCTGCCCGCACCAAGCCGACATCGGTGGCCGCGCCGTAGCGCAGCTCTACGCGGGTCATGCCACCTCCTGCGGATCCCGAGGCAAGGTTGAGGGACCAGGCTGAGGCACAAGGCTGGGGGTCGAGGTAGGCGGTTGGCAAGCGGACGGGCCGGGTAGCGTGAGCGGGATGGCCGCGAGCGCTCCGCCCCGCTCTCTCGCCGACCAGTTGCGTGCCTGGTCCGACGAGCGTCTTGCGGCGCTCCTGCACGATCGGCCCGATCTCGCCTCGCCAGCACCGCAGGACTCCGCGCAGCTCGCCTCACGCGCTGCCGTGCGCGCGTCACTACTGCGAGCCATGGATCAACTGACGCACCTCGAGCTGGCCGCGCTGGAGGCCTTGGCGGCGCTCGGGCCCTGTGCGATCACTGAGTTGGTCACTCTGGTCAACGCGGACCCTCGGGCGACCATGTCGGCCACCGAGAGGCTCGTCGACCTGGCACTCGCGTGGGAGTCACCCGAAGGTCTGCGCGCGCTGACCGGCACCCTGGAGGGGCTGGCGTTCGCGCCGGGTGGCTCCGGGCTGCGGCCCCGCTCCCCTGGCGAGTCGCGGCCGGAAACCGTGGCTGTCGCTCTGGCAAGGCTGAGCCCTGCGGCGCGCGCCCTGCTCGAGCATCTCGACTCCCATGGCGGACACGGGACGACAGCCGCCAGCGCCGGCGATGTCGCTGCCACGCCAGTCCAGGAGCTGTTGGCCGCACGCCTGCTTCTGCCCCGGGACGGCGGGGTGGTCATCCTCCCCGGCGAGGTCGCTGTCGCGCTGCGCGGTGGACGCACCACCCGGGAGCCGGTCGACCAGGTGCCGGCACTGCTCACCTCGGGTCGGGACCCCGATCTGGTGGAGCGGACCGCTGCCGGGGCGGCGTACGAAACAGTACGCCGCATCGAGCTCCTGCTAGATCAGTGGGGCACCCATCCCCCGCTCGCGCTTCGGTCGGGCGGCCTCGGAGTGCGCGACCTGAAGGCAGCGGCGCGCGTGCTCCAGGTGGACGAGTCGACGGCGGCCCTCCTGATCGAAGTGGCCTCGGCCGCAGGACTGTTGGCCACGGGAAACGCGGACGGCGAGCCGGCCTGGCTGCCCACCGATGCCTTCGATCCGTGGCTCTCGGCCACCGCGGCCGACCAGTGGAGCCAGCTTGTGACCGCGTGGCTGGACAGCCCACGGTTGCCTGCGCTCGTCGGCCTCCGCGACCAGGCCGGCAAGGCCCGCAATGCGCTCGCGCCGGAGCTCTCGAGTGTCTTCGCGGTGGAGAGTCGTCGAATGACGCTGGCGGCGCTCGCCACTCTCGAGCCCGGTCAGGTCCTCGCGGCCGGCACCGGGCCACCCTCGCTGGTCGCTCGGGTGTGCTGGCTGCGGCCCCGCCGACCACCGAGCAGGATCGAGATGGTCGAGTGGACGCTGACCGAGGCGGCCGCACTCGGGCTGACTGGACTAGGTGCACTCTCAGGTGCAGCCAGGCTGCTGCTGTCGGGTGACCGCGCGGCCGTGGCGGAGGCCCTCGAGCCCCTGCTGCCGAAGCCGGTCGACCACGTCCTGGTGCAGGCCGACCTGACGGCGGTGGCTCCCGGACCGTTGACCCCCGAGCTGGCTCGCACCCTCCACGTGATCGCCGAGGTGGAGTCACGTGGTGGCGCGACCGTCTACCGCTTCACCCCCCAGTCAGTGCGACGAGCTTTCGACACCGGCTGGTCGGCTGCCGAGGTGCACGCCTTCCTGGCGCGGGTGTCTCGCACTGCGATCCCGCAACCGCTGAGCTATCTGATCGATGATGTGGCGCGCACGTTCGGCACGATCCGGATCGGGCACGCCGAGGCATTCGTCCGCTCCGACGACGAGGCCACGCTCACCCGGTTGCTCCGCGACCCAAGAGCAGCAGCCTGGGGCCTGCGACGCCTCGCCCCGACGGTCGTGGTCGGCGCCGTCCCCGCGGAGGAGTTGCTGGCGGCGCTGCGCGAGCTGGGGACGGCTCCGGTGGTCGAGGCCCCCGACGGGAGCGTTCAGATCGGTCGGCCACGTCAGCACCGTGCTCGGGTCCCACGCGACCGACGGCCGACCGCCATCACGGCCGCCCGCGAGACGGCGCAGCTGACGGCCCTGATCACGGCGCTGCGCGCTGGTGACCGAGCCGCCGCCTCGCGACCACGCGGCAGCGGGCCGATGTCACCGGCCGACAGCCTGGCCGCGCTCCGCGAGGCGGTCGAGGCGAGTCGCACGGTGGTGATCGGCTATGTCGACCACCACGGCACGGCCACCGAGCGCGTCGTCGACCCGCTCTCGGTCGAGGGCGGCCATCTCACCGCACACGACCACCGCACCGAGCTGCGCCGCTCCTTCGCGCTGCATCGGGTCACCTCCGTCCGTCCAGCCACGAGCAGCTAAGAGATGCGCGGCCGTTCGAAACCGGCCACGTCGCAACCAGGGGGCCACTAAAGTGGGTCGGTGGACTTCTTGGCGTACGCCGAAGGCGCGGCCAGGCTGCTCAACACCCCCTTGAGTGACCGAGCGAGCCTGATCGCCTACCTCGACACCCCGGCGTACCGCGTCTGGCAGCAGGATCGGGTGACCGACCAGGACGTCACCACGCTGACGCGCTTCCAGAAGAAGCTGCGGCCGAGCTTCGAGTGCTCGGTCGCCGATGATCCCGCTCAGGTCATCGCGACCCTGAACTCGCTGCTCCGCCAGCACCCCATCACGCCGTTCATCTCCGACCACAACCCGGATCGGCTGCACCTCCACGTCGCGACGAGGTCGGCTTCGGTGGCGGACCTGGTGATCTCCGAAGCACTCCTTGGGCTGGCGACAGTGGTGTGTGATCTCGGCCCGGATCGGCTGGGGGCGTGTCGAGCGAGCCCCTGCGTCAACGTCTTCGTCGACACCTCACCGAACCACTCCCGGCGCTACTGCTCCGACCGCTGTTCGTCTCGAGCCAACGTCGCCGCGTTCAGGGCACGGAAGCGTGCGGCAGCCAGCTGACGCTCCTCCGGCCGAGCTAGTCGCCCGGCTGCGGGCAGCGGGATGCGTCTTCGCCGAGGACGAGGCCAGGCTGCTGACCGAGGCCGCCGACGGAGCCGAGCTCGACGCCATGGTGGCCCGACGCGTGAGCGGCGAGCCCTTGGAGCTGGTGCTCGGCTGGGTCGAGTTCGGCGGCCTGCGGCTCGCGGTGGCTCCCGGGGTCTTCGTCCCGCGTCGGCGCAGCGAGTTGGTGGCTGAGACCGCGATCGAACTGCTCGAAGGTGCCGCTCCCCGTGACCGGCCAGCGGTCGTCGTTGAACTGTGCTGTGGGGTGGGCGGGATCGCAGCGGCGATCGCGGCGGCTCGACCCGACACTCGGCTCTGGGCGGCCGACCTCGATGCGGCAGCCGTTGCCTGTGCCAGCGCCAATCTGCCCGACGCCGAGGTGTCCGTCGGCGACATCGACTCCTCTCTCCCGGCGGCGCTTCACGGCCGGGTGGACGTGCTCGCGGCAAACGCGCCGTACGTCCCCACCGATCAGATCGCCACGATGCCGCGAGAGGCCCGAGAGCACGAACCGCTGACCACGCTCGACGGTGGCCGGGACGGGCTCGAGGTCGTTCGCCGAGTGGTCGAGGTCGCGCCTCGCTGGCTGGCTCCCCGAGGTCACCTGATCATCGAGACCAGCACCGCTCAGGCAGCGGCGCTGGTGGATCTGATGGGGGCGGTCGGTCTAAGGGCCGAGGTCCGCACCGACCCCGAGCGCGCCGCGACCGTCGTCGTCGGCACGGGCGAGCCCGCCGCTGGCCCGTGTCTCTAGGATCGGCGAGTGACCACCGGCCCGTTGATCGTCCAGTCGGACAAGACACTCCTGTTGGAGGTGGACCATCCGCAGGCGGCCGAGTGTCGCAAGGCGATCGCGCCGTTCGCGGAGCTGGAACGCAGTCCCGAGCACGTGCACACCTACCGGCTCACCAACCTCGGTCTGTGGAACGCCCGTGCGGCCGGCCACGATGCCGAGCAGGTGGTCGATGCGCTGCTGCACTACAGCCGGTATGCCGTGCCGCACGCGCTGCTCGTCGACGTCGCCGAGACGATGGCTCGGTTCGGTCGTCTGCGGCTGGAGAAGCATCCGACGCATGGTCTCGTCCTGGTCTCCACCGATCGCGCGGTGTTCGAGGAGGTGCTGCGCGCCAAGCGGATCGCCGGGATGATCGGAGATCGTCTCGACGACGACACCGCCGTCGTGCATGCCTCGGAACGGGGCAACCTCAAGCAGGCGCTGCTCAAGCTGGGTTGGCCGGCCGAGGACCTGGCCGGCTACGTCGACGGGGAGGCCCATCCGATCCAGCTGCGCGAAGAGGATTGGTCGCTGCGCGACTACCAGCGTGACGCGGCCGAAGCGTTCTGGCACGGCGGATCCGGTGTCGTCGTGCTGCCGTGTGGGGCAGGCAAGACGATCGTCGGCGCGGCAGCGATGGCCCACGCGGAGGCGACCACGCTGATCTTGGTGACCAACACCGTCGCGGCGCGACAGTGGAAGGACGAGCTGGTCCGGCGGACCTCGTTGAGCGAGGACGAGATCGGGGAGTACAGCGGTGCGGTCAAGGAGATCCGACCCGTCACCATCGCGACGTATCAGGTGATGACGACCCGCCGGAAGGGCAGCTACACCCACCTCGACCTGTTCGACGCACGCGACTGGGGCCTGATCGTCTACGACGAGGTGCACCTGCTGCCGGCGCCGATCTTCCGGATGACCGCGGAGCTGCAAGCGCGGCGGCGGCTCGGACTCACCGCCACGCTGGTCCGTGAGGACGGTCGCGAGGGGGATGTCTTCAGCCTGATCGGACCGAAGAGGTACGACGCCCCGTGGAAGGACATCGAGGCCCAGGGTTGGATCGCGCCCGCCGACTGTGTCGAGGTGCGGGTGACCCTCGATCCGAACGAGCGGATCGCCTATGCGACTGCCGAGGCCGACGACCGCTACCGGCTTGCCTCCTGCACGCCGGCCAAGACCCGGGTCGCCGAGCAGCTGGTCACCCAGCATTGGGGTGAGCCGACCCTGGTGATCGGGCAGTATCTCGACCAGCTCGACGAGATCGCCGCCGACCTGGACGCACCGGTGATCAAGGGTGAGACGCCGGTCAAGGAGCGGCAGCGGCTCTTCGACGCCTTCCGCGCTGGCGAGCTCTCCTTGCTGGTGGTCTCGAAGGTGGCGAACTTCTCCATCGACCTGCCCGAGGCCGCCGTCGCGATCCAGGTCTCCGGCTCCTTCGGCTCACGCCAGGAGGAGGCCCAGCGCTTGGGCCGGCTGCTGCGGCCCAAGGCCGACGGCCGCACCGCACGCTTCTACGCCATCGTCGCCCGCGACACCCTGGACGCGGACTTCGCGCAGAATCGTCAGCGCTTCCTGGCCGAGCAGGGCTACGCCTATCGCATCATCGACGCCGCCGACCTCATCGGCGACTGAGCCCGGCTCGCGCCGTCGGATGCGGTCGGGGTGGTCGTCGGGGTCGTCGGGGCGACCGGAGAGTATGACGCTGTCCGGGTGTGTCCGGCTCGCCTGGGAGCAGGTCGGTCGTGGCTTCACCTGGAGCGCGTCGGTGTGGCTTCGCCTGGGAGCAGGTGGATGCGTGGCCGCGCGTAGCCGACCGGCCCCAGCGAAGGGCTCCGCGCGCGCCGGTTGCGCGTGGCGCCCTGCGGGCGTCCTTGACCGCGGGCCCCTGACGGTCGGCTCCACGGCGCGGTTGGCGGCCACCCCCGGAAGGGGAAGAGGTGGGGTCAGGTCCCG
>JBDHZT010000136.1:0-9657 GCA_039811985.1 Nocardioidaceae bacterium | reverse complement strand
GCGCGCCCGTAGGGATTCGAACCCCAAACCTTCTGATCCGTAGTCAGATGCTCTATCCGTTGAGCTACGGGCGCTTGTCGTGACGACTGCACGAGGATACCGGACCACCACAGGCTTGCCGAATCCGCAGTTGGGCGACCCGCCTACCCTCGACGCCGGTGTTCGACTGAGCAGTCAGCCAGCCGTAAACCCCGGCGCGATCTAGTCTCGTCTGCAACCATGGTTTAGCACTTCTGGGAAGCACCGAAGGGAGGGCCGATCGGTGCCGCTGTTCAGCGCGAGCGATCGCGAGCTCTTCGAGACCGAGAGTGCTGCGCTGTTCGAGGACGTCGTCAAACAGGGCAGCATCTCTGCTGCCGACCCTCGGATCGCGGAGGGAGGCGACGCACGGGGTGCCTTCGAGCTCCTCCAGCGGATGGGTCTTCTGCTGCTCGACCCCGAGGCGATGGAGTACACCCCGGTCGACCCGAGCTCGGTGCAGTCGCAGATCGTCGCCCCGATGAGCACCGAGGGGTCCGAGCTGCTCACCGAGTCGTCGCGCTGGGCCTCGGCCTTCACCTCGCTAGCGCAGAGCTGGCGCCGGTCGCCACAGGGCGGCCGCGGCCTGATCACCGAGCTCCAAGGTGAGGCGATCGAGACTTTCTTGGCCTCGATCGTGGCCGACGCCCAGTTCGAGCTGCTCACCGCGCAGCCTCAGACCGACCGGGATGCTCCATCACTGGCCGCGGCCGCGGTTCGCGATATCGCAGCACTGGATCGCGGGATTCGCATGCGCACGCTCTATCAGCACTCGGCGCGGCGGAGTGCGATCACCCACAAGTACGTCGCCCAGGTCACCCAACGTGGTGCCGAGGTGCGCACTCTTGATGAGTTCTTCAATCGCCTGATCGTCGTTGACCAACGCATCGCGGTGATTCCCAGTAGTGCCGGGTTGGACGCCGCACTCGCGATTTCCGAGCCGTCGATCGTGGCCTATCTGGTCGATATGTTCAAACGCACCTGGGAACGCGCCCGACCATTCACCAACCGGGAAACCACGATGCTTCGCCATGTCGCGGCAGAACAGCGCGCGATGACGATCAGGATGCTGATCGAGGGGCACGCAGACCCGACGAGCGCCAAGCGTCTCGGGGTCAGCCCGCGGACCTACGCCGGCTACGTGGCCGAGCTCAAGCAGGAGTATCAGGTGATGACCCGCTTCCAGCTCGGCTACGCCATGGGCCTCAAGGGCGTCTCCGGTCGGGAGTCGGAGTAGCACTCGGGCAGCAACACCAGAGTTGCCGCAGCGCAACGTGCCACGAGGGCAGCGATCTAGTCGCTGCCCTCGTGTGGTGAGACGGGCCGGGGGGTGGCTCATGACCGGACCATGTGGGGTTGGCCGATCGACGTCTCAACCTCATTCGATACTACTCCCGGTCGGTCCGTCAACGGGAGACCGAGACACCGCCGCCGCGTCCCCAGCTGGTGTCCGCGCCCGCGTGTGCGGGGGACGCGATCGTGACGAAGCCGACACTGATCAGGACGGTAGCGATAACAGCCGATGCACGACGGATGTTGTTCATGTGATTTCTCCAAACCCTTGGTACAGGGCCGCCGGTGGCCCCGTGTTGTCTCCATTGTCCAGACGCCAGGGCGGCCGACGAACGAATCGATGCCTCAAATTCCTGCAATGCAGACATTGGCAATCCCCCAGAACCGTCGCGAATTGCTCTATAATTCGTCGGCCCCGCTTCAGCGATTCGCTGACACGGGGCCGACGTGAGCGCGGAGGCGGCGGGATTTGAACCCGCGAGAGGGGTTTGCCCTCAACCCGCTTAGCAGGCGGGCGCCATAGACCGGACTAGGCGACGCCTCCCGATGCGCGTGCACAGGCTACAAGGCCGCTGCCCGTTGTGCCGAATCAGAGGTTCCGTCAAGAGACAGGGACTGGCCGCGCTCTCGCGGAGCCGCGGCAACTACAGCGGCCGCAGGCCGTGGCCCTCCTGCAGATGCTGGCGCAGATCGGTGACGAAGTCGTCCGGCGCTACGGCCAGCGCGCGCAGAGGCAGGGTCGTCGTCCCGCCATCAGCCAGCCGCAACTGGACACACGGGTCGCCGGCCACTTCGGCACTGACCACGTCCTCGACCGTCGGCCACGCGGCAGCGGTGACCCCGGCACCCCGCACGAGCCGCACCCGATAGCCCTCCGCGTCGAGCCGTACGACGACCGCGCGGCGCAACCATCCGGCGTACGTGAACACGGCGATCAAGCCCGCCAGCCCGACCGCCGCGGTCACCGCCGGGGACCACGCGGCCAGCACTCCGACCAGCGTGGTCACGAACACCAGCACGGCCAGGGCGACCAGCGCGAGGCCTACTAGCCGGGCCAACACCGGCGGGGCGAGGTGATACTCAGATGCCACGGATGGAATTCAACCGAACCTGCTCGTCAAGCGCCAACCGGTCTTGAATCCCCGTGTGAACCGGGTCACACTCATAGTCTCCATCCCTCCCGGGAGGCGCCATGCGAAACACCACGGCGGCCTTGCAGAGCCTTCACCAAGCGCTTGACACCCCGCCACGCCAGGGACCGCCCTCAGGCACCTGGCGATGGACGGTGCGACAACAGATGGCCGGGGTCCGAGACCTCCTCATCGCCGAGAGTGCCCAACACGAGGAGGAGTGGCTGGCCGCTCGCGGAGGCAGTGTGTTGCGCGAGCGCAACGCACTGCTAGGTCGCCTGAGCGCTCTCGGCCCCCAGGTGTTGGAGGGTGAAGAGGTCGAGGAGATCCGCACCGACCTTCGTCGGCTACTCGCCGACATCTCCCACCACATCCAGCGGCTCAACGACATGGCCTACGACGACGTGGCGATGGAGATCGGCGGCTCCGAGTAGGCGCCTCCAACCTCGGGCGTCGCAGTAGGCCCTGGCAGAGGGGCACTGGCAAAGGGGCACTGGCAGAGGGGGCGGGATTCGAACCCGCGGCTGACATCTCTGCCAGCGACCGCTTTCAAGGCGGTTCCGATCGGCCACTCCGGCACCCCTCCGTGCGCCGCCGCAGCGGCCACGCCGGGAAGTCTATGAGATCCCCAGCAAGCCGCAGGAGGTCAGCCGAGGGTCAGCACGATCAGCACATCGCCCTCCTGGACGACGTCACCGGGAGCGATCCGGATGTCCTGCACGGTGCCGGCAGCCTCCGCGATGACCGGGATCTCCATCTTCATCGACTCCAGCAACACCACCGTGTCCCCGATCGACACATCGCCACCGACCTCGACCGAGACGGCGAGCACGTTGGCCACCATCTCCGCCACGACCTCGGTCACCTGCATGCGCGCCACAGGAGACGACGCTATCCCCTACCGGCGGGTATGCCGCAGGCGGTAGCCCGGCGAGCTTAGAACGCGCCAGTGGGGGCTCGTTCTTAAGAGGTTCCGCCAGTAGGGGCTGTCGAGTTGGGCGTCGTTCCAGTGCGTGCATGAGTGCCGCCGACGAGGGAGACGGGCCGGAGGCCCGGCGACCGAGGAGAAGGTGCTCAGGTGCGTGCTGGGGCGGCGGCCAGCCGGCATTCGCCCTACTGGCGGGATCTCTTACAACAAGGCAGCAGTGCGCACCGGCTCGGGGCGTACGGCGGTGGCCTCCTCCGCCCGACGGGCGCCCCGACCACGAGAGCCGGTGAGCGCCAGGTCCAGTCGGATCACCACAAAGCCGATGGCCAGCCCGACTACCAGGGTGTAGACCTCGATGAGCGCCAGCTCCACCAGCGGAAGCGCCGGGTCCATCACCAGCGTGGCGACCGGGGCGGTCGCCGTCACACCGAAGGCGCAGGCCCACCAGCCCTGCCGCCGCCGTGCCCGCTGATGACAGCCCCAGGTGAGCGCCGGGATGCCGAGCAGCGCCTGCAACGGCCTGGGCGAGGCACCGAGGTGGTCGCGCATCCAGTGCACGGCGTCGAAGACCGAGTGCACCAGGCCGGGGGTTCCATAACGGCGCAACAGCTCGGCGTACGCCATCGCCACCGCCAACGTCAGGCCCCCGCCCACCACGATCACCAGTCCACGAGTGCCGAGCCCGTGCAGACCCGCGCCGAGGCGATAGACGAGCGCGAACACCAACCCCAACGAGACCGCCAGCGTCGCGTAGTCGAACCGCTCCAGCGTGATCCGCGGCTCGAACCCGACCGAGGCGACCGCGCCAACCCCGGCCACCAGCAGCGCGATGACCACCTCCCGGGCAGCGCTCAAGAACCGAGGCGCGGGCACGGTGACCATCACTCCGAGCGCTGCGCCAGCCGCCGAGGTCATCACCGCCGTGCCCGAGCGCAGCACTCCGTTGTCCAGGGCCACGGCGGCCACCCCTACCGCGAGGGCGAGCGGCACGAAGACCAGCACCCGGCCGCCGGTGCGGGCCGCGAGGATCCAGACGTACGTCGTGCCGATCGCGACCGCGCCGGCACCGTCCAACCAGGAGGGCCCGATCTCCGCGGCCGACAGGCCCAGGGCGGCCAGACCCGCGAGGATCACCGCGACGTGCAGCCACAAGATCAGCTTGGTCCCTGGCTCAACGGAGAGGCGCGTCGTCAGCCGCGGCCGAGACGTCGGCCTAGCGGCGCGACGGCGGCGATCGGTGGATCCAGGCTCGGACACGGGAGGGAAGGTTACCCTGGATCCGTGGAGGGGCGCCGTCGCGAGCGGCGCCGGAGGGGCGCGATGGCAAGGCGCCGGCGCGAAGGCAGACTGGACGTCTTTCAAGCGTCCGGCAACGCAGCCAGCGTGCCTCTCTGGTGTCGCGTAGTAGGCGGCCTTCGACGGACCCAGGGTCACATCCGGCGGTTCGCCAGGGACGGATTGGTCTGTCGAGACGCCACCAGAACGGCGCGATCGAGCTCGACACTGCCACTGTCGGGACCGTCGCCGAGCTCGAGCAGCACCTCACCCCAGGGGTCGACGGCCAGGGAGTGGCCGGTGTAACGCGGTGCCGGCTGTCCCACCGCGACCACGAACACGGTGTTCTCGATCGCTCGAGCCCGCACCAGCGTGCGCCAGTGATCGAGCTTGCGATCGCCCGCAACCCACGCGGCGGGTACCACCAGGACCTCCGCACCGGCCTCGATGAGCGCCCGGGCCATCTCTGGGAAGCGCAGGTCGTAACAGGTCATCAGGCCGATCCGGAAGCCAGCGAGGTCGAAGACGGTTGTCTCCAACGCACCCGGGCTGAGTCGGTCTGACTCCTTGAAACCGAAGGAGTCGTAGAGGTGGACCTTGCGGTACGACGCCGCCACGGCGCCACGGACCGCGAGGGTGTTGAACGGGCGGGCCAGGTCATCTCCGACCTCGAACATGCCCGCCACCACGGTCGTGTCCTGCGCCTGGGCGACACGCCCCAGCTCGGCGACGAAGGGCCCGTCCAGCTCCTCGGCGAACTTCGAGACGTCGGACCCGGGTGCCCCGAAGTCGCGGGCGAAGACCTCAGGGAAGACGACCAGATCGTGGCCGGGCGGGGTGTGCTCGGCCAACGCGGCACGGTTGTCCGCGGGGTCCAACGAGGAGGCTTGCTGGATCAGGGCCACGGACAGTCGCTCAGTCACCCTCTCAGCCTGCCACGTCTCGAACCGCCCGGCGACGGGTGTCATCGACGCGGTCGCCGGGCTCTAACGCATGGGAGGATCCGGACATGTCCCAGCCCGCCGGAGCCGCGCCCACCGGCCTCGCTGCTGTCGTGCTGACGGGAGGTACGGCGGTCCGGCTCGGCGGTCGGGACAAGGCCAGCCTGGAGTACGCCGGTCAGCCGATGCTGGAGCGGGTTCTCGACGCCTTGGTCGATGCCTCCGAGGTCGTTGTCGCGGGCCCACCGACTCCGGTGACCCGCGCGGTCACCTTCACCCGCGAGGATCCACCACTGGGCGGGCCGGTCGCCGGTCTGCTCGCGGGTCGGCGGGTGCTGCGTGGCCCCGCCGAGATGGTGGCCGTCGTCGCGGTCGACATGCCCAGGCTGACCCCGGAGACTATCCGCCGGCTGCGAGCGGCAACGGCTGGACGCGACGGCGCCGTCCTGGTCGGCACCGGCGGTCGGCGACATCTGGCTGCCGTGCTCCGCCTGGATCGGCTCGACGCCGCGACCGCCGACCAGGACGGGCAGGGGCTGGCCTGGCGGCGGCTGTTGGGTGAGCTCGACCTGGCCGAGGTGGTGGCCGTCGATGACGAGGGCCACGACGTGGACACCTGGTCCGACCTCACCTGATCACCCGACAGATCACGCCGACAGACTTGCGGGCAGCGCACTCATCCAACAATCTGGTGCTTGTGAACTTGCACGACTGGATCGACGAGCTGTGCGACGTGCTCGACCTGGACACCGAGGTCGACGAGGGGCTGATCCTGGATCTGGCGAAGTCCACCGCCCACCAGGTCGAACGACCCGCGGCGCCGATCAGCGCCTACTTGCTCGGCTACGCCGCAGGGAGCAACGGCAGCGACCCGGAGGCGATCGAGGACATGGCTGGTCGGATTCAGTCACTGGCCGATGGCTGGGACCGCCCCGCCGGTTCGCCTGACCCCGACGACGTGGACGACGAGGTGCCCGACGACAGCGGGATCGACCACACCGGCGAGAGCTTCGAGGCCTGACCTCATGCGCGCTGTTGTTGCGTCCCGGCCGGGTGGCCCCGAGGTGCTCGACGTGATCGAACTGCCCGATCCCGAGCCCGGCCCCGGCGACGTCGTCCTCGATGTAGCAGCGGCTGGCCTCAACCGGGCGGACGTCATGCAGCGGCTGGGTTTCTACCCACCACCGCCCGGCATCACCGAGGTGTTGGGACTCGAGTGCAGCGGCACGGTCGCAGCGGTTGGCGAAGAGGTCGCCGGCTGGCGGGTCGGTGACCGGGCCTGTGCCCTCCTCGCCGGTGGCGGCTACGCCACCAAGGCGCTGGTGCCGGCCGGACAGCTCATGCCACTGCCCGATGGCGTCGACCTGGTCACCGCAGCTGCGGTCCCCGAGGTCACCGCCACGGTGTGGTCCAACGTGTTCCTCGCCGCCAACCTCCAGCCCGGGGAGGTCTTCTTGGTGCATGGTGGCTCCGGTGGCATCGGCACCTGCGCCATCCAGCTGGCCCATGCGGTGGGGGCGCGCGTGCTCACCACCGCCGGATCGGCGGAGAACCGGACGGCCTGTGTCGAGCTGGGCGCCGAGGTTGCCGTCGACTATCGCAACGAGGACTTCGTCGACGTCGTCCGCGAGGTGACCAAGGGGCACGGCGCGGACGTCATCCTCGACAACATCGGCGCCAAGTACCTCTCCCGCAACCTGGCCACCCTCGCGACCGGCGGCCGACTGGTCGTGATCGGTCTCCAGGGCGGCACCCGCGCCGAGCTGGACCTGGCCCTGCTGCTGACCAAGCGGGCGGCGGTGATCGCCACCTCGCTGCGGGCCAGGCCCGCCGAGGAGAAGGCCACCATCTGCGCCTCCGTCGTCGACCATGTCTGGCCGCTGATCGGCGACGGGATCGTCCGCACGATCGTGCAGGCGACGTACTCCCTCGACGATGTCCGCTCCGCCCACGCCGCCCTCGACGCAGGTGGCCACCTCGGCAAGATGCTGCTCACCACCGAGTGAGGAGACCTGCGCGGATCCCCGTCGGCGAGCTGCGAGACGCTACTAGTCTCCGACGCATGATCCTGATCACCGTCAAGTTCCCGATCAAGCCCGAGGCGACCGGCGAGTGGCTCGAGCTGGCCGACTACTACACCAAGGCCGTGACCGCCGAGCCAGGCAACCGCTGGTTCCAGATCGGCCGCAACCTTGAGGACGAGAACGAGTACATCACCATCGAGGGCTTCGCCGATGCCGAGGCCGGCGCCGAGCATATGAAGCAGGACCACGTGGCGAAGTTCATGAGCACGATGCCCGACCTGGTCGCCGCGCAGCCCAAGATCATCTACGTCGACACCGACGAGGTCGAGGGCTGGGTCGACATGGGCGAGATCCAGCCGCGCTGACTGGATCCGTGGCAAGAGGTCGCTGCCGGGGTCTGGCGGCTTGCCAGGTTCTGGTCGCCTGGGGTTGCGATCACAGAGCAGCTACGCCCGGACCGGCAGTCCGTGCTGCTGGCTGCTTGCCGGGCTCTGGTCGCCTGGGGTGCTGGCCGACAGGGCAGCTACGCCGGATGAGCAGTCCTTGGCTTCGGGCTGCTGGCCGGGTCACGGTGGTCTTCGGGTTCACCGTTCGTGCTGAAAGTGCGCTCGTACGTCCGAGGAGGCCGTCGATTGTTCCAAAACTGCAGGTCAAACCCCGTTTCCGATGTCGTTTGCGCCCAATCGATGAGGTCATCAGCCCGGATGGCGAAAACCTATCGGTGGTGACCGAGGGCGACCCGCAACCCGGCAGCGACCCACGAGCACCGGCTGGGCTGAGCGGCGTCTGGCAGGTGGCGTGCTCGCCGTCCCGTGGGACTACGCCGTCTAGTGGCACGCCATTAGGCTGGAGGTCATGAGCGAGCAGGACAGCACAGCGGAGCCAGGGGGCAGCGACACCACCGAGCAGGTGGTCGTGGTGGGACCTGACGGGCAACCGGTCGGGACCATTCCGGCGGCACTGCTGCAGCAGGCGGCGGAGGAGAGCAGCGAGGCGGGCGAGGACGACGAGGCCCGCAGCATCACCGATCTCGTCGAGCAGCCGGCGAAGGTGATGCGGATCGGCAGCATGATCCGCCAGCTCCTCGAGGAGGTGAAGGCGGCGCCGCTGGACGAGGCCAGCCGGAGCCGTCTGCGAGACATCCATCGAGCCTCGATCAAGGAGCTCGAGACGGGGCTGGCGCCCGAGCTCGTCGAGGAGCTGGAGCGCCTCTCGCTGCCCTTCACCGACGACTCCACCCCGAGCGACAGCGAGCTGCGGATCGCCCAGGCGCAGCTGGTCGGGTGGCTCGAGGGCCTCTTCCACGGCATCCAGACCGCGATCTACGCCCAGCAGGTCGCCGCCCGCGCCCAGCTCGAGCAGATGCGACGCGCCCTTCCACCAGGAGTGATGGGGCAGCCCGAGCAGCCCACGCCTCCGGGCGCACCGACGGCCTCGCACGGCCAGGGCAGCGGTGGGATGTACCTGTAAGAGCCGCTGTAGCCGGGTCAGGCCCGGCGGCGGAACAGCACCAGGCCGAGCAGACCGATCAGGGTGACAGCGGCGCCGGGGGCGATCAGGCGGCTCAGCGGGGTGACCGCGGGCGGATGCTCGTCGGTGAAGGCCAGCGGCTCTCGCGGCGGTTGGGTGGGCTGCATCGTGGTGCCCTGGCCCAGCTCGGCCTCGACCTTGGCCATCTTCGCGTCGGTGGCTCGGCCCGCGCCGCCACAGACGTTGCCGATGAACCTGGCACCGCCGCCCGTCACGAAGAACAGCCAGGTCTGGTCGGTCGGGATGTTGCCGAAGCCGCACGCGGTCGACTGGGCCGAGCGGATCAACACTCTGGCCCGGGTGACCTTGCCCTGGAAGACCCGGTCGACCTCGGCGGTGTAGAGGCGGACCTGCTTCGCCTTCTTACCTTCCCCGTGCGTCCGGGACGACGACGTCACCACGCGGGCGGTGAAGACCGCATCGGCCTGCTTGGCCAGTCGATCGATGCGTTTGCCTCCCGGGCAGGTGCACCGATCCGCGCCCGGCGCGGCCGATGCCGTCGGCGCGGAAGCCACTAC
>JBDHZT010000135.1:0-9837 GCA_039811985.1 Nocardioidaceae bacterium | reverse complement strand
GTCGTGGTTGCGCGACCTGGGGCGTGCCGGGTTCTCGGACATCTGCTCCCCTTCCACGTCGTACGGCGCAGGCCGGGACGGCTGCTTCTGGGCCGAATATAGCAAGACATCCTTCCTTTTGGGGAGGACATATGATGTACTACTCCACGCGGCACGCCGGTGCCGTTGCCCAGAGGCACCACAGACCATGAGCCCAGACTCACGAGCCAATGGAGGCTGACAGTGGACAAGCCGCTACTCGACCCGGCCGGACTGACCGGGGTCAGCAGGCGCAACTTCCTCAAGTTCACCGGCACGTTGAGCGCGACCGCCGCGTTCGCCGGTACCCTCGCCGCCTGTGGCGGCCCGTCCTCGACGACCACGACAGGTGCCGGCAACGGCGGTGGGGCGGTCCCGGACACGATCGAGGCGACCCTCGCCTTCGCGCTCTCCGGCGGTTTCGACCCGATGAACGCCTCGAGTGCGGTGGCGACGTGCGCCAACCAGCACGTCTTCGAGGCGCTCGTCGACCTCGACCCGGCCTCCCGTGAGCCCTACCCTGCCCTGGCGACCGAGCTGCCGAAGAAGGTCGACGACCTGACCTGGACGGCCACCCTCCGGGACGGCGCCAAGTTCTCCGACGGCTCGGCCGTGACCGCCGACGACGTCGCATGGTCGTTCACCCGCGCCCTCGACCCGGCGAACAAGGCGCTCATGGCGCAGTTCCTGCCGTTCCTCGACAAGGTGACCGCCAAGGACCCGAAGACCGTCGAGCTCAAGCTCAAGACGCCCTTCCCGCTGCTGCCGCAGCGCGTCTCGGTCATCAAGGTCGTCCCGAAGGCGAAGACCGGCGACGCCACGGCGTCCAAGGCCTTCGACGGCGCCCCCATCGGCTCCGGCCCCTGGAAGCTCGACAGCGCCGACGCCAACACGGGCCTGCGACTGTCCGCGAACGAGCAGTACAACGGCCCCAAGAAGGCCAAGGCCAAGAAGATGGTCTGGAACACCACGACCGAGGGCGCGACCCGGATCGCCGACCTGCAGAGCGGGCGCGTCCAGGCGATCGAGGCGGTCCCCTACATCAACGTCGACCAGGTCAAGGGCAAGTACCAGGTCGAGGCCCGCCCGGCCTTCAACCAGCTGTTCCTGATGTTCAACAACTCCGCCAAGCCGTTCGACGACGTGCGGGTCCGGCAGGCCCTGCACTACGCCATCGACCGGGACAAGGTGATCAAGAACGCGTTGGCCGGCTACGGCAGCCCCGCCAAGAGCTACCTCGACGAGGGCAACAAGGACTTCCAGCAGGCCTCGACGGTGTACACCTACCAGCCGGACAAGGCCAAGAGCCTGCTCTCCGCCGCGGGTGTCACCGGTCTCTCGTTCGAGCTCGTCACGACCAACACCGCCTTCATCGTCGACTGTGCCCCGCTCATCGTCGACATGTGGAAGCAGGTCGGGGTCACGGCCAAGATCAACACCGCCCCCTCCGCCTCGGTGTACGCGCCGGCGCCGGACGGCCTCGTCGCCAAGGACTCCTTCCGGGTGCTCGCTGCGTCCGGTGACCCGACGGTGTACGGCCCGGACGCCGACCTGCTGCTCCGCTGGTACTACGCCGGCCAGACCTGGCCGGTCGACCGGGCCAGGTGGGACGCGCCGCAGCGGACCCAGGTCGCCAAGCTGCTCGACCAGGCCGCCGCCGAGAGCGACGAGAGCAAGCGCAAGGCGCTGTGGAAGCAGGTCATCGACATCGTGGCCGAGCAGGTGCCGCTCTACCCGGTCCTGCACACCCAGACCGTCACCGGCTGGGACGACAAGAAGATCGAGGGGTTCAAGCCGGTCTCGACGACGGGCCTGTACTTCCTCGACGCCTCTCGCAAGGCCTGACATCACCGGATGCCGGGTCCCGCCCCCGCCGGACCCGGCGCCCACGCCTCATCCAGCTGTTCGGAAGGTTCGTCATGCTCCCGATCCTCAAGATGGTGCTGCGGCGCATCGTCATGCTCGTGCCGCTCATGCTCGGGATCACCCTGTTCGTCTTCATCATCATGCGGCTCTCGCCCATCAACTCGGCCGTGGCGGCACTGGGTGACCAGGCCACGACGGAGCAGATCGCCGCCTACGAGAAGGCGCACGGTCTCGACCAGCCCGCGCCGATCCAGTTCGTGCGCTTCGTGGGCAACCTCCTGCACGGCGACCTCGGTGAGACGGTCGGCGTGCCCCAGCCGGTGGGCGGCCTCATCTCGCAGGCGCTGCCGCTGACCCTGCAGCTGACCTTTCTCGGCGTGCTCGTCGCCCTCGTCATCGCCCTGACCCTCGGCATCACCGCCGCGCTCTTCCGGGACCGCTGGCCCGACCAGCTCGTCCGGATCCTGTCGATGGCGGGCATCTCGATCCCGTCCTTCTGGCTCGCGCTGCTGATGATCCAGCAGTTCTCGATCAACATGGAGTGGCTGCCGAACGCCGGCTACGTCAACCCGGCCGACAGCGTCTCGGGCTGGCTGGAGACGATGGCGATGCCCGCGCTCGCGCTGGCCGTCCCGGTCGGCGCCTCGCTCACCCGGATCGTGCGGACCTCCATGGTCGAGGAGCTCGACCGGGACTATGTCAGGACCGCCTACGGCGGCGGACTGCCTCCGGCAGTGGTCGTGGGCCGCAACGTGCTGCGCAACGCCCTGATCAACCCGCTGACCGTCCTCGGCCTGCGAGTCGGCTACCTGCTCGGCGGCACCATCATCATCGAGGCCATCTTCACCATGCCCGGCATGGGTACCCTGGTCATGCAGGCGGTCAAGAACAACGACGTCAACCTGGCCCAGGGCACGATCCTGGTCATCGCCTTCGCCTTCGTCATCGTCAACCTCGTCGTGGACATCCTCTACCTGTTCGCGAACCCCCGTCTGCGAGGTGCTCACTGATGCCCATCCGTCCCGGTCTCACCGCGAAGCTGTCGGACCCGAGCGTCCAGCGCCGGGTCAGCCTCGAGGGCCTGCGCCGACTGCCCTGGCTCTCGAAGCTCTCGCTCGCGTTCGTCGCGCTGCTGGTCCTGGTCGCGGTCTTCGCACCCTGGCTCACCCCGCACGACCCCACGGCGACCGGTCTCGCCCCGGTCAACACCGGCCCGAGCTCCGAGTTCTGGTTCGGTGTCGACCGCTCCGGGCGTGACATCTTCTCGCGCCTGATCGCCGGTACCCCCCGGTCCCTGCTGGTCGGCTTCGGATCCGCGGGCCTGGCCCTCACCCTCGGGACCGTCCTGGGCGCCATCGCCGGCACCAGCCGCCGCTCCGTCGACGAGGCGATCATGCGGGTGCTCGACGTCATCATGGCCTTCCCCGCAATCGCGCTGTCGGCGATCCTGATCATCGCCTTCGGCAAGGAGAGCCTCGTCGTGCTGATCCTCGCGATCGGCTTCGTCTTCATGCCCTCGATCGCGCGCGTCGTGCGGGCCAACGTCCAGTCCCAGTACGGCGAGGACTATGTCGCGGCCGAGCACGTCATCGGGGCCGGGCGGCTGCACATCCTGCGCCGGCACGTGCTGCGCAACTGCGCCGCCCCCGTCCTCGTCTTCGCGACGGTCATGGTCGCCGATGCCATCGTCTTCGAGGCCTCGCTGTCCTTCATCGGTGGCGGACTGCCCGGACACGTCGCGGAGTCGTCGTGGGGCTCGGTCATCGCCTACGGCAAGGAAGTGCTCCTCGCCGGCTCGTGGTGGGCCACCTTCTTCCCCGGCCTGCTGATCCTGATCACGGTCCTGTCCCTGAACATCCTGTCCGAGGGCATCTCCGACGCCTGGGCCGCCCCCGCGAGCCGGCGCGCCGAGGCGAGGGCCTCCGGCGACGACGTGGACCGGCTCGAGGCCGCCGAGCCCGGCACGCAGGAGGTGCTGCCCCTGCCCGGGCTCGCCGGGGCGGGTGCCCGGCTGCTCGCCGGAGCCCGGCCCCGGCCGGAGACCGAGCCGGTGCTGGCCGTCCGCGACCTGCGGATCGGCTTCGAGGGGCGCCATGCGGGCGTCGACATCGTCGACGGCGTGAACTTCGAGGTGCGCGGCGGCGAGGTGCTCGGCATCGTCGGCGAGTCCGGCAGCGGCAAGTCCCTGACCGCTCTCGCGGTGATGGGGCTGCTCCCGCGCGGCGCCCGGGTCCGCGGCGAGATCGACTTCGACGGCCGCGACCTGCTCACCCTGCGCGACGCCCAGCGCCGCGCCCTGCTCGGGCGCGACATCGCGATGGTCTACCAGGACGCGCTGTCTGCCCTCAACCCGGCGCTTCGCATCCGCGCCCAGCTCGCGCAGCTGATCAAGCGCGGCGGGACCCGCAGCCCGGAGGAGCTGATGCAGCTCGTCGGGCTCGACCCGGAGCGCACCCTGGGTGCCTACCCGCACGAGCTCTCGGGCGGTCAGCGCCAACGCGTCGTGATCGCGATGGCGCTGTCCCGAGACCCGCAGCTGATCATCGCCGACGAGCCCACGACGGCACTCGACGTCACCGTCCAGGCCCAGGTCATGCAGCTGCTGCTCGACCTGCAGGACCGGCTCGGCTTCGCGCTCGTCCTGGTCAGCCATGACCTGGCCCTCGTCAGCGACATCTGCGACCGCGTCGTGGTGATGTACGGCGGCCAGATCGTCGAGAGCGGCCGGATCCCGGAGGTCATCGGCGCACCGGCGCACCACTACGCCCGAGGCCTGCTCGGCTCGGTGCTGTCCCTCGAGACGGGGGCCGAGCGGCTCAGCCAGATCAAGGGGGTCGTGCCCTCGCCGGCCGACTTCCCGCCGGGCTGCCGCTTCTCCGACCGGTGTCCCATGGCGACCGAGATCTGCCGGACCCAGCGACCCGAGCTCGTCGGCACTCCGGCGCATCGCGTCGCGTGCTTCCATCCCGCGCACGACGTCACCCGACTCTTGGCGGACACGGCCCAGGAGGCATCGTCATGACCGACCCGATCCTCACCCTCGAGAACGTCCACGTCGTACACCGGCTCCGTTCCAAGCGCACCGGCAGCGGCAACGTCTACGCCTTGACCGGTGCCGACCTGACGATCAGCCCCGGCGAGACCGTCGGCGTCGTGGGGGAGTCCGGCTGCGGGAAGTCCACCATGGCCAAGGTCATGGTGGGTCTGCAGAAGCCGACCCAGGGCACCGTCCGCGTCGTCGGCGAGGACATCTGGTCGCTCGGTGAGCGCGACCGCCGCCGGAAGGTGGGCACCAAGGTCGGGATGATCTTCCAGGACCCGTCGGCCTCGCTCAACCGGCGGATGTCGGTCCGCGAGATCATCCGCGACCCGCTCGACGTCCACCGCGCGGGCAGCCCCCGAGACCGTGCCGCCCGGGTCGAGCAGCTGATGGAGCTCGTGGGGCTGCCCAGGTCGGCCGCCAGCGTCCTGCCCGGCCAGCTCTCCGGCGGGCAGCGCCAGCGGGTCTCCATCGCCCGGGCCCTCGCGTTCGAGCCGGCGCTCGTCATCGCCGACGAGCCGACCAGCGCGCTCGACGTGTCCGTGCGGGCCCAGATCCTCAACCTCCTGCTCGACCTGCGGGAACGGCTCGGGATCGCCATGGTCTTCGTCTCGCACGACATCCAGACCGTCAAGCGGGTCAGCGACCGGGTCGTGACGATGTACCTGGGCCGCATCGTCGAGGTGAGCCTGGCCGAGGGGCTGCCCGTCAGCGCGGAGCACCCCTACACGCGGGCCCTCTTCTCGGCGACGCCGGGCCTGCTCGACCCAATCGACCCGATCCCGCTCGTCGGCCCGGTGCCGTCTGCCGCCAACCCGCCCTCGGGCTGCCCGTTTCGCACCCGCTGCTGGAAGGCGACCGAGATCTGTGCCCAGCAGATGCCGGAGCCGACGGTCGCGGCCGACGGCCACATCGTGCGCTGCCACCACCCGGTGCCGGCCGGCACCTCGCAGGCCGAGCTCGCCGCCACGGCCCGCGCGGTGACCGAGGCCCGCTACGGCGACCTGCTCGCCGACGCCGATGCCGGCTCCGGCAGTCCCGCGCGGCTAACGGCGGCAGGTGCCGCCGCGCTCGCATTCGACGAGGAGGTCGAGATCGGGCCGGACGCCCCGGCCGGCGCCTCGACCGGATCCCTGAACGAGCCCCCGCCAGAACACCACACCCAGGAGACCTCATGACGACCGCCTTCCGGGGCCTCGTGCCACCGGTCATCACCCCGCTGACAGCCGACCGCGAGGTCGACACCGCATCACTCGAACGGCTCGTCGACCATCTCGTCGCGGGCGGCGTCGACGGGCTGTTCGCGCTCGGCTCGAGCGGCGAGACGGTCCTGCTCACGGACCGGCAGCGCGACACCGTGCTGGAGGTCGTGGTCAAGACCGCTGCGGGTGCCGTCCCGGTCATGGCCGGGGCGATCGAGCCGGCCACCTCCCGCACCATCGAGCGGGCGCGCGCGGCCGAGCGGCTGGGCGCCCAGGCGGTCGTGACGACCGCGCCGTTCTACGTGATCGTCGGGCCGACCGAGGTCGAGCGGCACTTCCGCGCGGTGCACGATGCCGTCGACATCCCCTTGTTCGCCTACGACATCCCGGTCTGTGTCCACACGAAGCTCACGACCGACCTCGTCGTCCGGTTCGCCGGTGACGGGGTGATCGCCGGGATCAAGGACTCCAGCGGTGACGACATCGGCTTCCGGCAGCTGCTGGTCGCGCTCCGCGAGGCCGGGCTCGACGGTTTCGGAGCCTTCACCGGGCACGAGCTGATGGTCGACTCGATCCTGCTCGCCGGTGCGACCGGCTCCGTCCCGGGCCTGGCCAACGTCGACCCGGCCGGCTACGCCCGGCTGCACGCCGCGGTCGCCAAGGGGGATGCCGCCGCGGCGCGGGCCGAGCAGGAGCGGCTCATCCGGCTGTTCCGCATCGTCGATGCCGCCGACCCGGCGACGTCGGCCGGCATGACCCGCGGGGCGGGCTCCTTCAAGACGGCGCTGCGGGAGCTCGGCGTCATCGCGAGCAACGCGATCTCGCTGCCCCTGCGACCCCTCGACGAGGCGGAGTCCGCCCGGGTGCGCCAGATCCTCGTCGACGCCGGCCTGTGCTGAGCCCATGACCCGGACCGTCGTGGCCGCCCTCGACATCGGCGGCACCAAGACAGCCGCGGCCCTCGTCGGACGCGACGGCCGCCTCGCCGCGGCCGCGAGCGCCCCGACGCCGGGCGACCGGGGCCCACAGGCGGTGCTCGCCACCGCGGCTGGGCTCGTCGAGACGCTGGCCGACGCGGCCAAGCAGGGCGGGCAACGGATCGTCGGTCTCGGCGTCGGCAGCGCGGGCGTCATCGACGCCCGGGCCGGCACGGTGCTCTCGGCGACGGACGTGCTGCGCGACTGGGCCGGCACCCGGGTGGCCGACCGGCTGGGCGAGCTGAGCGGCATACCCCTGGTTCGGGTCGACAACGACGTGCACGCCCACGCCCTCGGCGAGGCGTGGGTGGGGGCCGCGGCCGAGGCGGACAGCGCGCTGTTCGTCGGAGTGGGCACGGGAGTCGGGGCCTCGCTGGTCATCGGCGGTCGGGTGTGGCACGGCGCCCGGAACGTGGCGGGCCACTTCGGGCATATGCCGGTGCCGCACGCGAGCGGACTGCCTTGCGTCTGTGGGGGATCCGGACACGTCGAGGCCATCGCCGCCGGCCCCGCCATGGTTGCCGCCTACAACCGGCGCGCCGGTGCCGACCTGACGAGCCTGGTGCAGGTGCGTGACCTCGCGGTCGGCGGTGACAACCTGGCCCGACTGGCGCTGGAGACCGGTGCCCGCGCCCTCGGCTGCGCCATCGGCGGTGTCGCCAACCTGGTCGACCCACGCGTCGTGGTGCTGGGCGGGGGAGTCGTCGGTGCCGGCCCGGCATGGTGGGACCCGATGGAGGCCGCGCTGCGCGGCGAGCTCCTCCCGCCGCTACAAGACCTGCCGGTGGCCCCGGCGCAACTCGGCCCGTCCGCCGCGCTCGTCGGGGCTGCCGGGCTGATCTGGAAGGAGCTGTCGTGACCGGTCCCGTCGACGCGATCCGAGGCGGCCTCGTCGTCTCGTGCCAGGCCTACCCGGGAGAGCCGATGCGCCACCCGGACACGATGCGGCGGATCGCCCAGGCCGCCGTGCTCGGCGGCGCGCTCGGCATCCGGGCGCAGGGCATCGACGACCTCGAGGCCATGCGGCCCGTCATCGATGTGCCCCTCATCGGGCTGTGGAAGGACGGGAAGTCCGGGGTGTTCATCACCCCGACGGTCGAACACGCCCGTGCCGTGGCCGCCACCGGGGTGGACATCGTCGCGATCGACGGGACGCTGCGCCCGCGGCCCGACGGGTCGTCGGTCGCGGACTCAGTCGCCGTCGTCCACGACCTCGGCGCGCTCGTGATGGCGGACTGCTCCACCCTCGCCGACGGTGTCGCCGCGGCGACGGCAGGGGCGGACCTCGTCGGCACGACCCTGGCGGGCTACACCGAGGACACCGCCAGGACCGACGGGCCGGACCTCCCGTTGCTCACCGCGCTCGTGCGCGAGCTCGGCCTCCCGGTCGTCTGCGAGGGGCGCATCCACACCCCGGCCCAGGCCGGTGCCGCGATGGATGCCGGTGCCCATGCGGTCGTCGTCGGCACCGCCATCACGCACCCCACGACGATCACGTCGTGGTTCGTCGACGCGGTGCGCTACGGGGCGGACTGATGACCGGGACAGCGCTGCACCCTCAGGTGCGGGCCCTGCCCGACCTCGTCGTGCGCATCGACCCGGACCGGCTCGACGAACAGCGGCGAGAGGTCGCGGCGAACACCCCGCTCGAGGCCGGTCCCGGAGTTCCCGTGCTCCACGTCGATGATCTCGACGCCGGCGGGGTGCCGTGCCGGCTCTACCGACCTGCGGACGCGCCCTTGCCCGTCATCGTCTACGCACACGGCGGGGGCTGGGTCGACGGTGGGCTGGTCTCCCACGACCCGCTGTGCCGGCTCCTCGCCGACCGGTCCGGGGCCGCCGTGCTGTCGGTCGACTACCGACTCGCACCGGAGCACCCCTTCCCGGCTGCCTCCGACGACCTCGACCGGGTGATCGACTCGCTGGCCTCCGGAGTGGCCGACGGCTTCTCGCTCGACGCGGATCGCCTCGCCCTGAGTGGTGACTCGTCGGGGGGCCATCTCGCTGCCGTGGCGGCGCGGCGCTGCCGGGACCGTGGCGTCGCGGTGCGGGCGCAGGCGCTGTTCTATCCGCCGATCGACCCGACCGGGTCGACCTGGGGCGAGACGACGAGCCCGGGGCTGGACCGGCTCAACATGCGCTGGTGCTGGGACGTCTTCGCCCCGGCGGGCATCGATCGGAGCCACCCGGACCTCACTCCGAGCGCGGGCGACCTGACCGGCCTGCCGCCGACCCTCGTCGTCACCGCAGAGCACGACATCCTCACGCGTGAGGCCGAGGCCTACGCCGCGGCCCTGGCGGAGGCCGCGGTGTCGTCGGTGACCTTCCAGGTGCGCGGACTGGTCCACGGGTTCGTCCGCAGGTTGGCACGGTTCGACGCAGCCCCGATCGCCGTCGACCTCGCGGCGGGCTTCTTGGCGCGGCACCTGGCTGGTCCTGGTCTGGGCTGAGCCCGGGTTCAGGCTTGGCGCGGCCCCAAGCTGGGTCGCGCACGACACACCCGACACGCCCGGGCCGCGCACGACACACCGAGAACCGGCCAACTTTGACGGTTGCAACCGCAGAACCTGGCAGTTTCTCGGTGTGTTGCGATGCCCCGGCACTCGGCTCGTGAGGCCCGGCTCCTGGCCCGGCCGCCGCCTCAGGCCCTGGACCCACCGGCCGCCTTGGCCCGCGCCTTCGTCGCCTTCTTGTACTCGCGCACCTTGGCCTTGGACGCCTCGTCGACGATGTC
>JBDHZT010000134.1:0-9845 GCA_039811985.1 Nocardioidaceae bacterium | reverse complement strand
AGTCCAGGTTGGCCGGATCCAGGAAGGCGGCGCCGATCTCGGTGGCGCCCGCGCCGTAGGGATAGGCCTCGGTGGTGAGCGGCAACCCGCCGGCCTGGGCGGTGCGAACTGCGGCGACCACGTCGTGTGCCTGTCGTCCGGCTGTGCTGTTGAGGTGGCACAGGTGCATCGGCGCTCCCGTGGTCGCGGCCGCGGCGACCACCTCCAGCACGCCTTCGAGGGAGGAACCCGGCTCCATCCCGGAGAGGAAGCGGGCATGGGTGAAGGTGCCCACGCCTGCGGTGGCCGCCAGACGCGCCACGTCGAGATACTCCTTGCGGGTCACCCCGGGTGCGTATCCGAGCAGCAGCCCGATGCCTATGGCGCCCTCGGACAGCTCGGCCTCGAGGAGCGTGAGCAGCCGCGCTACCTCCCGATCGCCCCAGCGGCGGTCCCAACCTGGTGTGCCAGGCAGCACGACGTCTGGTCCGATCGTGGATCCTTGGACGAGAGCGGCCCGGGTCGCTCCCCAACCCACGGAGTAGCCGAAGTTGATCGGTCGGCCCTCGTCGGCAGCCGCCCTCAAGGTGGGACCGATCGGATAGCGGCCGGACTCGAGATCGAGCGCGGTGGTGACTCCGTCGAGGGCCTGCAGTCGTGCACCGGCCAGCGACTGGGCGTGGCTGTGCAGGTCGATGAAGCCGGGCGCGACCACCTGCCCCCGGGCGTCGAGGGTGCGCCGGGCCGGAGCGTCGTCGGTCGTGACCGCGGTGATCGTGCCGTTGCTGACGGTCACCGTGCGGATCGCGTCCACCCCGGTCTCCGGATCGATCACCCGGCCGCCGACGATCGCCAGGTCATCCACGGCTCCAGGCTAGATCGACCGACACCCGGTCACGTCGTACCGCGCGATGAACGGGCGCCGTGGAGTTCGTCGGCAGGGCCGACGCGCGACCCGACCAGCCTGCCTAATCTCGACGACCAAGCGGTGCACCCGGGGGCGCCGAGAGCGCTTCGGCCCACCAGGGCCCAGCCGGATCAGGGAGGCAGGACATGGAGCAGGGCATCTCTGGGGAACGCAGAACCCGAGTCCGGCGACCGATCGGGCGCCGCCAACTGCTGGCCGGCTTCGGTGGTGTCGCGACCGCACTCGCACTCCAGAGCTGCACCAACGACGCGAACAAGCCCGGGTCCGGCAAGGGGACCGGGTCGGCCGAGCCGGTCGAGGTGACCCACGCCTACGGCACCACCGTCGTACCGCCCGACCCGCAGCGGATCATCGCCCTCGGCCAGACCGATCTCGACGTCCTGGTGGCACTCGACATCGCCCCGGTGGCGGTGGGCGTGTTCAGCGGCGACTGGTACTCCCCGCTCCACCCGTGGAACGAGTCGGCGTTCAGCGAGGAGCCGGACTACCTTAACATGGAGGAGCTGGAGTTCGAGAAGATCGCGGCGCTCGCCCCGGACCTGATCACCTGCGTGCTCAGCGGCGCCAGCAAGTCGGACTATCAGAAGCTGTCCAAGATCTGCCCGGTCGTCGCCCAACCGAAAGGGTACGCCGACTGGAACGCCCCGATGGACCAGCAGGCGCAGCTGATCGCGACCGCCGTCGGCAAGCCGGACGAGGCCACCGCGCTCGTCAGCGCGGTCGACGACGCCTTCGCCAAGGCGACCGCCGATCATCCGGAGTTCAGCGGGCTGACCTCGGTCTGCGCAGAGCGTTGGGGCAGTGACTTCGACGTGCTCGGTGCGACCGCGCCACGTGCGGTGTTCCTCCAGAACCTCGGCTTCACCGCCTCCCCGGAGCTGGCCGATCTGGTCGGCAAGGGCTACAGCGCCCAGATCTCCACCGAGAAGCTCGCTCTCGTCGGCGACCTGGATCTCGTGCTCTGGACGACCGACACGGGCACCGTCGCCAAGCTCAAGGCCGATCCGGTGGTCTCCCGGTTGGCCTCGACGACCGAGGGACGGTCGCTCTACACCACCGACAACAAGGATGACGACGTCTTCTGGGCGATGGACTGGAGCACGGTGCTGAGCACGCTCTACGCGATCGAGCACGCCGTCCCCGAGATCGCCGTGGCGGTGGACGACGATCCGACCACCACGCCGACCGACTTCTCGGACTGAGAACGGACGAGAGGAGCGGGGCGCGATGGGACGACTGGTCGAGGGGGTCGAGCTGCGCCTGGTGCGGATGCCGCTGCGGACGCCGTTCCAGACCTCGAACGGCGTCTCGACCGAGCGCGACATCCTGCTGCTCCGTTGCGTCGGGGCCGAGGGGGAGGGCTGGGGCGAGTGCGTCGCCGAGCGCGAGCCGACGTACTCCAGTGAATACGCCCTCGGCGCGGTCGACGTGCTGCGCCGCTTCCTGGTCCCTCTGCTCCTGGCCGCCCAGGTCGAATCGGCAGAGGAGGTAGCGCCGGTTCTTGCTGCCATCGTGGGGCATCCGATGGCCAAGGCTGCCGTGGAGATGGCCGTCCTCGACGCCGCCTTGCGACGGCGTGGTGAGTCGTTCGGGCAGTTCCTCGGCGCGACGCGATCGCGGATCCCGGCCGGCGTCTCGGTCGGGATCCAGCCGACCATCCCAGCGCTGCTGGAGGTGGTGGGGGCCTTCATCGACGAGGGCTACCTGCGGATCAAGCTCAAGATCCAGCCGGGCTGGGATGTCGATCCGGTCCGAGCCGTGCGGCAGCGGTTCGGTGACGAGCTGCTGCTGCAGGTCGACGCGAACGCGGCCTACGATCTTGCCGACGCCGGGACCCTGCGCCGCCTGGACGACTTCGACCTGCTGCTCATCGAGCAGCCGCTCCATCACGACGACCTGCGCCAGCACGCCCGGCTGGCCGAGCTGATCCGCACCCCGATCTGCCTGGACGAGTCGATCGTCTCCGCCCGGTCCGCGGCCGATGCGATCGCGCTCGGTGCGGCCAGCATCATCAACATCAAGCCGGGCCGGGTCGGCGGCTACCTGGAGGCTCGGCGGATCCACGATGTAGCGCACGCCCACGGTGTCGCCGTCTGGTGCGGCGGCATGCTCGAGACGGGTCTTGGGCGGCGGGCCAACATCGCCCTGGCCGCACTGCCCGGGTTCACGCTGCCCGGGGACACCTCGGCCTCGGACCGCTTCTACTCTCGCGATCTGACCGATCCGGTCACCCTCGATGCCGACGGTCACGTCGCCGTCCCGGTAGGCCCCGGCCTCGGCGCCCTCCCGGATCCGGACGCACTCGATGACTACACCGTGGAGACCTGGTGGGTGGACGGGACATGAACAGCTCCGCCTCGGTCAGCACCGACCGGGTCGCCGAGCTCGCCGCCAGCCTGGTCGCCGAGCACCGGCTGCCCTCGCTCAGCGTCGCCGTCGCCCACGCCGGCCGCGACGAGGTCGACGCCCGCTCCTTCGGGCGGGCCGACCTGGCCGGGGTCCCCGCGACCCCCGAGACGGCGTACCTCCTGGCCTCGACGACCAAGCCGATCGTCGCCACGCTCGCTGCGCTGCTGCACGAGCGCGGCGTTGTCGACCTCGCCGAACCGCTAGCCGACCGGCTGCCGTGGCTCCTCCCTCCCGGTCGAGCCGGGCACCCGGGCAACCCGACGCTGCAGCAGGCGCTCACCCACACCGCCGGCTTCGGCACCCACTACGACTTCTCCTACGGCGACCAGACACCGGCCTCGCTCCCGCAGACATTCGCCCGCTACGGCACGCTGTTCCGCCCGCCCGGCACCACCTACGAATATGCCAACCTCGGCTACGCCGCCGCCGGCGCCTTCCTCGAGGCCGCGACCGGTCTCGAACTTCGCGCGCTGCTGCGGCGCGAGCTCTTCGAACCGTTGTGGCTGAGCACGGCCGACTTCGGCCCGGTCTACGACAGGCCCGGCGAGACAGCGGTCCGCTACTCCGAGGCGAACCTGGTGGCCTATCCGGTCATCGACACCACCCACCGTGCGGCCTCACTGGGCTGGATGTCGGCCTCGGACCTGGCCCGCTTCGGCCTGGCCCACAGCACCTCCAGCGCGCTGCTCGACGAGACGACCAGGCGGCTGGTGAGCACCCCCGGAGTGGAGTCTCGGCCACGGCAGGTCGGCCCACCGCCGGGCAGCGACTACGGCCTCGGCTGGCACGTCTGCCGCGTCGGTGATCTCGAGGTGCTCCTCCACGGCGGAGACATGTGCGGGGTGGGCGCGATGGTCACCGTGGTGCCCACGCTCGGGCTATCGATCGCGGTCACGGTCAACCGGACCGATTCGCTCACGCACGCCCGCGTCATGCGCGACGAGTTGCTCACCGCCGCGCTGCCCGGATGGCCTCCCGCGTCGGGAGCTCCGCTGCAAGATCCGCCTCTCCCGGCGGGCCGGTGGAGCGGAGCCGTGACGACGTACGCCGGGCCGGTGCCGCTCACCCTCACCGTGGCCGACGACGGCGCCACCACCGTCGAGCTGGGCGCTGCTGGACCGCTACCAGCCGTCCTGGCGCCGCCGTACGACGAACGACCGACCGCGATCGAGTTGGCTGTCGACCATCAGCTGCCGACTCCGGACGCGATGGTGCAGAGCCCCGAGCTGGAGCTCGCGTTCGATGAGGACCACGGTGTGCTCCGCGGGGCGGCGCGCGCCCTCAAGACCGACGAGGCCGGCGACCGGGTCGGCAACTGCCTGAGTCACTGGTGCGAGCTGGTGCCGACATGAGCATCAAGACCAGTGTCGGCACCGCCGCCGACGTGCAGGCAGACGCCGGACCGGCTCGGTCGCCGGCTCCGTCTCGACCGGGGCTCGCGATCGGTCTGGTCGGGGCGGTGCTGGTGCTGCTCGCCTTGGTGGCCGCGAGCCTCGCGTTCGGAGCCGAGGACATCGCTCCCGGTGAGGTGTGGCGCGCCCTGGTCCACGGTGGCGGCGGCGACGTGGACGTGATCGTGCGGCATCTCCGGGTGCCCAGGACCGTGCTCGGCATCCTCGCCGGTGCCGCCCTCGGGCTGGCCGGCGCGCTGATGCAGGCGCTGAGCCGCAACCCGCTCGCGGACCCGGGGATCCTCGGCGTCAACGCGGGCGCCTCGCTGGCAGTGGTGATCGCGATGGCTTTCTTCAGCATCGAGACTCTCAGCGGCTACGTCTGGTTCGCCCTGGTGGGGGCGAGCATCGCCACGCTGATGGCCTACGGCTTGGGCTCGGCCGGCCAGGCGGGAGTGAGTCCGGCCCGGTTGGCCCTCGCCGGCGCGGCGATCTCCGCGGTGTTGACGGGGTTGATCTCTGCGATCGTGCTGGTCTCGCCGCACGCGTTCAACGGCTTCCGCTCCTGGAGCGTCGGCACGCTTGCTGATCGCAACGGGCAGGTCGTCACCCAGGTGCTGCCGTTCATCGCCGTCGGGGTGGTCATGTCGCTGGGGTTGGCTCGCTCGCTCAACGCGCTCGCCCTGGGCGACGACGCCGCACGCGGGTTGGGCGCACACGTGGCTCGCACCCGCGTGCTCGGCGTGGTCGCCACCACCCTGCTGTGCGGTGCCGCCACTGCCGCGGTGGGGCCGATCGGCTTCGTCGGCCTCGTGGTGCCGCACATGGTGCGCAGCTTCACCGGACCCGACCACCGATGGTTGCTTCCCTACTGTCTGGTCGCCGGGCCGGCACTGATGCTCGCCGCTGACGTCACCGGACGACTGCTCGCCCGCCCGGGCGAGATCGGCACCTCGATCGTCACCGCCGCCGTCGGCGCACCGGTCTTCATCGCACTCGTCCGCCGACGCCGGATGGCCGAGCTGTGACCTCCGTGGACCGTCGACCGGTCGCCCCACCCGGCCCTGTCGCTCCCTCGTTCCGGACCTTGCAGACGGGCCGGGTGTCGGTCCGACTGCAGCGCCGCACCATCGTCGCCTGCCTCCTGGTCACCCTCGCCGTGCTCGGTCTGGTGCTGGTCCAGCTCTGCGTCGGGGACTACCCGATGTCGCCCCGGGACGTGCTCAGCACCCTCAGCGGCCACGGCAGTCCGGGTGAGGAGTTCACGATCTACACGCTGCGGCTGCCCCGGGTCGTTACCGCCGCGTTGATCGGTCTGGCGCTGGGTGCCAGTGGCGCGATCTTCCAGTCGCTGACTCGCAACCCGCTGGGCAGTCCGGACGTGATGGGCTTCACCATGGGTGCCTCCGTGGGGGCCGTGCTCGTCATCTTGGTGCTGCACGGAGGGGACGCCGGGGTCACCGGCGGCGCGATGGTCGGCGGCTTCGTCACCTCGGCCGCGGTCTATCTGCTTGCCTATCGCAAGGGTGTCCAAGGGTTCCGGTTGATCCTGGTCGGGATCGGCATCAGTGCCATCTTGGAGTCGGTGGTGTCCTACCTCCTGCTCCGTGCCCGCCTGCAGGACGCTCAGGACGCCTACGTCTGGTTGGTGGGCAGCCTCAACGGCCGTGACTGGGGCCACGTCGTGATCATCGGGGCCGTGACCGGGCTGATGCTCCCGGCCGGGATGGTGCTGTCCGGCCGGATGCGGATGCTTGAGATGGGCGACGACACCGCGCAGGCGCTCGGTGTCCCAGTCGAGCCGAGCCGCCGCTGGCTTCTCGGCGTCGGCACCATGCTGTGCGCGGGTGCGGTCGCCGCTGGCGGTCCGATCTCGTTCGTGGCCCTGGCCGCTCCGCAGATCATGCGCCGGCTCACCGGCGGACCGCTGGCCGTGCTTCCCTCCGCCCTGATGGGTGCGTTCCTCCTCGTGCTCAGTGATCTCGCCGGTCAGCGGCTCTGGCCGGACATCCAGTTCCCGGTCGGGATCGCGACGCTGTGCATCGGCGGGATCTACCTCGCCTGGCTGCTGTTCCGCCAGAACAAGACCAACCGTTTCTGACCACCCGACGGGAGAACCAGATGGCCGTGTCACCGACCGAGGGCACCGACCGCCTCCACGCGCACGATCTCTGTCTGCGGTACGGCGACCGGGTGGTCGCCGAGCAGCTCTCGGTGTCCGTGCCCGATGGCTCGTTGACGATGGTGATCGGGCCGAACGCCTGCGGGAAGTCGACGTTGCTGCGCTCGCTTGCTCGTCTGCTGGTGCCCGAGACCGGCAGTGTGGTGCTCGACGGCGCCGACATCTCGACCTACCACACCAAGGAGGTCGCCCGTCGGCTCGGCCTGCTCCCGCAGACCTCGATCGCCCCCGACGGCATCACGGTGGCCGACCTGATCGCGCGCGGTCGCTTCCCGCACCAGGGCTTCCTGCGCCAGTGGTCGCGCGAGGACGACGTCGCGGTCGGCTGGGCGATGGAGCAGACCAACGTCACGGCGCTCGCGTCACGCTATGTCGACGAGCTCTCCGGCGGTCAGCGGCAGCGCGTGTGGCTCGCGATGGCGCTCGCCCAGGACACACCGCTACTGCTCCTCGACGAGCCCACCACCTACCTCGACATCGGCCACCAGATCGAGGTGCTCGACCTCTGCGCCGAGTTGCACGAGCGCGGTGGCCGCACGATCGTGGTGGTGATGCACGAGCTCAACCACGCTGCCCGCTATGCCAGCCACCTGATCGTGATGCGGGACGGCGCGATCCTCGCCCAGGGCCTGCCTCGTGACATCGTCACCGCCGAGCTGATCGAGCAGACCTTCGACCTGCCCTGCCGGATCATCGAGGACCCGGAGTCGCACACCCCGATCGTCATCCCCGCCGCCAGGGTGCCGCTGGTCTAGTGGTGCGGGGTTGGGTCCGAGCACCCTTCACTCGGCGCGCCAGGTCCAGCGGCCGCCGACGAGGGTGGCGTGGACCGGCATCGTCGCGAGTTCCGCGGGGGTGCTGGTGAGCGGATCCCGGTCGACGACGACCAGGTCGGCGGGTGTGCCGACCACCGGTGCAGGCCCACCGCGGGTCGACCAGGTCAACGCCTGGATGATGCTGAGCTGCTGCTCGGGATGCCACGGTGGACGGTCGTCGGCACTGCGGTGCACGGCTGCGGCGATGGTGACCCACGGGTCGAGCGGCGAGACGGGTGCGTCCGAGCCCAGGGCGAGCGTGGCTCCGGCTCGAGCGAGGTCGGCGAAGGGGAACGCGCGACCGGTCCGACCCGCCCAGTGATGGTCGGCCACGTCCCGATCGTCGAGCACGTGGGCGGGCTGCACGCTCGCGGTCACGCCGAGTCGAGCGAAGCGGGCGAGGTCGGCGTCGTCGAGCAGCTGCGCATGCTCGATGCTTCCGGTTGCGCCGAGCCGCTCGAAGACGTCGAGCACCAGCGTGTTTGCCCGGTCGCCGATCGCGTGGATAGCTGCCGTGATGCCGCGGTCGCGGGCTCGGGCCATCAGCGTCTCCAACTGCTCGGGCGCCACCTCCAACAGGCCGCATGCATGCGGTCCGGTGAGCCCTGGGTAGGGATCGTGGCAGTAGGCCGTGCGGGTGTTCAGGGAGCCGTCGGTCATCACCTTCAGCGGTCCCATCCGGACCAGACCGTCGGTGGCGGGAACCGGTTCGCCCGTGCGGAGACCTTGGCCGAGTGCCCAGCCGAGGTCCGGAGGATAGAACGCGCACTCCACCCGCAAGGTGGTCAGCCCACCGTGATGACGGCGAGTCCAGACCTCCAGGTTGCGGGCCCGCTCGAACTCCACGATGCCCACCACTCCCCGCGCTGCCGCCGCGGACGCGGCGGTGACAGCGCGAGCATCGCTGGCCTCCGGCGTCGTGGTCCATAGCTGTCCCACGGCCTGTTCGCTCTCCTTCTCGCGCAGGAGGCCTTCCGGGCGCGGCTCGACACCGAGTCGGCCGAAGGCGGCGCTGTTGAGCCACACGCAGTGCAGGTCGCCGCTCACCAGCGCCACGGGAGTCACGCCCGAGACCGCGTCGAGCGCGGTCAGGGTCGGTGCGTCTGGCCACAGGCCGTCCCGGAAGCCGTAGCCGACCAGTACGTCGTCCCCCGCGGGATGCTCCGCCACGCGTTCCGCGACTCGGGCGACCGCCTCTCCGGCCGACCGCGTGCCCGAGAGGTCGAGCTGCAGCTCCGCGGTCGCCCACTGGTCGAAGTGGACGTGCGCATCCCAGAGGCTGGCCAGCACGAACCGTCCGTCCAGGTCCACGGGGTCGCCCTGATCGGCAGCACTCGAATCGTGTGGACGTCGGGCGACCAGCCGGCCCGCCTCGATGACGAGGTCCTCCAACGCCCCGTCGGAGCCCACGACACGGGCTCGGCGCAGAACGGTCGGAGAGGGAAGATCGGCAACGGCAGTCACCGCCTCAGGATGTCGGTGCTCTGGGTCTCCCACATGTGGCAGAGCCACTGATTCGCGCCCGCACGCTTGGCCGATCCGACGAAGTTCCTCAGCGGTCAGGTCGGGCAGGATGGCTGGGTGTACGTCAACGACGACTACCGTCCCGAGGACCTCGCGGAGATCCACGCGCTGATCGAGCGATGGCCGTTCGCGGTGCTCATCGTCACCGAACCCGAGCTGGCGTTGGCCTTCGTGCCGATCGAGCTGCGTCGTGACGTGGGTCCGCTCGGCACTCTGGTCGGCCACGTCGCGGCAGTCGACCCGATCGCGGCGTCCCTGCATGCGGGCGAACGGTTACGGGTGGCCTTCCTCGGACCGGTCACCTATGTCAGCCCGACGCTGTACGCCGACCGCGGGCTGCCGACGTACAACTTCGGTGCTGTGGAGGTCGAGGGACGTGCCCGTCCGTTCGACGACGAGCAAGCGGTGCGCCGGCACCTGATGACGCTCGTCTCCACCCACGAGGCGCACACCCCCGAGCAGCAGGCCACCTGGCGCCCCGACGAGTGGGCGCGGAACCGGATCGGTGAGCTGCTCGACGAGCTACAGGCCTTCGAGCTGCCGATCGACTGGCTCGACGCCAAGGTCAAGATGGGGCAGAACCGCACCCCCGGCGACCGGCTCGGCACCATTGCGGG
>JBDHZT010000133.1:0-9962 GCA_039811985.1 Nocardioidaceae bacterium | reverse complement strand
GAGCGCGTAGGGACCGAACCCGTGAATGAGAGCCTCGGGATCCAGCCATGGAATCAGTGCGGTTCCTACCAAGCGGGGGATCTCCAGTCGACTAGAAGCGAGCGGTTCGGCTCAAAGGCTACCGGCTCGCGCTGGAAACCCGGTGCGGAAGGCGGGACTTGAACCCGCACGCTCGAAAGCACAGGAACCTAAATCCTGCGTGTCTGCCAATTTCACCACTCCCGCTGGCCAGTCCAGTCTAGAGGCATTGCTCTAACTGAACGCGAGAGTTTTAGCGGTGCTTTGCGGGACTGTGGAAAACCCGAACGACCGATCTCAAGGTTCCTAAAGAATGCTCTGGTGGATGCCGTCTTGAGCCAAATTGCCCAGCGCGTTCGGCAGCGGGTGCAGCGCGAAGGTGCAGATCTCGGGTCGGATGGCGAGCTCGCAGCCAGGCTGGTCAGCGAGGAAGTCCGCAGGCACAGCGAACTCGCCCTTGGCGGCTCGGTTCCGCGACTCGCCGATGAGGCCGCCGCCAGCCGCACGATCCTCGCCTCACTTACCGGCTTCGGCGCGCTGCAGCCGCTACTCGACGACGAGGAAATCGAGGAGATCTGGATCAACTCTCCGACCGAGGTATTTGTGGCAAAGAGCGGAAAGCCCGAGCCCGCAGGGATTGTCCTCAGCTCGTCCGAAGTTCGAGACCTTGTTGAGCGTATGCTCCAATCCAGCGGCCGAAGGGTCGATCTTTCCTCCCCGTTCGTCGACGCCTCCCTTCCAGACGGCTCCAGGCTCCACGTTGTGATTCCGGATGTCACCCAAAAGCACTGGGTGGTCAACATTCGCAAGTTCGGCCGTCAGGTACGCGAACTCGCGCAACTGGTTTCCCTGGGTTCGATACCGAGAAACGCCGCTGAGTTCCTGAGGATGTGCGTTCTGGCCGGACAGAACATCCTCGTTTCCGGGGCGACTCAAAGCGGCAATACCACATGGAATCTCTGACGCTAGTAGTCGGAGGCCGCCGTGTAGAAGGCTGGCAGGCTTTTCTGCGGCGTGCTCGAAGGTGGGAGCCGAGTTGGAGTGGCGGCGCCCTACCGATTGGTGGCGGCCCGTGCGGTCACGATGCTGTGATCCCATGCTGCGCGCACGGCTCCGAGGGCATCTGAGAGGGTGATGTCTCCGTGGCGTCTCGCGGCCGTGATGAACTGCGCGGCGGCTCGTTGGAGGTCGTCGTCCAAGCGGTGTCCGTCGCGGACGCGGGTGCCTGCGGTCTTGCTCATCTCGATCAGGCCGTCCGATTCGAGCGCGCTGTATGCGCGGACAACCGTGCCGGGTGCGATCCGTAGATCTCCCGCGAGCTGACGGATCGAGGGCAGGCGGTGGCCGCCGCCCAACTGGCCACTTCGGATCAGGTCGGCAAGCTGCGAGCGGACTTGCTCGAACGGGGGTACAGGGCTGCTCGTTTCGATGGTGATCACGCTCGACCCCCGACCGCGGGAGGCTGGACCGATCCGCCCATTTCGCTGTCATGGGCGTGCGAGAGTTGGCCAGGCAGCGTGAATGTCCGCAACGTGGCGAGCGTCAGGCTCGCGATGCTGACCACCGTTGCCACGATCCCGAGGATGAGCAGGAGTGTCGCGAGCACGTCCCAGGCGACCGGCACGCCGGGGTGGAACTGCGCGTTTCTCATCGTCGTCCCCGCGAACACGGCAACGCCGCCGATCTGGAGGGATACCGTGGCGAACGCGATACCGACGATGATCTGCGCTGACCTCACGCGCCAGAGCCGATCCATGTCCTGGAGCCCCTCGCCGGTGAGGGAGGCGGTCGTCGCGATTCGGCGTAGCGCGATCCACGCAGCGATTACCAGCAACGCCGTCGCGCCCATGAGCGGCACGGCGTAGAACCAACCGGGATACGGTGTGGCGGTCGAGCTGTGGGTGGAGGTCGCGAAAGTGATCGCCCGATAAAGGCCGCGGTCATCGACGTCCGACGTTGCACCGGTGAAGATCAGCACGCCGAGCAAGAGGACCAATACGACGCCGAGGGAGGTCAGACCGCCACGAGGCGCGATCGTCCACGGCCCTCGCCGGTCCAGGGATGCCGAGAATCGCGCGTGCGTCTCTCGATCCTGCGGCGGCGGCGTCGCAGCGTAGAGCAGAAGACCGCCAGCGCCCGCAACGGCCGGTGCGATGGCAGCGGCCAGGCCGAGCCATCCCGGAACGGCCAGCGAGACCACGAAGCCGGCGAGCAACAGGACCAGCGCGAAGCCGATCGCCACGATCGCCCTGCGACGCGCAGCCTGCATCGTGAGCGCGGCAGCCGCGCCCACGCGAACAGGACCACGACGACGTGCCGTCATCCACGCCAGACCTACCGCGACCACGACAAGCAGCCCATACAACATCATCGCGAACCCGGCCATGACAACCACCTCCTGTATCACCGCAATGATACACGCGCGTGTACCACTCAACTAATACACGGCGTCGCTCACGGGACTGAGCGAGTAGATGCTGGGTCCCTTCGAGGTGGAGGTCAGCCGGGGGAAGCACTAGATCAGACGATCGAGAAGAGAACGAAAACGTAGGTGGGATTGCAGTGAAATACCACATGGAATCCCTGACGAACAGGGCATGACCGTCGCGAGAGCGAGTGAGGCGACCTCGCCAGTCTGCTGCGTCTACGCTCCGATGGCTTCGTAGCGAGCCGACTTCATGGCTTCACTCTGTCGGCGCACGCGGCGTCGCTCGCTGGCCTCGTGGATGCGGACGCGGAGCAGGAGGACGAGGCTGGCCGGCCCCATGATGAGGAACTTGAGTGCGTTCCAGAGGAACAGGATCACGAGGAGGTTGAGCCAGCCGGGGCCACCGTCTGCGATGAGGTTGGTGCAGATGCTCGCGGCGAGCAAGTACGGGCCGGCCAGGATCATCGCCATGACACCCCATTTGAGGCCGCGGCGCGTGCGGATCAGGTCGAGCAGGATGTTCGTCGGCATGTAGCGGCGAAGGAAGTAGCGGGTGTGGACGCTTGCCGCCCAAAGCAGTCGAAGCATGGTTGGGCCTCTCATCAGACGTGTGTCTCCGTCGAGGAGGTAGAACATGATGAGTGGCCCCGAAGGGACTGTCCCGAAGGACCCGCAAAGATTGGAACGCTACCTCTGCTCCAAGGGTACGACGTCCGGGCGACATTCGTAAGAGGTGCACGCTTCGCGCCCGGCTGAGGGCGCGCACCTGCTTGGCACAGTCTGATGGGAGCCGGGCATGGTCACGATCACTTCTCTCGCCAAGGACGAGCGAACCGCGAGGGTCGCTCTCGCCGCCATGTTGGAGCCCGATGACTCGGTGACGGGCAGGCTCGTGGCCGCGGTCGGCGCTGTCGAGGCCGTGCGCCTGGCAGCGGGCATCGGCGCATTTCCGAAGAAGGTCGATGCGGTCGAGGGCGAGTTGTGGCGGAAGAAGGTCGCTCCTCGCCTTGATGCGCACACGGTCGCGCGGGCGCTGTCCGAGACCGATCGGCTGGGACTCCGCATCATCGTGCCCGGTGAGAGCGACTGGCCCGGCAGCCTGAAGGACCTGGGCGACCGTGCGCCGGCCGTGTTGTGGGTGCGCGGGGCCGGTTCGTTTCTGACCGCACCGCTTCATGATCGGGTGACGATCACCGGCGCCCGCGCAGCCACCGGGTACGGCGAGCACATCGCCGTCGAGCTCGCCTCCGATCTGGCAAGGACTGAACGGATCGTCGTCGCCGGCGGTGCCTACGGCATCGACAGGGCCGCCCACAGCGCCGCCTTGGCTGCCGGAGGGCAAACGATCGCGGTGCTCACCGGCGGCCTGGACCGTCTCTACCCGGCAGGCAACCACGAGCTGTTGGAACGCATCGGGGACGTTGGTCTACTTGTCAGCGAGATGGCCCCCGGTGCCGCGCCCACCAAGTGGCGCTTTCTCGCCCGCAACCGCATCCTGGGCGCTATCTCGGGCGCGACGGTGATCGTAGAGGCCGGCTACCGTTCGGGCTCGCTCAACGTCGCCGCCCGCGCCGCCCAGATCGGCCGCCCGGTCGGCGCGGTTCCCGGCCCAGTAACCAGTGCCGCGAGCTCGGGCACTCACCGACTGCTCCGCGAAGGCATCGCCTCCCTCATCACCGATGCCAGCGATGTCAACACCCTCACCCGCCCGCCCGCCGCAGCCAACGGGCGAGCGGTGGAGCCTGACGCCGGGGTCGGCCGCTCCGCGCGTCGTCCGGGACGATCCTTGTAGTTGCGTCAGGTTCGCGGTGCGCGTCCGTAAGTCTCGGGCGATGTCCTCGCGTATCCCTACGCTTGGAACATGACCTTCACCGCATTACATCGCGCCCTCGGGGTCGCGCCGGGGCCGTTGACTGATGAGCTGCTCGATGCGGCGGTGAGTGGCGGGGTGGTGGAGGCGAACGACTTGGATTGGAAGTCTGAGCTGCCGCCGGCGAAGGGTCTGCCGCAGACGGATTTCCCCAAGGATGTCGCCGCGATGGCGAACAGCGGCGGCGGAGTCATCGTCTTCGGTGTGCGGGAGTCGCAGAAGGCCGCGACGGAGCGGGTCGATGTCGGCGAGTTCGATGAGGCGTATGAGAGGTCGCTACGCAGCGCCGCGATCACCGCCATCTCCCCGCCGGTGTTCGGGCTGAACGTGCATCGGCTCGGAGATGAGGGCAAGCGCGCCGTCGTGGTTGAGATCCCGTCGAGCGTCGACGGCCCGCATCTGATCTACAGGAACGACTACTTCGGTGCGCCCGTGCGTAACGACTCGGACACCGTGTGGATGAAGGAGCGGCAGATCGAGGCGATGTATCGAGCACGGTTCGATGAGCGACGCCACGCCACCGAGGCCCTGGACAACCTGTTCGCCGAAGCCGCGGGCGGACGCAACTCGGGTGAGCGCGCCTGGCTAATCGCCGTCGCCCATCCCCGCGTTCCCCGATTCCGGGATCGGCTGACTCGGGACGAGGCCCGTGATGTGCTGTCCAAGACCGAAGGATTGGCCCTGACCTACGCAGGCCGGGGTGGGGTGCATCCGCTGGAGAGCGTCGACAGGCACAACCCTCGACCTGGCCTGCGGCGCTGGGTAGCGGTCAACACCGCGACAGGCGAGCGGTCAACGTGGAAAGAGTCTTGGCTGAGCATTCACCACGATGGCTCAGTCACCCTCGCGACAGCGGTGGGAGGGCATCGCATGAGCAGCGACAGCTACTTCGAGGGCTCGCAGGTTCAGTCGGCCGGCCTCGAATGCGGCATCGCGGACTTCATGGGACTCCTCCGCGCCACCGCCGAGGCGACCGACAACGACGAGTACGACGTGCGGATCGGGATCGAGTGGACCGGCGAGCACCCGCTGACCATCCTGACCACCGACAATTTCGGTCAGACCTTCGACGGCGTCTCCACCCCGCTGCACCACTACACCCCGGTCGAGACCACCGTGAACGCGGTCGAGCCCGCGCTGGACTACTACTGGCACATCCACGACCTCGCCCAAGACTGCGTGAACCAGGGCGGCATCTCGAACGTGCGGATGATCCAGCCCCCGGAGCGGACCGACCAGCAGTAGCCGCAGGCTTCCGTGCTTACAGCGACGGCCCAACGCGCTGAGTCCCTGTGCGCCGCGTGCCTTCCTGCTCTCGCCGGTCGGCCTGGGTGAGGTTCTGTGCCCGGTCTAGCGCGGCGCGGGCGCGGGCGCGGGCGGCGTCGACCTTCTGTGCATCGGCCTCGGCGGGTGCGCCAAGCGGGAGCGGATCGGCGATCCCGTAGCGATCCCGATATGCCGCGACGGTGCGTGCGGCACGCCGCCACATTTGCGCTGCTCGTTCCTGCTTCGGCTGCTTCCCGAGCACAACGATCCACTCCTGGCCCTCGCTGACTGCGGCATCGAGGAGCGCGGTGGCGCGGGCTTCGATGAGGTCGCGTCGCTCGGTGAGCGCCTGCCGGAACTCGGCGCTCATGGTTCCCGTGGCTTCGGGGATCAGCCCGGCGATCAGGCGCGGCGCTTTGCGGGCGCGCCCGGAGCCTGCGGGTCGCTCGGTGGCCTTGGCGACGCGGTAGTGGAGGACGGCGGCGATGTCGTCGGCGTCGGTGAATCGTCGTGCTCGCACGAGGCGCGGTAGCAGCGTCTCGGTGTCGTGGTGGTTGGCCTCGGCCCGGCGCAGCTCAGCGGTCAGCGCACCGAATGACGGAGAGCTGACCACGGCTTCCGCCTCCTCGTCAGTGAGCCCCGACGCACGGACGAGGCTCGCCCAGCGGTCGTGCTGCGCGGCAGCGGCGATCGTCTCGTACTCGGCAGCGAGCTGACCGATGTTCGCCACTGCTTCTTGCTCGGCGGTGATCGTCTCGTGCGCGGATAGCTCGGCGCCGACGTGCTGCAGAACCCCGAACAGCACCGACCGGGCGTTGGCCTCGATGTTGTCTCCGGGGTGCGGACCCTCGTGCGAGTCGTCGGGCTTGTCGACGGCGACGTAGGCCATGTTCGCCTCACGGCCACGGGTGAGCGCGACGTACAGGTTCTCCCGTGTCATCGAAGCGTCGACCAGGACGTGCGCGGTGTCGGTGGTGATGCCCTGCGCGCGGAAGGAGGTGACTGCGTAGCCGAGGTCGAGGTGTTCGGCCACGTACCCGGCCGGGAGCACGACCGCCCCGCCCCAGCGTCTTGCTGCGCGACGGAGGGTGAGGGAGCCGTCGTCGCGGACTTCGGTGACTGTCCACCTGTCGCCGTTGCGGACCCAGCCGCGGCCGGCGCGCAGGCGTCGGTCGTTGTGCCGGGTGATGACCGAATCCCCGGCCGCAGCCCTCGTGCCGTCGTGCAGCTCGACCTCGCGCAGCGCGTTCACGATGCCGTCAAGGATCAGGTCCGTGCGGGCGCGCTGATTGAGTGCGAGGACAGATTCGTTCGAGTCGGTGACCAGCACGGTCGCACGTCCAGCGAGCCGGTCCGCGCGCCATGCGGTGTAGGCGGCGCCGATCATCGCCTCAGTCGCCCCACCGTGGATTCGGCCGTGCTTCAGATAGGTGTCGATGACCTCGGTGCGCCCGTGCCGCAGGCCGAGCGAGGCGGTCTTCTCCCACGGGTTGACGAACCTGTGGACGTCGACCAGCTCCGGGGCGTCGTCCCGGTCGTGCACCAGCAGCGAGAACGCCCCGCCCGCGTCGACCGACTGGAGCTGCGCGTAATCGCCCACCAGGAGCACCTTCGCGCCGGCTTCGGCTGCGAGGCTCGTGATGCGGTCGAGGGAGAGCGTGCCGGCGAGAGAGGCTTCATCCACGATGACGAGCTGGCCCGCGCGGAACGTCTCGCCGGTGCGCTCGTGGGTGTCCCACCACTTCGCCGTGTTCTCGGTCTGGATGCCGAGGTCATCGGCGAGGACCTGCGCCGCGACCGCTGAGGGCGCGAGCCCGACCACCGAGCCGGGGCCGTGCTCGGCCTCCCACGCCCGGCGAAGCGCGTTCATCGCGGTCGTCTTGCCCGCCCCGGCGGGACCCACGAGGACATCGACGATGCGGCCGGAGACGGCCACTTTCGCCAGCGCAGCGGCTTGATCCTCGCCGAGCATCTGCCCTCTCCGGTCGGGCCGCGCCGCGATCCGCTCGACCGTCGCCAGCGGCACGGTCGGGCCGCTGGTCGTGCGGGCGCGCTCGAGGAGGCGGTCTTCGGCCGCCAGCAGTACCTCGGAGGAGAACACGGTCGAGTGCTTCGGCCGGAACACGCTGGTCCCGTCCGGTCGCTGGAACACCGCAGGACTCGATGCGAGCTCGGGCGGCGTCAGCCGCAGCGACGCAGCCTCGGCCGCGTCCACGACCAGGCCGACGACAGCCTCCCGATCCTCGGTGGTAGCGAACCTGTAGCGCATCGTCTGGCGTGCCGCCTCGGCGGTGAGGTTCCACCGCCGCCAGGTCGAACGCTTCTCACCGACCGCCTCGACCACGCTTCCCCCGAGCGACGCGATCACGTCCAACGGCACGTCATCGGCGCGCAGCAGCAGCGACTCCTCGTTCGCCGCAACCCAGCGCGCCCACGAGGTCGCATCCGATCCGAGGACGCGACCGGCGCGCTGCCGCCAATCAGCGGTGAGGTCCGCGAGGGAGTGGACCTCCTTCTCCGGCCGGGTCGAAAGTGTCGCTTGGGCGCGGAGCTTCGTGATCGTCGCCGGGGCCGGTCGCCGACCGTGTTTGGTGACGTACTGCTCGATGAGGCGGTCTGTCTCGACGTCGATGTGCCGCGACCTCGTGGAGAACTCGGCCACCAGCTCCTCCGGCACCCCGGTGATCGCCCACGCCGGGTTCCGATCCCGACCCATGTCGCGGGCCTCCCACTCGACCCCGAACATGCGGGTCAGGTGGTCGGCGAACACGGCCTCGTGCAGTTCGGAGAGCGCGACCGTCGCCGCGTGCATCGGCCGCCCGTCCAGCGACCGCCACTTGCCGTCGAGGACGGTCTGCACCTTGTTCGAGATGACAACATGCGTGTGCAAGTGGGGGTCACCCGCCCGGCTGTCGTAATGGTCGTACCCGGTTGCGATCAGCCCGTGAACGTCTACCTGTGCAACCGCGCCATTGCGCCCGGTTGCGCCCGTGCGGGTCGCTGCAACCTCCCGTTCCATGAACGCAACCACCTCCGCAACCGCCGCATAATGTGCCTGCCCGATCAGAGATTGCGTACCCGCGTCCGCGACCGCCCACAGCACCGAGGCGGACTTCGGGATGGAGAACGTGAAGTCGTATCCCGCAACCGCCCGCCGCGTACCGCGCTCAGCCTCCTCGACCTCGATCACGGCGACCGCCTCCGCGCGCGAGACCGGCCCCAGCGCAGGGTCAAGGTCCGCGACGCGCTCAGCGACCCGCTCCGCGACCGGCTGGTACGCGGGGTAGGCACGGCCCAACGGCGCCCCGGTGATCGGGTCGCGACCCATGCCGACGAGGAGCTGGAGCTGGGCTTCGGAGACCTGATCGCCCTCCACGATCTGCCCGCCGCCGAGGCCTACGACACCAGCGCCGACCCACCTGCCGGGCGGGGTGCCGTCGGCGTTGTAGTACCTCGTCAACGGCGTCGAGAGCGACCTATCACCGTCACCGGCGGCCACCGTGCGCAGCAGGTACTTGTAGCCATCGCCCGCCGACATAACGCGCATCGAAACCGTCACCGTATTGCCTCCGCCCGCTCGTCGGAGAGGTGAGCGACCGACCGCCCGAAGGGCGGGCGACCTCGATCTGCAAGAGGCGTGGTGGCTCATGAGCGGTGGTGCGAAGTGCCGATCAAGAGGCAGGGTCAGCGGCGGTATGGGCGCGGATGGGTCCGTGTCGCGACGGCATGAACCAGTCGGGTTTGGGACACGGCCGTGCACCTGAAAGGTGACCAGCCCCGGCGAGATATCACACGTCTCGGTCGGGATGAACCGCCGACCTGTCAGGACGCTCATGCCCGACCCTACGACAACTCCTGGTCATGGTGACCGACGTCGACGAGTCGGGTCACTATTTTCGGGCTACGGCGGCCTCGACCTTGCTGTAGAGGAAGTCTTCGACGGCGAGACGGCGTGGTTCTCCGAGTTCAGCCCGGCACCGGCACGTGTGTTCGCCCACCATTGGCCGGGCGTGCCGAACCTGGGCGACATCACTACGATCGACTGGAACGCGGTCGAGCCCGTCGATGTGATCTGCGGCGGGTTCCCGTGCCAAGACGTGTCCACGGTCGGCAAGCGAGCCGGCCTCGCCCCCGGCACCCGGTCAGGCCTATGGGCGCGCATGGCTGAGGCGATCGACGTGCTGAAACCAGAGTGGGTCGTCGCTGAAAACGTGCGCGGACTGCTCTCAGCTACCGCGACCCGCCCAGCCGCAGAAGGAGATAGCACCGATGGACGCAACCCCGACACCGCTACGCTGGACGGCACCGTTCGCGGTGTGGAACCCGACCCGTGGCATCTGGGAGACCAGTCAGCTCGACCTCTACGGGCACTTGGCGCCG
>JBDHZT010000132.1:0-10158 GCA_039811985.1 Nocardioidaceae bacterium | reverse complement strand
GATCCTGCAAGGGCTGCCTGGCCTGGGGCGTCTACCCCCGCCACAACTGGACCTGCTGGTCGTGTCGCTGGTGGCAGGGCCACTACCCGAAGGGCACCTGCGCCTACTGCGGCCGCGCCGCTCACGTCAGCGACCGAGGCGCCTGTCGCCTGTGCCTCGAGAACGCCCGACTCGATCAGGAGCCCGGCCGAGCACCCGATGTCGCCGCCGCGAACAGGGACAGCCAGCAGCTGTTCTTCGCCAACATGGTCTTCAAGCGACGCGTGACACCGCTGCCCGACTACGTCAGCTGGGATGGCCGGTGGTCGAAGAAGAACAAGAACCAGCTTCCCTACCCGTCTGGTGCCAAGTTCGACGACCACGCGCTCGAACAGCTGACCCTGTTCGACATGGACCCCGATCCAGAGGTGCTGCGCCAACGCCTCCTGGTCGAGGACAGCGAGTTGACCCGGTACTGCGCAGCCATCGTTGTCGACCACGCCCGCCGCTACGGCTGGAGCATCAAGCAGCGCAATTCCGTGATTCAGTCCCTGCGGCTGCTGCAGATCCTGCGGCCTACTCCCACCGCGAAGGTCCGCGCCAGCGCCGTCGTGGGGTTGCGCCACTACGACGGCACCATCACCTCCACCCTCGACGTCCTCGCCGAAGCCGGGCTCCTGATCGAGGACGTCCCTACCCGGGTCGAGAGGTACTTCAACGCCAAGTTCAGCGCATCCGGAGCCCTCCCCGACGCCATGCGTGAGCACCTTCAGCTGTGGCTCCAGGTCATGCTCGGCGGATCCCAACACGCACCACGCCAACTGCCCCGCGAGCCCGAGACCGTGGAGATCCACATCCAAGGTCTCGCGCCCGTCATCCAGGCATGGGCCGAAGCCGGGCGTCAGTCCTTCGCCGAGATCAGCAAGGACGACATCCTGACCGCCCTCGCATCCCTCCCCGCCGGCACCAGCCAACGCCACTTCGCGGGGAACGGACTGAAGTCGCTGTTCAAGATCCTCAAGGGCCGCCGACTCGTCTTCACCAACCCCATGCGCGGCATCGACCTGACCCGCGTCCAAACGAATCTTCCGCTGCCGCTGGACCCCGCCCTGATCCGAGCCGAGCTCGACTCGCCAAGCCCGGCCGTCGCGCTCGCCGTCGCTCTGGTGGCCTTCCACGGCCTGACCGGCAAACAGGTCCGCGAGCTGCAGCTGACCGACATCGTCGACGGACGGCTCCACCTCGACGGCCGCGACATCCCGCTCGCCGCACCCGTCAGGATCCGGCTCGGCGCCTGGCTCGACCACCGCAACCGAACCTGGCCGTCCACCGCGAACCCGCACCTGCTCATCAACAGACGCACCGCGCCGCGGCTCGTCCCCAGCGGCCCGTCCTTCCCTTGGAGGGACAGCCGCATTCGCCCGCGGGCTCTGCGCGAGGACCGTATCCTGCACGAGATCCACGCCACCGGCGGCGACGTACGCCGCATCTACGACCTCTTCGGCCTCAGCATCGAGGGCGCCACCCGCTACCTCAAGACCATCGAGCACCCCGACCTGGGGAACACCGACCAACCCGGCAATCGGCCATGACCATGCCTCTCCCAAGGCGCGAACTATCGGTCGTCGCAACATCCTCACGCCACGGATAAGCAACCGTGACGCGCGCGATTCGGACACTCTGGACCGGCCGGACTGGATCATGGGCCGAAAGGTGGCCCCTCAGCGTCCCCCTATCCGTCCCCCCCGAGCCGTCAGATAACGGGGGGACGCGGCACCCCGGGCCACGTTTGCGCAGGTCAAACAGCGTCCCCCCGAAAGTCCAAGGAAATCTGAGAGCCGGACGCTCGGTCGATGCAGGTGGAGTCCCGCAAGCGGATGGGCACGCGGAGCGCGACCAGTGCGGGATGCAGCGACGGGTAAGGACCCAGAGCGCCACTGCGGGTCATCACTAGGGCTCGGGGGTCCCACAAGCCGGACCCCTTCGGAGCTTCGTCGGGCCGATTGGGGTGCCGCCGTCGAGAACACCTGCATCACGAAGGAAGCGCAGCAGCTCTGGCTTGCCTTCTTCGATCGCCGCCAGATCGGCATGATCGGCCTCGGGTAGTACCAGCAGCGTGCTCCGGTCACCGGCTCGGGCGTGGAGACGCTCGGCATCCGCGACGGCGACGGTGTCGTCCAGCGCGCCGTGGACCAGCAGGACGGGCGCGGTTGACCGGCCGATCGTCTGCATCGGCGAGAACTCGACAAACCGATGTCCTATGAGGTGCTCGACGTACCTCAATGCGAGCCGAACCAGCGGACCCGGGAGCCGGCCTCGCAGCCGTTCGGCCATGAACTCGCGTGGTGCTGCCATCGACGAGAGTGAGACGACACCGGCGATCGCGTGATCCTCGGCTGCGACGAAGAGCGCAGCTCCGGCTCCGACCGAGTGCCCCACGAGCACGATGCGGTCGGGGTCGATCTCCGGTTGGCGGCGCAGCCACCGCAGTGCCGTGCGGAGATCCTCGGCGAAGGTGGGCATGGAGGCGACAGCGACATCGCCACTGCGGCCGTGGCCTCGGGCATCGATGAGGAGCACGCGCAGTCCCGCCTCCAGCAGGGGCTCTGAGAGCGGCACCATGTCGGCGGCGCTGGCCCCCCAGCCGTGGACAACCAGCGCGACCGGGCCCCGGGGTCAGGTACGCGGTGGCTGGTCGCCGCAGCCAGCCGCGCAGGATGGCGCCGGTGTCGCGAGGATGATGACGTCGAGCGCATCGGTGGGCACCTGGGCGACATCGGGCAACCGGCGGACCGGGCGCCCATAGCGATTCACCAGCCTCGCCCTCACCTTGGCGGCGCCCACCCACAGGCCACCGAAGCCGGCCACGACCCACGAGACGACCGTGACCGCCCGCAACGGCCATGCGACGGTGCGCGAGTCAGCCAAGCGCCCCATGCGATCCGGCGGTCGAGTCGGCTGCCACCAGTAGCTTCGTGTGGTGGTCGTGCGCGGCGAGGAAGGTGTGCAGCACCCGGGTCTGGGCCATCGCCTCGCAGGCATCGGTGGCGGTGGACAGCGCCGACACGGCGGCCCTCATCGTCCGGGACTCCGCGCGCATCGCCGCCGCCAGGAGGCGCCCTTCGGGGCGGAGTTCTGCGTCGCTGAGCCATCGTTCGTCGCGGTCCAGGTGCGGCAGGAGCTCGGTGGTGCAGAAGTCCACCAGCCGGTCGCGAGCCTCGCCGAAGTCATCGGGCCGCTCGCGGGTGTGCCACATCCGAAGACCCGCGCTCATCAGACCGAACCGGAGGCGGTCATGACTGGCCTGGGGGGGCGGGCGGGCGGCTCATGCCAGCAACCCTACCGCTCAATACCCAACCGGCAAACTTGCCCAATGGGCAGTTACGTGTCACGCTGGGCAGGTGACCGAGATGAGCTTGCGAGAGACCAAGCGACGGGCTACCGCCCGGGCGCTGGCCCAGGCTGCGTTCGACCTGGCGGTCGAGCGTGGTGTCGACGGCTTCACCATCGACGAGGTCGCGGCCCGGGCCGGCTACTCCAGACGGACCTTCGCCAACCACTACGCGGGCAAGGAGGAGGCGATCGTCGCGGTCGCCTCCAGCCGGGTGCGTGATGCGTTGGAGACGGCCTCCGACCTGGCTGCCGACGAGGATCTGCCCCTGGTCGACTGGCTGCAGGCCGTGGCCCGAGAGCAGCTCAGCGGCGGACTGCTGATGACGCTGCGCGAGCTGCGCATCCTCGCCGAGCGCCACCCACCGCTACGGCCCCACCTGCTCGAGGTCCAGCGGCGCATCCGCGAGAACGCGCGCGAGGCCGTCCTGACCCGGGTCGATGGACCCGGGGGCCGGGTCTATGCCCACCTCCTGGTCGGTGCCGCGTACGGCGCCCTGACCTGCGTGCTCGACGGGCACATCCCCGTGCGTCTCCCGGCGGCCGCCACGCCGACGCCCGCAGCCCGCCCGCAGGCCGACGACGCGGCCGGTGGCGCGGAGGGGGCGATGACGCTGGAGGACTTCGTCGACCTCACCTTCACCCACCTACGCGAAGGCTTCTGACCCGAGCGGCCCATCCAGCCTCCACCACGCAGCGGTCCTTTCGACCGCCGCGGCGATCCATCCATCCCGAAAGGGGCGCTGTCCCTCATGTCCACCTTCCTGCACCGCCTCGGCGCCGTCGCCTACCGCCGGCCCTGGGCATTCCTGCTCACCTGGCTGGTCGTCCTCGGCAGCGCACTCGGTCTCGCCGTCACCAGTGACGGGCACATCTCCACCAGCCTGACCATCGATGACACCCCGAGCCAGCAGGTCATCGACCAGCTGCGCGAGGAGCTTCCGCCCGCCAGCGGGGGCCAGGGCACGCTCGTGTTCACCGTTCCCGAGGGGGAGCGGCTCGACTCCGGCGAGCGCGCGAGCGCGATCGCCGACGCCGCCACAGAGATCTCCGCGCTGCCCGAGGTAGTGGACCGGTCCTCCTTCAGCGCCGAACCAGCGGAGTCCGGCACATCGACGACCCCCTCCGTTGCGGCCCTGCCCAACAACGCCGATGACGGTGCTGTTGACGACGGTGCTGCTGAACCCGCCCCTGCCTCCCGACCGCTCGTCGTCGACGGCCAACCCGTCCCGGGGGTCCTGGTCTCCACCGACGGCAGCGTGGCGATGCTCCAGATGCAGTTCAACACCCAGGTCGACGCCCTGCCCGACGGGACGACCGAACAGGTCGTCGACCTTGCCGAGGAGGCTGTCAACGACACCGGAGTCGAGGTGCTGCCCAGCGACTCCCTCGATGCGATGCACGCGCCAATCGGGGGCCACGAGGCCATCGGCCTGGCCATCGCGCTGGTCGTGCTGTTCATCACCCTGGGCTCGCTGTGGGCCGCCGGCCTGCCCCTGCTCACCTCGCTGATCGGGGTCGGGATCGGTGTGGGCGGCGCCTTCGCACTCTCCTCGTCCATCACCTTGACGACCTCGACCCCCGCCCTGGCCCTGATGGTCGGGCTCGCGGTCGGCATCGACTACGCCCTGTTCATCGTCAACCGACAACGGCGCCTGATCCTCACCGAAGGCCTCAGCGCCGCCGACGCCACGGCACGCGCCCTCGCCACCGCGGGCAGCGCCGTCGTCTTCGCGGGGTCGACCGTCGTCATCGCGCTGGCCGGCATGACAGTCATCGGGATCGGCTTCCTCACCACGATGGCACTGGTCGCGGCCACGACCGTGGCCCTGGCCGTGCTCATCGCACTCACCCTGCTGCCAGCCCTGCTCGGCATCATCGGCGAGCGGATCTGGTCGCCCAAGGCCCGCGCGAAGGCCCGGACCCAGACCCACGCCAGCGGGCCGCGCCTCGCGAACCGATGGGTCGAGCTCCTTGTCCGGCGCCCGTGGGTCGCCATCGCCGGCGCAGTGGTGGTGCTCGGGCTGGCCGCCGTCCCTGCCCCCAGCATGGATCTCGGCATGCCGTCCGGGGGGACCGCCGCCCGCGAGAGCACCTCGCGGCAGAGCTACGACGCGATCACCCGCGGGTTCGGCGAGGGCTACAACGCCCCCCTCCTCGTCGTCGCCCATCCCGAGGACGGCGGCACCCTGGACCAGGCCGACCTCGGCGCGCTCGCCGCCAGCTTGCGCGAAACCGAAGACGTCGCCTCGGCGAGCCTGATGGGCGCCGATCCCGAGCACACCCTGGCCATGTTCACCGTCATCCCGGACCAGGGTCCCGACGACCAGCGCACCGCTGCGCTGGTCGAGACACTGCGCGACCCGGACAACCCGCTGGCCACCCAGAACCAGGTCACGCTCGGGGTCACCGGTCTGACCGCAGTCGACATCGACATCACCGACCGCCTCAGCGCGGCCCTGCCCGAGTACCTCACCATCATCGTCGGGCTGTCCCTGCTCCTGCTCCTGCTCGTCTTCCGCTCCGTGGTCATTCCGGTCAAGGCCACCGCGGGCTTCCTGCTCAGCATCGCGGCGACCTTCGGGGTCACCACCGCGGTGTTCCAGTGGGGCTGGTTCATCGGCCTGGTCGGCCTCGACACCGGCGGGCCACTGCTCAGCTTCCTACCGCTCATGGTCACCGGCATCCTCTACGGGCTCGCCATGGACTACCAGGTCTTCCTGGTCAGCTCCATGCGGGAGGCACACGCGCAGGGCATGATGCCGCGACCCGCCATCGTGCACGGGTTCGAGCACGCCAGCCGCGTCGTCACCGCCGCCGCGATCATCATGGTCTCGGTGTTCGCCGCCTTCGTCTTCAGCGACGACCCGACCATCAAACAGTTCGGCTTCGCGCTGGCCGTCGGCGTCCTCATCGACGCGTTCCTTGTCCGCATGACCCTCATCCCGGCCACAATGAGCCTGCTCGGGCACAGCGCGTGGTGGCTCCCGCGCTGGCTCGACCGGCTCCTGCCAACCATCGACCTCGAAGGCGACCTCGAAGGCAACCCCGAAGGCGACCCCGAAGGCGACCCCGAAGGCAACCCCGAAGGCGACGAAGCACCCACCTCCCACACACAAGTACCCGACACCCAGCCGCCGACCCGCGATGACCAACAGTCGCCAGCCAATGTCAAATAGGCCCACCACGGCACCCGGCAAGCCCGCCGGGCAGCAGCCCCCGGGAGGCCGACGACGAGGGCGGCGGCCCCACGGCACCGACGCGCGCGCGGAGATCCTGGAAGCTGCCCGCCACGAGTTCGCTGCACTCGGTTACCCCAACGCCTCACTGCGAGGCATCGCCGCCAGGGCCGCCGTAGACCCCCATCTGATTGCGCACTACTTCGGCTCCAAGCAAGACCTGTTCCTGGCCGTCGCGCGGCCCCCCTTCGAACCCGAGGTCGTCCTCGACCAGCTCTACTCAGCCGGGCAACCCGGCCTGGGACACCGCCTCGCCGAGTTCGCCCTATCCCTGTCCAGGACGCCGGCCAGCCACGAGACCGTGACCGCACTCGTCCGTGCCGCAGCCACGGAGAAGCAAGCCGCGGCACTGGTACACGAGGTGGTCTATCAGCATGTGCTGCTACCGCTCCTCGTGCGCCTCCGCAACGACCACCCCGAGCTACGCGCCAGCCTCATCGCCTCCCAGATCCTGGGCCTGACCATGGCCACCCACATCATCGGAATCTCCCCGCTCGCCGGCGCCCCCACCGACCTGCTCGCCGCCTCCCTCGCCCCCGTCTTCGAGCACTACCTGAGCGGAGCATTTAACTGCCCACAATGACCCACGGACGCTCCGATCTCCGATTCCATTTCGGTCCCACGGAGTCGGGGCGGTGACGGCCAGGTCGGCCGCGGTCGATAGCGTCGGCTGTGCGATTCGAGCCGACGATGGAGTGCGGATGACTGACCGAACGACGCCGAGGTTCCCCCTTGCTGATTTCTTGGGCATGGTGACCGAGCGTGCGCAAAGAGGCTCAGCGGTCGCACGGGTGAAGGTCACGGCCGAGCATCTCAACCCGCACGGCTCAGTGCACGGCGCCGTGCTGTTCGCCATGGTGGACACCGCGATGGGCGCAGCCACAATGAGCGTCCTGGACGAGAACCAGCTGTGCGCCTCCATCGATGTGCAGGTGCGCTTCTGCAAGGCAGCGTTCGATGGAGAGCTGGTAGCGACGGCAACAGTCATGCAGGCCGGCAAGCGGGTCATCCAGCTCCAGGCAGAGGTTCGCGATCAGAATGAGGCGCTGGTGGGTCTCGCCAGCGGGTCGTTCGCTGTCATTGGTCGGGAGGTCGGCAGGTAGCTGGGTTGTGGCGGGCGTCCTGCGTCTGCGTTGACGCGGGGTGTTCTTCCTGAGCCTGGCACCACAAGCGGAACCCCCCAAGGGGGAAGCCGCAGGCCCAGCGCGGTCGTCGCTGCTCAGTTGTCCCGGATAGCCGGTCCGGAGTCGTTCTCGGTGACAGCTCCAATGTCGGGGACTCGATACGCGTCCCCGCGAAACTCCGCGAACCTGAGGGTCCGCACTGGCTTGAGGACGTTGCGTATGCTCAGGTTCGTTGCAGAACCGTCAATATTCGCGCGAACTTCTAAAGAGCTCCTGTCATGCGTCCGGTGGTGTCGAAGAGTTCGAGCTCGGCGGGGTGCATCTGGTGCTGGACGACGAAGGACCGGTTCTTGATCCGCCACAGTCCCTGGCCAGTCCCGAGCGTCGGGAGCAGGGACTGCTCCGTGCCGGTGAGTCCCAGTGCCGCTGACGTTGCGCCGAGTTGGTCAGCTTCCTGGCGATAGACGATGCGGGTCTCGGCGTTGGCGAGGAGCGACGAGGCGAGCGCGCGCATGGCGGAGCCGGAGTCGCCGACGTTGTCGAGGTCGGTGAGCTTGTGGAAGATCAGCATGTTCGCGATGCCGTAGTGCCGCGCGAGGCGCCAGTGGGCGTCCATCCGGCGCAGCAGTGCGGGGTGCGACATCAGGCGCCAGGCCTCGTCGTACACGACCCAGCGCTGGCCGCCGCTCGGGTCAAGCAACGCCGATTCCATCCAGGCCGAGGCGCACGTCATCAGGACGGAGATGAGGGTGGCGTTCTCCGTGACGCGGGACAGGTCGAGGGAGATCATCGGCAGGCTCGGGTCGAACGTCACCGTCGAGGGGCCGTCGAAGAGGCCGGCGAGGTCGCCCGCGACGAGGCGTCGGAGTGCGTGACCGACTAGTCGTCCGTCTTCCGTGAGGCGGCCGTCGGGGTCGTCGGCCGGATCGGGTGTGAGGAGCCGGTCGACGACCATCGGGAGGACGGGTACGTCGGCGCCGCGGACGGTGCGGTCGATGGCGATGTCGACAGCTGTGTGCTCGAGTGGGGTGAGCCGGCGTTCGAGCACAGTCTCAGCCAGGGCGCCGACGAGGTCGCGGCGACGGGACGCGACCTGGCTCGCCCACTGGGCGTCGTCGTACCCGGACGGACGGTGGCCCTCGTCGAGTGGGTTCAGGCGGTTGGCCATGCCGTGGCCCAGCGCGATGGCGCGACCGCCGACTGCTTCTGCGACGGCGGTGTGCTCACCCTTGGGATCGCCGGGGACGTAGACGCGGCGGCCGAAGGGGATCGACCTCGTGTAGAGGCTCTTGGCGAGGCAGGACTTGCCGGAACCGACGATCCCGGCGAGCACGAGGTTCGGTGCGGTGATGAGGCCGCGCGCGTAGAGGATCCAGGGGTCGTAGACGAATGAACTGCCGGAGTAGAGGTCCTGGCCGACGAACACGCCTTCGCTGCCGAGGCCGCCCTCGGCGAGGAAGGGGTAGGCGCCCGCCAGGGTCGCCGAGGTGTCCTGGTGGCGTGGCACGCGGAATCGTCCGGGAGTCCGCAGTGTGGCGGGACCGTGTTCGCCGGCGCGGGGGAGCGTCACGGTCGCCCGCTTCTCCGCCGAAAGTTGCTCGGCCTTGCGCTTGGCTTCGGCGCGGCGCGCTTCGCGGTCGGCGGAGAGGAGTTCTCGTGCTGCGGCCTTGCGGAGCTTGCGATCGTGCCGCCGTTCTCGTCCCGGGGAGACGAGCACGGCGGAGTGGAGGCGCCCGTCCTGCCACCCCGTCATAGCGACATCCCTGGCTGGTGCGTCGAGCGCTGAACCGGAGCGAAGTACGGGTAGTCGCCGATGTCGTAGGCGATCGTCGCCTCGATCTCGTGCGCCCGATCCACGCACTCGGCGACCTGATGGATCATCTCGGCGGCGCGATGAAGCTCCCAGGACTCCCTGTACGACGCGGCCCGCCCGGCGTTGGCATCGCCGTTCATCCACGTCTGCTTGCGAGTCGGCCCGTCGTGGAACTCGCCGAGCTGGTGCAGTGACTGGCTCAGCGACGCAAGAGCGGAGCTGATGGAACCCAGAACCGAGTAGATCGCGGTCGGATCGTCGATCGTGCGCGTCGCGTGAGCAAGGCCGCGGACTGCTTCCCGGAGTTCGTCGGCATCCGCGACAGGGTCGTTGAAGCTGGGCATCGGAGCCTCCTCGATGAGTGGTACTCATCGGGAAGGTGCGCGCGGTGCCCCGCCGGGTCGACGTATGCCAATCGGCTTCAGCGTCCGAAACTTGGAACTGAAATGAAAGATCCCGCAGGAGTCTCGGGTCTCCTACGGGATCTAGGGAAGAGCGTGCCCCACGCCGGCGCTGTTGTCCTGGTTTTGCCGAACTTGTCGACGACGCTTGAAAACGAGGCCATAGCGACGGTCGAAAACGAGGCCACCCAGACAGATTGGATGGGTGATCT
>JBDHZT010000131.1:0-10309 GCA_039811985.1 Nocardioidaceae bacterium | reverse complement strand
CCGCGCCGCGCACCGGCAGCACCGTCGGCTCATTCATCACCGGCTCACTCATCACGGGCTCACCAATCACCGGCTCACCAATCACCGGCTCAGCCATCGTCGAAACCGTTCGGGTCGGCGAATGCGGCGAGGATCTCGTCGGCGACCTCCTGCGGCGTGCGGCCGTCGGTGTCGACCACGACCGTGGCGACGGACTCATAGATCGGCGTCCGCTCGTCCAGCAGTGCCTTCACCCGGGCTCGGACGTTGCCGAGCAGGAGCGGCCGACCGGTGCCGAGGCCGACTCGCTGGACTGCGTCGGCCAGGCCAACCCGCAAGAAGACCACGCTCTGATCGGCCAGCAGCTTCCGGGTGCGGTCGTCCAGCACCGCGCCACCGCCGAGGGAGAGGACGCCGGTGTGCTGCGCCAGCGCGTCGGCGACGGCCACCACCTCCAGCTCCCGGAAGTGCTCCTCGCCGGAGTCCACGAAGATGTCCGCCACCGATCGACCCTCGCGGGCGACGACGTCGGCGTCGGTGTCGCGCAAGGGCAGGTTCCACGCCTCGGCGACCAAGTGACCGACAGTGGTCTTCCCGGCGCCCATCGGCCCGATCAGCACCACGCGCGGTCGGGTAGGCGCCGCGCTCACCGGAACCTCAACGTGTCCAGATAACTCTCGGCGTTGCGCCGCGTCTCTCGGACCGAGTCGCCTCCGAACTTCTCCAGCACGGCATCGGCCAGCACCAGCGCCACCATCGCCTCGGCGACGATGCCGGACGCGGGAACGGCGCAGACGTCCGAGCGCTGGTGATGTGCCACCGTCTCTTCACCCGTGTTGACGTCGACGGTCCGCAGGGCGCGAGGAACGGTGGCGATGGGCTTCATCGCGGCGCGCACCCGCAGCACCTCACCGGTGCTCATGCCGCCCTCGGTGCCACCGGCGCGCCCGGAGGTCCGACGCAAGCCGTCCTCACCGGGCACGATCTCGTCGTGGGCTTGTGAGCCAGGGGTGGCCGCGAGGTCGAAGCCGTCGCCCACCTCGACGCCCTTGATCGCCTGGATCCCCATCAGCGCCCCGGCCAGCCGGGAGTCGAGCCGTCGGTCCCAGTGCACGTGCGAGCCGAGCCCCGGCGGCAGGCCATAGGCCAGCACCTCGACCACACCGCCGAGGGTGTCGCCGTCGGAGTGCGCCTGGTCGATGGCGGCGACCATCGCCGCACCGGCTTCCTCGTCGAGGCAGCGCACCGGGTGGGCGTCTAGGCGTTCCTGGTCCTCCGGCACGGGTACGACGCCTGCGGGCGCCGCCGCCGATCCGATCCGCACCACGTGGGAGACGATGCGTGCGCCGACCGACTGCTCCAGGAACTGCATCGCCACCCGACCGAGCGCGACCCGAGCGGCAGTCTCCCGGGCGGAGGCCCGCTCGAGGATCGGCCGTGCCTCGGGGAAGTCGTACTTCTGCATCCCGACCAGGTCGGCATGGCCGGGGCGGGGCCGGGTCAGCGGTGCGTTGCGGGCCAGCGCTTCGAGCTCGACCGGGTCGACGGGGTCGGCCGACATCACCTTCTCCCACTTGGGCCACTCGGTGTTGCCGACCTCCATCGCGACCGGGCCCCCCTGGGTCTCCCCGTGCCGGACACCGCCGACCAGCCGCACCTCGTCGGCCTCGAACTTCATCCGCGCGCCTCGGCCGTAGCCGAGCCGTCGGCGCGCCAACGCGTCGGCGATGTCGGCCGAGGTCACCCGGACGTGGGCCGGCAACCCCTCGAGGATCGCGACCAGAGACGGTCCGTGGGACTCTCCCGCGGTGAGCCAGCGCAGCATGGAGGCAAGTCTTTCACGCTCCCGCCGGGCGGCATCACCGGGAGACGAGCGCCGTCCAGATCGGCTGGCCCCACAGCACGCCGACCAGGGCACCAACGATCATCGCCGGACCGTAGGGGTAGGCGACCTTGAGCAGCTTGCGGTCCCAACGGGCGATCGCGACCACCAGGCCGGGCAACCCGAAGACCAGGAAGCCGGCGTAGATGCCCACCACCAGGGCGCCCATGCCGAGGTAGCCCAGCATCATCCCGAGGACCCCGCTCAACCGGACATCCCCGAAGCCCATCCCCCGCGGGTAGATGAACCACAACACGAAGTAGAGGACGAAGCAGACCACGGCCGAGATCGCCGCCCGCATCACCGCGGCGCCATCGCCGGTGGCCACCGCCGCCAGCAAGATGCCGGCAACGACGACGGCGTAGGTCGGCCAGATCAGCCGCACCGGGAGCAGACGGGTCCGCAGGTCGATGATCGACAGCGCGATCAGCAGCGGGACAGCGGGCACCAGCAGGACCAGCGCCCAGGAGGCCCCTTGCGACCATCCGAGCAGGGCACCGACGACGGCGCCGACGACGGCGGATCGCCAGCCCAGTCCTGGCCGCGCGGCGATGTCGGCGTAGAGCTCCTTCACCGGCTCGTCAGCATCGTCGCGGGGCAACGCCTCGATGTCGTCCAGGCTCTCCCGCTCGGGGTCGGGCTCGGGCAGCCGACCGATCAGGAGCGGCACCAGGAGTCCGCCGAGACCCCCGATCCCGGCGCAGATCAGCGCCACGAATCCGCTCGCCACCGCTCAGCCCTCCCGGTCAGCCACGCGCTCGCAGCGCAGCCTCGCCAGCATCCCGCATCGCGGCCAGGGGCGCAGCCGATCCGGTGAACAGCTCGAACTGGACCGCCGCCTGGTGGATCAGCAGGTCCAGCCCCGACACCAACGGCAGCCCCGCAGCGGACGCCCACTCCGCCAGCGCCGTCGGCCACGGGTCGTAGAGCACCTCGAAGACGGCGCCCGGGCGATCCAAGGAGGACAGCAGGGGCCGTTGGGCGAGCGCCGGGATCGTCGAGATCAGCAGATCGGCCCGCACCGCGTCCCCGAGCCGACCCACCCGGACGTCGAGCGCCTCGGGGAACCGTCCTGCGGCGGCCAACGTGTCCGCGGCCCGCGCCGGGTCGCGAACCAGGAGCTCCACCGAGCGGCAGCCCAGCTCGGCGACCGCCAGCAAGGCGGAGGCGGCTGTCGCGCCGCCACCCCAGATGACGACGCGTCCGAGGGACCCGGCGAACCGCTCGCGGATCGCAGCGACGGCGCCCGGGATGTCGGTGTTGTCGCCGCGCACCAGGAGGCCGTCGGGGCCGGTGCCCGCGGATCGCTCGAAGAGCAGCGTGTTCGCGGCGCCGGCCTGCTCGGCGCGCGGTGAGACGCGGTCCACCAGCGCCATCGCCTCCCGCTTCAGCGGCATCGTCAGCGAGAGGCCGCGCCAGGAGCCGTCGAGGCCGGAGAGGAAGTCGCTCAGGCCGCCGGCCGGCACCCGGACGGCGTCGTACTCCCACCCGGTCAGCCCAAGCGCGGCATAGCCGGCCCGGTGCAGCACCGGCGACAGCGAGTGCTCGATGGGATCCCCGAGCACCGCACAGCGCATTGTCGCATCGCCAGCCGGGGTCAACATGCGTCGGAGGTCTCGCAGTACTCCTTGAACTCCGCCTTGTACTCCAAGAACTCGTCGTAGGTCTCGGCGAACTTCGTCTCACCGGTGCGCAAGTTGACCGTGACGTAGTAGTACCAGTCGCCCTCTGCCGGATGCGTCGCCGCCTGGATCGCGGCGTCACCGGGATTCTCGATCGGACCAGGCGGGAGCCCAACGTGTTGATACGTGTTGTACGGCGAGTCGACCTGCAGGTCCTCCTCGGTCAGCGCGACCCCGAGCTTGCGGTCCAACGCGAAGTTCACCGTGGCATCGATCTGCAGCCGGCCGTTGGTGCCGGCCGTGCCGGGGTTCTCGAGCCGGTTGTAGATCACCCGGGCCACCTTGGGCATGTCGTCACCGCGAGCCTCCGACTGCACCAGACTGGCCACCACCATCAGCTCTGCTGGGGTGTAGCCGAGCCGCTGGGACGCCTCCTCGAGGTCGGCCGCTTCCGCGGCCTGCTGCCAGCGCTTGATCATGGCACTCAAGATGCCCTTGGCGGTCGGGTGCGCGCCCAGGTCGTAGGTCGCGGGGAAGAGGTACCCCTCGGGGTTGCCCTCGGCGAAGTCGGGCAGGCCCAACTGGTCGGCCTTGTCCAGCCAGGTCTCGAAGTCCTGTCGAGGGATGCCGGTCTTGTCGACGAGCAGATCGACGGTGTCGGTGACCCGGAGCCCCTCCGGGATGGTGACCCGGTTCTTGATCAGGTTGTCCGGGTTGACCAGGATCGCGAGCGCCGCCTCTCCCGACATCTCCTCCTTCATCTCGTAGCTGCCGACCTGGATCCCCTTCGAGCGTGGATCGGCCTCCGCTGCCGCCAAGAACGCGTCGACGGACTTCACGACGCCGGCGGACTTCAGCCCGCGGCCGATGTCGGCGGACGTGTCGCCCTTGTGCACCTCGAACACCACCGAGCCGTGCCCCTTGCCGGCATAGTCCTCCGGGCCCCCGAGTCGGTCCTTGACCAGCGTGACGCCCTTCCAGACGGCGAAGGCGACCACCAGCGCGACCACCAGCAGCCCGATCAGGGCGGGCAGGCAGCCCATCCGCGAGCTCTTCTTCCGTCGGCCGCCGGGCTGATACACCGCCGGATCCTCGTAGCCCTCCGGGGCTTCGGTGTAGACCGGCTGGGAGTGCCGAGGGTCGTAGCTCTCGGGATCTCCGGCCTGCTGGTACCCATCTGGCCCGAACTCGTCTGGCTGGTAGTCCGTCATCGTTCGACCTCGACGATCTCTCCTGGCGGCGTACCCGTAGCTCGCTCGGTGTCCAGTGCGTGCTGCAGGATCAGCACGGCGGCGGCCTGGTCGACCACGCTGCGTCGGTCCTGCCCCTTGCGTCCGCGATCACGCAGCATCGCCTCGGCCGAGACGGTGGTCAGTCGTTCGTCGCACAGTCGCACCGGCACCGGAGCGCAGCTCCGCGCCAGCCGAGTAGCAAACTCGCGGGTCTTCCGAGCTGCGGGGCCCTCGCCGCCCGACAGTGAGCGCGGCAGGCCGACGACGACCTCCATCGCCTCCGCGTCGCGGACCAGGGTGCGGAGGCGGCCGAAGTCGCCCCGACCACGTCGCACGGTCTCGACCGGTGTCGCGAGGAAGCCGGCCGGGTCGCTTCGCGCGACGCCGATCCGAGCGTCCCCCGGGTCGAGGCCGAGGCGCACTCCAGGTCGCATCGATCAGCTCCGCCCCACCATGCGAGCGACCTCGGTCGGGATCAGCGCGACCACCTCGTCGAGGTGGTTGACGTCGCTGCCGCCGCCCTGGGCGACATCGTCCTTGCCGCCGCCCTTCCCACCGATCAGCGGTCCGACGGCGCGGACCAGCTCGTTGGCCGAGACCCCGACGGCGCGGCCTTCGTCGTTGACGGCCGCGACCACCGAGACCTTGCCGTCGACACTGCCGAGGAGCACGACCGCGCCCGGTCGACCCTGTGGGAGTCGACCGCGGACGTCGAGTGCCAGGGTGCGGACGTCGCCTCCGCCGGCACCGTCGACCCGCTCGGCCACCACGGCGACACCCGAGACATCGAGCGCCCCGGTGGCCAGGTCAGCGCCAGCCGCGAGCAGCTGGCCGAGCCGCACCTTCTCGATCTCCTTCTCTGCCGCGCGGAGTCGCTCGACAAGGTCGCTGACGCGCTCGGGCAGCTCCTCGGGGCGGGCCTTGAGCGTCTCGGAGAGCTGGGCGACCAGGAGGTGCTCGCGGGCGAGGAACTGGTAGGCATCGGTGCCGACCAGCGCCTCGACCCGGCGCACGCCCGACCCGATCGAGGACTCGCCGAGCAGCTTGATCACGCCGAGCTGTCCGGATCGACCCGCATGGGTGCCGCCGCAGAGCTCGCGGGCCCAGTCGCCCACGGAGATCACCCGGACCACGTCACCGTACTTCTCGCCGAACAGCGCCATCGCACCCGACTTCACCGCCTCGGCCTGGCTCATCAGCTCCGCGTGCACGACGAGGTCGTCGAGGACGACCTCATTGACGCGAGCCTCGACGTCGGCCATCACCGAGTGCGGTACGGAGCCGGTCGCGGAGAAGTCGAAGCGGAACCGACCGGGCGCGTTCTCCGAGCCGGCTTGGGTTGCGGTCTCGCCGAGCGCCTCGCGGAACGCCTTGTGCACCATATGCGTGGCGGTGTGCGAGCGCGAGATCGCGCGGCGCCGACCGAGGTCGACCAGCGCCTGCGCCCCCGCTCCGACGCCGACCTCTCCGGCCACCACCACGGCTCGGTGCACGATCAGGCCGGTGACTGGTGACTGCACGTCGCGCACCTCGAGGCGAGCTCCGTTGTCGAGCTCGATGATGCCGTGATCCGCCAGCTGGCCGCCGCCCTCGGCGTAGAACGGGGTGCGGTCCAAGACCAGCTCGATCTCGTCGCCCTCGTGGGCAGCGCCGACCACGCCACCATCCGCGACGATGCCGCGCACGGCGCCCTCAGAGACGACCTCTTCATAGCCGGTGAACTCGACCGGGTGGCCGATGGCGTCGGCGATCTCCCGGTAGGCCGTCGCGTCGCGGTGGGCGCCCTTCTTGGCCTTCGCGTCGGCCTTCGCCCGCTCGCGCTGCTCGGTCATCAGCCGACGGAAGCCGGCCTCGTCGACGGTCAGCCCCTGCTCGGCGGCCATCTCCAAGGTGAGGTCGATCGGGAAGCCGTAGGTGTCGTGCAGGGCGAACGCCCGGTCCCCGGACAGCTGGGTGCCGCCACTGCTCTTCACCTCGGTCGTGGCCAGGTCGAAGATCTGGGTGCCGGCTCGGAGCGTCTGCCGGAAGGCGTCCTCCTCGGCGTAGGCGACCGCGGAGATCCGTGGCCAGTCGCGTTCGACCTCGGGGTAGCCGAGCTTCATCTTGTCCCGGCTCACCGGCATCAGCTCTGGCAGCACCCGGTCCTCGGTCCCGAGCAGCCGCATCGAGCGCACGGCCCGTCGGAGCAGCCGCCGCAGCACGTAGCCGCGTGCCTCGTTGCCCGGGGTGACGCCGTCGCCGATCAGCATCAGCGCACTGCGGACGTGGTCGGCGACGACCCGGAAACGGACGTCGTCGGCGGGCGAGGCGCCGTACCGTCGCCCGGTGAGCTCCTCGGCCCGCTCAATGACGGGGAACATCTCGTCGATCTCGTACATGTTGTCCTTGCCCTGGAGCAGGTAGGCCACCCGCTCCAGGCCGAGACCGGTGTCGATGTTCTTCGACGGCAGCGGACCGGAGATGTCGAAGTCGTCCTTCTTGCGAATCTCGGACAAGGACTCCTGCATGAAGACCAGGTTCCAGATCTCCAAGAAGCGGTCCTCGTCGACGATCGGGCCGCCGTCGGGGCCGTGCTCGGGACCACGGTCGAAGTAGATCTCGCTGCACGGACCGCCCGGGCCCGGCACCCCCATGTGCCAGTAGTTGTCCAGCAGTCCCCGTCGTTGGATCCGCTCCAGCGGCAGGCCGGCCTCGGTGTGCCACAGATCGAGCGCCTCGTCGTCGCCGTCGAGCACCGTGACCCAGATCCGGTCGGGATCGAAGCCGTAGCCACCGTCCGCCTGGCTCTTGGTCACCAGCTCCCAGGCCAGCCGGATGGCGCCCTGCTTGAAGTAGTCGCCGAAGGAGAAGTTGCCGCACATCTGGAAGAAGGTGCCGTGCCGGGTGGTCTTGCCAACCTCTTCGATGTCCAGCGTCCGCACGCACTTCTGCACACTCGCCGCACGACGGAACGGCGGCCGTTCCTGGCCGAGGAAGTAGGGCTTGAACGGCACCATGCCCGCGTTGACGAACAGCAGGGTGGGATCGTCGAGCAGCAGCGATGCCGACGGCACCACCGTGTGGTCGTTGGCCTCGAAATGGGCCACGAACCGCCGGCGGATCTCCGCGGTGTCCATCAGCTGGTGCCTTTCGGTGTCAGTGGGTGGTGCCATTGCCTGGCGACATCACGGGGCACCCTACCGTCCCCGGATCAAGCGCCTGATCCTCTCCCAGCGCTCCTTGACGCCGGCCTCGGCGCCGAGAGCCGTCGGTTGGTAGTAGGCCGCGTCCGCGACGACATCGGGCAGATACTGTTGCTCGGCCACGCCGAAGGGCTCGTCGTGGCTGTACTTGTACGTCGCCCCGTGGCCGAGCTTCTCGGCGCCTGAGTAGTGCGCGTCACGCAGGTGGGCAGGCACCGATCCGATCTTGCCCGCACGGACGTCGGCCGAAGCGGCCTCGATCGCCTTGATGACGGCGTTCGACTTCGGCGCCACGGCGAGCGCGATGGTGGCCTGGGCCAGGTTGAGTCGGGCCTCGGGCATGCCGATCAGTTGCACGGCCTGTGCCGCGGCCACGGCCGTGGTGAGCGCGGTGGGATCGGCGAGCCCGATGTCCTCGCTGGCGAGGATGACCAGCCGCCGGGCGATGAACCGCGGGTCTTCCCCGGCCTCGATCATCCGGGCGAGGTAGTGCAGAGCCGCGTCTGCGTCCGAGCCGCGCACCGACTTGATGAATGCGCTGATCACGTCGTAGTGCTGGTCGCCCTGCCGGTCGTAGCGCACGGCGGCTTGGTCGGCGGCGGTCTCGGCGGTCGCCAGGTCGATCTCGGCCGCACCCTGGCTCCGGGCTGCGCCGGCGGCCGCTTCGAGGTAGGTCAAGGCCCGCCGCGCATCTCCGCCAGCCAGTCGGACCAGATGCTCCGCGGCGTCGTCGGCCAGGCTCACCTCGCCGGCGAGTCCCCGCTCGTCGGTCAAGGCCTGCGCCACCACCGCCCTGATGTCGTCGTCGGTCAGCGACTCCAGTCGCAGCAGCAGGCTGCGCGACAACAGCGGCGAGATGACCGAGAAGAACGGGTTCTCGGTCGTGGCGGCGACCAGGGTCACCCAGCGGTTCTCGACCCCGGGCAGCAAAGCGTCTTGTTGGGCCTTGGTGAAGCGGTGCACCTCGTCGACGAAGAGCACGGTCTCCCGACCGGTCGCCACCAGCTCCGCCCGCGCGGAGTCGATCGCGGCGCGCACCTCCTTCACGCCGGCCGCGACCGCGGAAACCTCGACGAACCGCCGGTTGGTCTGTCCGCTGACGATGCCGGCGATGGTGGTCTTGCCGGTGCCGGGCGGTCCCCACAACAGCAGCGACATCGACTGGTCCCCTTCGACCAGCTGCCGCAGCGGCGAGCCTGGTGCCCGCAGCTGCTCCTGCCCGACCAGCTCGTCGAGTGTGCGTGGTCGCATCCGCACCGCCAGGGGTGCCGAGGCATGGGTGTTGGCAGACAACGAGCCGCTGCCACGGGTGGGTGCCTCCGCGGGCAGGTCGAACAGTCCGTCCACGGTCGTCAACCCTAGATGAGTGCTCCAGAGGGCCTGCGAGGCCGGCCGATCAGCCAAGGGAACCCCTGATCAATCCCGCCTGCTGCGCGCTATTGATCAGCGCTTCCCCAACTCGAGAGAACGGCCGATGATCTCCTTCATGATCTCGCTCGTCCCGCCATAGATCCGGGCGATGCGGGAGTCGACATAGGCCCGAGCGATCGGATACTCCAGCATGTAGCCGTAACCGCCGTGCAGCTGGACGCAGGCGTCGATCACCCGACTCTGCAGCTCGGTCGACCACAACTTCGCCTTCGCGGCGTCGGTCGCGCTGAGCCGTCCCGCGTTGAGCTCGACCACGCAGCGGTCGACGTACAGCTGCGTGATCTCGACCTCGGTCACCAGCTCCGCCAGGCGGAACCGGGTCGCCTGGAACTCGCCGATCGCCTTGCCGAAGGCCCGCCGCTCGCGGACGTACGCCGTGGTCCAGCGCAGCGCGGCGACGGCGCCGGCCACCGCGCCCACCGCCAGCGAGAGGCGCTCCTGGGGCAGGTTGTTGGTGAGCCCGAAGAAGCCCTGGCCCTCCTCGCCGAGCAGATTGGCCACCGGCACCCGGGCTCCGGTGAAGGCGAGCTCGGCGGTGTCCTGCGCGTGCATGCCGACCTTCTCCAAGTGACGCCCGCGCTCGAAGCCAGGGGTGTCCCGCTCGACGACCACGAGGCTCAGGCCGCGATGCGGGTCCTCACTGGTGCGGACCGCGGTGATCACCAGGTCGGCGTTGATGCCGTTGGTGATGAAGGTCTTCGCGCCGTCGACCACGTAGTGGTCCCCGTCCCGCACGGCGCGGGTGCGGATCCCCGCCAGGTCCGAGCCAGCGCCGGGCTCGGTCATCGCGATCGCCACCACGGTCTCCCCTGCGGCGACACCGGGCAGCCAGCGCTGCTTCTGCTCCTCCGTGGTGAGCTCCAGCAGGTAGGGCATGCACACGTCGGCCTGCAGGGTCGGGCCGAGGATGGCCGGCGCGACACCGGCGTACGCCGCCTCCTCGCTCAGCACCGCGTTGTAGCGGAAGTCCCGCACGCCGGC
>JBDHZT010000130.1:0-10415 GCA_039811985.1 Nocardioidaceae bacterium | reverse complement strand
GCTGCGGCGGTGGCCTGGTGGAGCCCACAGGGTGGACCCGACGACGCAGCGCGCCCGACCCCGGAACGCTCCGCGACCCCCCTCCCCCCAGGGGTCGGGCACGTGCACGCCCTGGCCACGGACCCGGGATCGGGGGCGTTGCTCATCGCCTCGCACAGCGGCCTCTACCGCGCGGACGCCCGCGGGATCCAGCAGGTCGGGCCGGCCATCGACCTCATGGGGTTCACCGTGACCGGTCCCGGACGGTACCTGGCCTCCGGCCACCCGCAGCCCGGGACCGACCTCCCTCAGCCGGTCGGTCTCATCGAGAGCCGGGACGAGGGACGCACCTGGCAGGTGCTCTCCCGTGGCGGCGAGTCCGACTTCCACGTCCTCGCCGCCACCCGGCGCGGCCTGGTCGCTTTCGACGGCGCGTGGCGGACGAGCCCCGACCTGCTGGAGTGGACGCCCTCGTCCGCGTCCTTCGCGCCCATCTCGCTGATCGGTTCCGAACGCGACGACCGCGTCCTGGCCAGCGACGGGCGGTCGCTGTGGGCTTCGGACGACGGGGGCCGGTCGTGGCAGTCGATGCCCGAGGCGCCGGGGCCGGCTCTCCTGGCGCGGGCAGGCGAGGCGGTCGTCGCGGTGACGGCCGACGGAGCCATGCACCTCGGCCGGGCCGCGGGCACGCAGTGGACCCCGTCCGGGGCGCGGGCTCCGGGCCCGGTGGCCGTCACCGCGTGGGGGCCGGTGGAGGACCTGACCGTGGTGGTTCTCGCCGAGGCCGGGCTCGTGGTGTCACGAGACGGTCGCGCCTTCGAACCCTGGGTGGCCGACGGGACCGCGTGAGGAGCCGCGGCGAGCGCACGGCCACGCGGTCATTGCTCTCGCGTCAGCAGCCGGAGCTCGGCGTCGAGGCGTCGCAGCGATCCCGGGCGAAGCTGGGCGGTCCGGGTGCGGGACGCGAAGCCGACGGCCTCGAACGCTGCGACCGTGAGCGCCACCAGGGCCGCGAGGTCCGCTCTGCTGGAGGCGTAGTGGTCGGCCAGCGACGGCAAGAGGAGCGCCCCGAGCCCGCAGCCGATGGCGACCGGCCACCACGGCTTCGGGAGGCGGTAGCGGTGGCTGGCCACCAGAAGAAACGTGGCTAGGACGAGGGCTCCCGCTGGTGGGAGAACGTGGGCGGGCACCCCTCAGCCGCGGGTGGGGTCGGCGCGACCGGCCAGTACCGCTCCGACGAGGAAGAGCATGGCCGCCATGGGGTAGCCGGCCAGCAGGTCCACCGACCCGGAGGGGCTGGAGGTCAGGTGAGCCACGAGGTGGACCGCGGCCATGATCGCCGCCAGCGCGAGCAGGACCTGGCCGACACGGACTCGGCGACGGTGGCGGGCGTACTCGGACCGGACGTCGCGCGAACCGTCCTGGTCGCCGATCACTGCGGCCCCCGCTCATCCAGCTCTCGGTCATCGGGTCCCGGCCTGGCGTCCCGAAGCGCGTGGCGCACCAAGAGGCCCAGGCCGAGGACGGCACCCAGGACCAGCGCCATGGCCCACAGGACGTCCGTTCCGCTCATCCCCGCAGCATCGAGGGCCGTGCTGAAGGTCGACCAGCGACTTCTGTGAAGGTTCGGTCAAGGACACGCTGTGGCGGTGGGCGGGAGGGGCCTTCCCTCACGCCCACCGCCACGCGCCTCGAGGGCGTTGCTCAGGGCGTCGAACGACCCGGGATCGCGATGCCGGCCACGCCGGCGGAGACCAGGGCGGCCGCTGCTGCGGCGGTGAAGGCAGAGGCGTACCCGTCGGTGGTCTGCGCAGCCAGGCTGGCGGCCGCGACGCTGGAGACGAGTGCCACGCCAAAGGAAGCGCCGAACTCGTGGAAGGTGGACAGCACGCCCGAGGCGATGCCGGCCTCGTGCGGAGCCACGTTGCCCAAGGCGGTGGCAGCGGCGACCACGAAGAGGGTGCCGATGCCGGCTGCGCCGAGGCTGATGCCCGCGACCACGCCGAGGGTGGAGGTCGACGCCGCGGGAATCGACAGCCCGATCGCAGCGATCACCAGCCCGATGATGCCGAGGCCGCGGCCACCGGTGCGCCCGATGATGCGGCCGCCGACGTTCGCTCCGGCCATCGTGAACAGCGCGACGGGCAGGAACAGCAGTCCGGTGGCCAGTGGTCCGAGGTCGGCGTACTCCTGGAGGTAGAACGAACCGAGGAAGAACACCGCGACCATGAGCGCGGTGGCGATCCCGATGACGAACAGGCCGGCGAACACAGGACGACGGAACAGCAGACCGAGATCCATCAGCGGGGAGGCGGACGCCCGCTGCCGGAGCACGAACAGCACATAGAGCGCCACCGAGCCCGCGAACAGCCCCAGGGTGCGCGCTTCGAACCAGCCGGACTCGCCCGCGCCGACCAGGGCATAGATGGCCGTGCCCGTCGCCGCGGTGACCAGGAGAGCGCCCAGAACGTCGACCCGGCCCCTCGAGCCGGTCTCGACCGGGGGGAGGTCGGGAAGGATCTTCGTCAGGACGGCGACCACCACGACGCCGATCGGGACGTTGACCCAGAACACCCACGGCCAACCGGGACCGGCGGTGAGGGCTCCGCCGATCAGGACGCCGGCTGCCGCGCCTCCGCCGCCGAGAGCCGACCAGATGCCCAGGGCGCGGTTGCGCTCGTCGCCCTCGAACATCCGGACCACGACGGAGAGTGCGGCCGGGGACAGCATCGCGGCACCGAGGCCCTGTCCGACCCGCCCGGCCAGGACGGTCACGCTGTCCTGAGCGGCTCCGGTGGCCAGTGAGGCGAGAGTGAAGACCACCATCCCGGCCAGGACCAACCGGCGCGGGCCGATGAGGTCGGCGAGCCGGCCGCCCAGCAGCATCAGCCCGCCGAAGGTCAGGGTGTACGCGCTGACCACCCAGGTCAGGGTCTCCCTGCCCAGGCCGAGCTCAGCGCCCATGAGGGGCAGCGCGATCGCGACGACGGTGACGTCGAGGATCAGCATGAACTGGGCGACGGCCAGCAGTCCGAGCACCTGCCAGCGTCGCGAAGAGGGTGCCTCGGTGCCGGGAGCGTCCTGGTCTCCTGGGTCTCGTGGGCGGGTGTTGCCTGAAGCGCGGCCGGTTGAGGTCGACATGACCCCTCCTTCGATGATCGAGAGTGAAACCGAACATGCCTGTACGAGTTCTTCAACGGCTACAGTAACCTGTACATTCCTGTTCGAGAAATGAGGGGGTTCCCGTGGTGCGCAGGCCGGCGAGGGAAGGGATGGCCGCCGCACCACGAGCCTCCGGGCAGCGGCCGGCCGAGCCGCGCCGTGCCGACGCGCGAAGAAACCGCGCGGCGATCGTGGCGTCGACCATCAGCACCTTGCGCGCCGATCCTGACGCGTCGGTGGCCGAGATCGCGCAGGCCGCAGGCGTCGGACGGGTCACCCTCTACGGCCACTTCGCCTCCCGTGCCGAGCTGGTCGAGGCCGCACTCATCGACGTGCTTGACCGCGGCAACGAAGCGTTGTCCGCTCTCGATCTCGACGCAGCCCCCCCGGAAGCATTGGCGCGACTGGTCGACTCGAGCTGGTCGCTGCTAGAGGAGTCCCGGTCGCTGCTGGCTGCAGCTCAGCGAGAGCTCCCGCAAGGGCGGGTCCGTGAGCTGCACGACGTCGTCGAGGCCCGGGTGCGCGCCCTCGTCGTCCGCGGTCAGGATGAGGGGGCCTTTCGCGACGACCTGCCGGTCGACTGGCTCCTGGCCACCATGCACGCGCTGATGCACGGAGCGGCCGACGAGATCGCGGCTGGCCGCCTCGAGCCTAACCGGGCCGGCCCCCTACTGCAGGCCACCCTGCTCGCCGCCTACGCTCCGCAGCCCCGCGGCTGAGCCGCGCCCTCCGACCGGATCGGACCTGTCGCGGCGAACGCGGTAGAACGGTTCTGCCGCAGCCGGTCTCAGGTCGTCAGTGGACGCTGCCGGGACGCAGGTCGAGCCGTCGCAGGAGCTGCGCGTTCAGCGCCACGACCACCGTGGAGGCGGACATGAGGATCGCCCCGACGGACATCGGCAGGACGAACCCGACGGGAGCGAGCACTCCTGCAGCCAGGGGTACGGAGAGCAGGTTGTAGCCGGCGGCCCACCAGAGGTTCTGCTTCATCTTGCGGTAGGACGCGCGGGAGAGCTCGATGACCGAGAGGACGGAGCGGGGGTCGTCGCTGGCGAGGATGACGCCGGCGGAGGCGATGGCGACGTCGGTGCCGGCGCCGATGGCGATGCCGACGTCGGCCTGGGCGAGGGCGGGTGCGTCGTTGACGCCGTCGCCGACCATGGCGACCTTGCGGCCCTCGTCCTGGAGCTGCTTGACCTTGGCTGCCTTGTCCTCGGGGCGGACGCCGGCGAAGTGGCGGTCGATTCCCAGGTCGGTGGCGACGGACGCGGCGACCGCTTCGGCGTCCCCGGTGATCATGACGACCTGGACGTCGCGGCGGTGCAGGGCGTCGACCGCCTGACGGGACTCCGGGCGGATCTCGTCGGCCAGCTTGAGGCCACCGACGAGGATGCCGTCGCGGACGACGTGGAGGATGATCGCGCCCTCGCGGCGCCATACGTCGGCCTCGGGGACCTCGGAGATGCCGAGATCCTCGAGCAGCCGTGGTCCGCCGACGCGGACCTCGCGGCCGTCGACGGTCGCGGTCACCCCGACGGCCGGGGACGAGGAGAACCCGGTCGCTGCCGAGGTCGGGGCACCTTCGTCGGACGCGTGACGGACGATCGCCTTGGCTAGGGGGTGCTCGCTGTCGGCCTCGGCGGAGGCGGCGAGCGAGAGGAGGGCCCGGGGGTCGAGGCCGTCGACCGGCGCGAGTGCCGTCACCGTGGGCTCGCCCCTGGTGAGGGTGCCGGTCTTGTCGAACAGGACGGTGTCGACGGTGCGCATGCTCTCCAGCGCCAGCCGGTCCTTGACGAGCACCCCGCCGCGGGCGGCGCGCTCGGTCGCGATGGACACCACGAGCGGGATGGCCAGGCCGAGGGCGTGGGGGCAGGCGATGACCAGCACGGTGATGGTGCGCACGACACCGGAGTCAGGGAGGCCGACGAGGGTCCAGACGACGATGGTGACCGCCGCCGAGGCGAGGGCGAACCAGAACAGCCAACCGGCCGCGGTGTCGGCGATCCGCTGCGCGCGCGAGGAGGACGCCTGGGCGTCGGCGACGAGCCGCTGGATGCCGGCCAGGGCCGTGTCGTCGCCGGTGGCCGTCACCTCGACCCGCAGCCCCGAGTCGGTGGCCACGGTGCCGGCGGTGACCGGCTCGCCCACGGTGCGCGCGACCGTGCGGGACTCACCGGTCACCATCGACTCGTCCATCTCGGCGCGACCGTCCACGATGCGCCCGTCTGCGGGGACGGACCCGCCGGGCCGGACGACGACGACGTCGCCGACCCGCAGCTCGGAGGGGCTGACCGTGACGGTCCGTCCGGCCTCGACGCGCTCGGCCTCGTCGGGCAGCAGCGCCGCCAGGGAGTCGAGGGCGGAGGTGGTCTGGGCGAGGGAGCGCATCTCGATCCAGTGGCCGAGCAGCATGATGACGATGAGCAGGGCCAGCTCCCACCAGAAGTCGAGCTCATGATCCAGCACACCGGTGCTGGCGCCCCACGACGCGACGAAGGCGACGGTGATGGCCAGCGCGATGAGCAGCATCATCCCGGGGGTGCGGGAGCGGACCTCGGAGACGGCGCCGGTGAGGAAGGGACGCCCACCCCAGAGGTACATGACGGTGCCGAGGACCGGGGAGACCCAGGCGACCCAGCCTCCGTGGGGCAGGTCGTAGCCGACGAGCATCGCGAACATCCCGGACAGGCCCACGACCGGCACGGCCACGACGAGCATGATCCAGAAGAGGCGACGGAACTGCCCGACGTGGTCGCCGTGCCCTCCGTGACCCGAGTGCCCGGAGTGCCCGTCACCGCTGCTCTGGGTGGCGGAGGTGTGCTTCGTCGTGCCGGTGTGGCCGGCGTGCTCCAGCGGTTCGGGGTGACCGGTGTGGTCGTGGTGGCCGTCGTGCGTGGTGCTGTCGGGGCTCATATCAGGCCCTCCCGGAGGTGTCGGCGGACGGGGTGGAGGTTCGGAAACCCCTCAGGCGCAGACTGTTTCCGACGACGAAGACCGACGAGAACGCCATGGCGGCGCCGGCGAGCATCGGGTTGAGCAGTCCGGCGGCGGCGAGGGGGAGGGCAGCGACGTTGTAGCCGAACGCCCAGAACAGGTTGCCCTTGATGGTGGCGAGGGTGCGTCGCGACAGCCGGATCGCGTCGGCGGCGACGCGCAGGTCCCCACGCACGAGGGTGAGGTCACTGGCCTCGATCGCGACGTCCGTCCCGGTGCCCATGGCCAGTCCGAGGTCGGCTTGGGCGAGCGCGGCGGCGTCGTTGACGCCGTCGCCCACCATGGCGACGACGCGCCCCTCTCCTTGGAGACGTTTGACGACGTCAACCTTGTCGGCAGGCATGACGTCGGCGATGAAGTCGGCCGCATCGATGCCCACGACAGCGGCGACGTCGGCGGCGACGGCGGCGTTGTCGCCGGTGAGCAGGATGGGCCGCAGCCCGAGGGCGCGCAGCTCGGCGAGGGCCTGGGCCGAGGTCGCTCTGACCTCGTCGGCGACCGTGATGATGCCTCGTGCCCGGCCGTCCCACCCGACGGCGACGGCGGTCGACCCGGCGCCCTGCGCATCGGCGAGGGCCTGCTGGAGGTCCTCGTCCAGGTGCTGGGACCAGTCGGCGAGCAGCTGCGGTCGACCGACGAGGACGGCCCGACCCTCGACGACGCCCTGCACCCCCAGCCCTTCGGCGTTGGCGAAGCCGTCGACCGACGGGAGGGAGCCGACACGCGCCGTGGCGGCCTTCGCGACAGCCTTGGCGATGGGGTGCTCGGAGGCGTCCTCGAGGGCGCCGGCCAGCCGGAGGACCTCGTCGGGGTTCTCGCCGTCGGCGACGATGATGTCCTGCAGGGTCATCGTGCCGGTGGTGACGGTGCCGGTCTTGTCGAGGACGATCGTGTCGACCCGTCGGGTCTGCTCGAGCACCTCGGGGCCCTTGATGAGGATGCCGAGCTGGGCGCCGCGTCCGGTGCCGACCATGAGCGCCATCGGCGTGGCGAGGCCCAGGGCGCAGGGGCAGGCGATGATGAGGACGGCGACGGCCGCGGTGAACGCGACGGAGGCGCCCGCCCCCGAGCCGAGCCAGAAGCCGAGGGTGCCCACCGCGAGGGCGATAACGACGGGGACGAAGACTCCCGATACGCGGTCGGCGAGCCGCTGCGCGGCGGACTTGCCGTTCTGGGCGTCCTCGACGAGCCGGGCCATCTGCGCGAGCTGGGTGTCGGCGCCAACACGGGTGGCCCTGACCGTGAGCCGGCCGCCGGCGTTGACGGTGGCCCCGATGACCGAGTCACCGGGGGCGACCTCAACAGGCACCGACTCCCCCGTGACCATCGAGGCGTCGACGGCGGAGGTCCCGGACTCGATGACGCCGTCCGTGGCGATCTTCTCCCCGGGACGCACGACGAACACGTCACCGGCAACGAGCTGGTCGACGGGAACCCGCTCCTCGACACCGTCGCGCAGCACCGCGACCTCCTTAGCGCCGAGGTCGAGCAGGGCCCGGAGGGCGGCGCCGGCTTGACGCTTGGAGCGTGCCTCGAAGTAGCGCCCGGCGAGGATGAACGTCGTGACGCCGGCGGCGACCTCGAGGTAGATGTTCGCCGTCCCGCTGCTGCGGTCGATGGTGAGCTCGAAGGGGTGGGTCATGCCGGGCATCCCGGCGTCGCCCAGGAACAGGGCGTAGAGGGACCAGCCGAGGGCGGCGAGGGTGCCCATCGAGATGAGGGTGTCCATGGTGGCGGCGCCGTGACGCAGGTTGGTCCAGGCGGCGCGGTGGAAGGGAAGCGCGCCCCAGACCACGACGGGTGCGGCCAGGGTCAGGGACAGCCACTGCCAGAAGGTGAACTGCAGGGCGGGGACCATCGCCATCGCGATGACGGGGACGGCCAAAGCCGCGGACACGAGCAGGCGGCGGCGCAGCGAGGTGACCTCTGGCGCTTCGTCGTCGGCGGCGTCCCCGGACGAACGCGGGGACGCCTCGACGGCCGGGACGGCCGCGCCGTAGCCGGCCGCCTCGACGGCGGCGACGAGGTCCGCATCCGTCACACCGGGGGCGTCGACGACGACGCGGGCCTTCTCGGTGGCGAAGTTCACCTGCGCACGGACGCCGTCCACCTTGTTGAGCTTGCGCTCGACGCGGTTGGCGCAGGACGCGCACGTCATGCCGGTGAGGACGAGCTCCACGTCGCGGGCGCCGGCAGCGCTGGTGGTGGGGTGCTCGGTGGTCGAGCTCATGACGGTCCTTCCAGTGCAGCAGTGGAATGAGGAGTGCGGTCGCGCGGACCCTGGGTCAGTGCCCGTGCCCGCCCGTGGGGGTGCGGCTCGGCGTCGAGCCGGCGGGGGCCGGGGCGGCGTCGAGGACGAGGTGGGCTGTCCGTACGACGCCGCCCTGCTTGAAGTCCAGATAGAGGTGGTACCTCCCCGCGGTGGGGACCTCGGCGGTGAAGTTAACGGCGGGACCGGCGGTCGTGCGACCGTCCCCCGGCGCACCGTTGGGGTGGACGTGGAGGTAGGCGAGGTCGCCTTCGCGCAGGGCGACGAGGTGGCCGTAGGCGCCGAGGTAGGGCTCGAGGTCGGTGACGGGCCGCCCGTCGCGGCTGACCTGCAGACGCAGGGTCGAGTCCTCGCCGCCGCGCAGGTCGCCGGTCACGGTGACCTCGAAGCCGTCGTCGACCTGCGCGGTCCGTGTCGGCGCGGAGGGTGCGGGTGGCGTGGTCGTTCCCGGCACGGCGAGGTCGGTGCCGAGGGTGAGGGCCGGACCGCCCGTCGGGGTGAAGTCGGCGAACACCCGCCAGCTCCCCGGGGTGAGGTCGATCGCGCTACGCCACGTTCCGTGCTCGTCCATCACGGGGTGCACGTGCTGGAACCCGGTCTGGTCCCGGCGCACCACGATGAGGTGGAGTCGCTTCTCGTGCTCGACGTCGAACGAGGTCACCGGTGCGCCGGTGGCGTCATGGACGGTGAACGCGAGCTCGCGAGTGCCGGCGTCGAGGGCGTCGTCGCCGAGCTCGAGGGTGTAGCCGGCGCGGGAGGCCGCGAGGCCCGCGGGGAGGGTGTCGGTGGCCATGGGGTCCTCCTTCGTCGGGTCGGTCGCGTGCTCGGCGCCGTGGGCGGCGGCCGGGGCGACGGGTCCGGTGGAGGACCCGAGCGCCCAGGCGCCGCCGAACGTCAGCGCCAGCGCCGCGGCGAAGCCGGTCAGCGTGGCGGGGGTGCTCATGCGAGCTGGTAGCCGGCCTCCTCGACCGCGGCCTGGACGGCGTCGCGCTCGAGCGGCTGGCTGCTAGTGATCGTGACGGCACCGGTCGGGACGTCGACGGAGACGTCGGTGACGCCGGAGATCTCACGGACCTCCTCCGACACGGAGGCGGCGCAGTGGCCACACGTCATGCCGGTGACGGCGTAGGTGGCGACGGTGTTGGGCTGCTGGGTCATGGTGAGCCTCCAAGAAGTTGTCATGAACGGTCCGGTGAACCATACCCCTGTAGGGTACTCATGTAAACCCGGAGGGGGTATGCTGCATTCCGACGGCGGGCCAGCGGAACGGCGCGCAACGAACATAGGAGGGTCAGACATGACCGCACCAACTGCCTCGACCCCGACCTCAGCCATGCCCGCCGGCCACGAGCACGGCTACGTCCACTACGCGCACCGCGAGGACTACCTCAAGCGGTTGCGGCGGATCGAGGGTCAGGCGCGTGGTCTGCAGCGCATGGTCGAGGAGGAGAAGTACTGCATCGACATCCTCACCCAGGTGAGCGCGATGACGAAGGCGCTGCAGTCGGTCGCCCTCGGCCTGCTCGAGGAGCATCTCTCGCACTGCGTCGTAGACGCCGCCCGGGCCGGGGGACCGGAGGCCGACGCGAAGGTCCGCGAGGCATCCGAGGCGATCGCGCGGCTCGTCCGCTCCTGAGGGTGCGACCCTTGGCGCAGGGGTCAGATCGACGTGTGGTGAGCACCCCGCCGACGGCGGAGCCCCCCCTGCCTCGGGGTGGTCGGCGAGGAGGCCGGTGATACCGCTCGGACGGCCGGTGAGGGTGCGCCACAGCGATGGCGGCTTATTGGTGCTCGACGCCGAGGGGGTCGGGAGAGTGAGGACCTCGGGCTTCGTCAACTACTCGCGACTGGACTACGTCTGATCGGGATGTGCAGTGTCGGCGGCTGGACTGCAGCAAGCCTGGACCTTCGCGCGTCTAGTTGTACCCGGCCAAGACGTTGGTAGCGGCGAGCCCGGTTGAACGAACGAGAACCCCCGAGTGGGATGTGGCTTGTCTAAGGCCCACTCCAA
>JBDHZT010000129.1:0-10447 GCA_039811985.1 Nocardioidaceae bacterium | reverse complement strand
CGCTACTGCGTGCGCCGACGCATCGGCTCGGGCGGTTTCGCGACCGTCTGGCTGTGCTACGACGAGCAGCTCGACTCGCCCGTCGCGGTCAAGGTGCTCGCTGACAACTGGACCGATGACAACCACGTGCGGGGGCGCTTCTTGGAAGAGGGCCGCCTGCTGCGCAAGATCGACTCGCCGCACGTGGTCCCGGTCTACGACGCCGGCGAGCTGGAGGACGGGCGGCCCTATCTGGTGATGGCGTACGCCGACCAGGGCAACCTTGCCGACCGGCTGACCGCCGGCCCGTTGCCGCTCGGTCAGGCCATGGCGGTGATCCGTCAGGTCGGCGCCGGTCTCGGCGCGCTGCACCAGCGAGGATTCCTGCACCGGGACCTCAAGCCCGCCAACGTGCTCTTCCGCACTGTCGACGATCCCGACGAGCCGCACGTGCGGGCGATGGTGGGCGATCTCGGTCTGGGCAAGGCGTTCGATGCGTCGTCACGGCTCACCATGATCGGCGGTACGCCGTCCTACGTCTCCCCCGAGCAGGCCCGCGGGGAGGGGTTGGATCCCCGCTCCGATCAGTACTCCCTCGGTGTGTTGGCCTACCAGCTGCTCGCCGGCCAGACGCCGTACTCCCACGCGTCACTCGCCGCCGCCACCGACCCCGGCCCGCCGCCCGCGATGCCCGACGACCTGCCGCCGGGCATCGAGGACGCCGTGCTCCGAGCGCTGGCGCGAGACCGTGATCGACGCTGGTCGACCGTGTCGGCATTCGTCAGCGCGTTGACCTCCGTGGCTGGTGAGCCCCCGGTCGGCGCGCTGCCTCGCTCCTGGATCCCGGCCGATCCGGTTCGCACGCAGCCCGCTCCGCGACCCGTGCCTGGGCCGATCGCACCGGTGTCCGGCTCGGCGACCGAGGTCCGATCGGCCACAGTGAGTCGACGTCGCCGACGGTGGCCATGGCTGGTGGCCGCGCTGGCGGCGCTGGTGGGAGGCGGTGTGGCCGGCTACCTCGCGCACGATCGGGTCTCGCCCACGGCCACGCTCACCGACGGGACGCTCACCGTGGACGTCCCGAGGGAGTGGGTGCGGCATAGCGAGGTCGGGTCGTGGCGGCCGCCGCACGTGGACGAGGATTTCGCCGCCATCTCGGCCGGTGAGCTGGCCGGATGGAACGCCAACGGCTCCGACGCCGCCGGCGTCTTCGTGGGCCTCATGCCCGGCACCCAGATGCCCGAGCAGATGCCCGGCCACCCCGAGTGCGGCGATCCCGAGGATCCCAACCACAGCACCGTCAACGGCGATCCGGCGATCACCATCGCCTACCCCTCCTGCCCCGGCGGCGTCACCGTGGAGCGGGTCCTGCAGGTCTCCCAGAGCCAGCTGCTCTGGGTGCAGGTGCGGGCCGCCACCCGGGGCGCGGCCAACAGGGTGCTCGACGACGTTCAGGTGCACGGCATGTGAGTACGCGAGGTGCCAGGCGGCGTGGCGCGAGGTGGGCGCGGCGCACTCACTAGCGGGTGACGCTGTTGCTGACCCGTTCGAGCAGGTCGGCCAGCCCGGCCCGATCGGTCAGTCGACCGGTGACCGAGACCTCGACCTGTGCGCCGGTCTCGTCGGGCAGGGTCAAGAAGCGCTCCATGGTCAGCCGCTGGTAGCCCGCATAGGGGTCGTCGTCCGGGTTGACGAGGAGGTAGGTCGCGGAGAAGGAGTCCGGTGTCTGGTTCTCGACCATGAACCGCTTGACTGCCTCGGCCTTGGACAGCTTCGTCACCCGCTCGGCCATCGCATCCTCCACGTCGAGGTAGAGGTCGCCGACCGTCCGGATGCGCAGCACGTAGGTGTTCAGCGGCGCCCCCTCGGGAGCCCAACTCCACTCGTTGACAAGGTTCTCGTGGCTGCGCCGCCACTGCTTCGGCACTCTTACCCGCACCTCGAAATCGCGTTCGCCGAGTCTGGTCGTCGCCAACGGGAGACCGGTCGACAAGGCGGGATAGGCCGGGTCGGCCAACACAGTGATCGGGATCGCTTGGGGGTAGGACGGGCTCCGCGCCGCGATCGGGCCCGGCGCGTCCCCGGGCGTCGGATCCCCGGTGGCCATCGCCACCCCGAAACCGCCCGCTACGCCGACTACGGCGAGCGCCACGACCGCCCCGAGTCCGCGCCACACCATGACCACAGGTTACGGGCCACCCGTCCGCCTGATGACTACTGGTGCGTACGACACGTCTCGTCCGTCGTACGCACCAGTAGCCTCGCCCCCTGGCGCACGGAGAACTTGACTTGCGAGGTGTTCTCCCGGGCGGAGCGATGGGTTATCTTCGTCCGGTGCGAGGCTGGTGGGGGCCCTTCGCGCGACTCGAGTCCGGGTCGGCTCCTCGGGGGATGGGGCGCATGGGGAGATGGCGTCGGCGGTGCGGGATCACGGTTGCCGCGCTGATGGTGACGGGTGGTGCGCTGCTGCCCGTCGAGGTGCAGGCGGCGACGATCAGTGTGTCCGGATCGGTGTTCTGGGACCGGGACAACGACGGAGTGCGTGACGCCGGCGAGCCCGGCGTACCAGGCGTCCGGGTCCATCGCAGCAACGGCAACCAGGCGCCGTCGGCCACGACCGACAGCCAAGGTCGCTACACGCTGACCGGGCTGACCCCGTCGTCCTCCGGCTATCTGCTCGTCGAGTCGGGCTGGTTCCGCTCCCAGTGTGCGAAGTTGACCTGCGCGGCCGGGCCCGGCCGTGACAACGACTTCGCCACCGCCAACGCGTTCATCCGCTATCCCCTGGCGCAACTCACCGGGACTACCACGAACCTCAACGTCGGAGTGCTCCCGGACTGGCCCGGGTCGAGCGCCGCACCGCCCGCCCCGGTCGCGGGAGTAGTGCCGGCGAATGCCGTCGACGTCGCGTCGCGCCTCTCGTGGACGTCGAGCACCTGCCCGGGCGGGAAGTACCTCATCTGCCGCGCTGGCGACACCATGACGGTCACCGCGCAGGTGATGAACCAGGGCACCACCACGTTGACCGGCATCCGTGGCGTGCTGGACCTGCCGGCCAGCGACCGGTTCGCCACAGGCAACGCTTCTCGTGATGTGACCCTGTCGGCGGTCGCGTCCGCCCCGACGATCACGGGTCTCGCGGTGGGCGCCATCGATCCGACCACACAGTCGGTGCCCATCACCCTCCAAGGCAGCCTGCCTCCTGGTGGCGAGGTCAAGATCGTCGCGAAGGCGACCGTCGCCGCGGGCCCGGGCACGCCCGGCTGCACCGTCTCGGCCCCGACGAGCCGATGTCCGACGGCCGAGCCACAGGGCGCACCCCTGACCTTCGCGGTGACCCATATCGACCAGTCGGGTGACCCGGACTCCTTCGGACCGGACTGTCCCGCGGGCGCCGCGATCACCACATGTGCGACCGGGATCCACGACAAGCAGGCCGAGCCCGACGAGATCGATCCGGTCGGTCACAACGTCGACCCGACCCTCGGCGTCAGCTCGTCCTACGACCTCTCCGCCAGACTCCTCGCGCTGCGGACATCGGCGCCGGGGTCGGTCGCACCCGGCTCGACCGCCGTGCTCCGCGCCGTGGCGCTCGACACCGGGTCGGCGACCGGGCTCCCCGGATGGAAGCTCACGGTGGTGCTGCCGAAGTCCACGAAGCCAGTCCTGCCCGCCAAGCATGCGCTTCGCACGTGCAGCAAGGGCACGACAAGCGCCGGCTTCCCGATGGTGACCTGCACCGGCAAGGGGCCGCTCGGTCCCGGCGTCGCGTCGTTCGCGATGGACGTGTCGCTGACCATCCCGGCCTCCTGGAAGGCCGGCGCACGCCTCAACGCCATCGCCTATGTCACCCCAGACTCGGCACAGGGCGCCGAGACCAACCCCGCGGGCGCCGCACCCACCGCGCCGACCGTCGACGCCGACCAGACCGCGTCCAACAACGACGCCTCCCTCGTTCTGCCGGTCCGTCCCTAGCGTCGAGGTTGTCTACTGGTGTGTACGACACGTCTGGTGCGTCGCACACACCAGTAGACAACTCGGCGGCTGCGAGATGATGGGCGCATGAGAGCGATCGTGTACGACGACGCGGGCGGGCCCGAGGTGCTCCGACTGGTCGAGAAGCCGGTCCCGGAGCCGGGCCCAGGAGAGGTCCTGGTCCGCGTAGTCGTCTCGGGGGTGAACCCGACGGACTGGAAGAGCCGCAGCGGCGCCACACCCTCGGCCAGGCAAGGCGACAAGGTGCCTCACCACGACGGCGCCGGAGAGATCGTCGCGGTGGGGGCCGGCGTGGACCCGGCACGGATCGGCCAACCGGTCTGGCTCTGGGAGGCGGCACACGGCCGAGACGGCACGGCGCAGGAGTTCACCGTCCAGCCGGAGCGGTTCGTGGTGCCGCTCGGCACGGCGTCCTACGACCTCGGTGCCTCGGTTGGAGTGCCCGCGCTCACCGCACACCGTGCGCTGACCGTCGCCGAGGGTGGCCCGACCCGGCTCGCGCCGCACTCCCTCGACGGGCGGACGGTGCTGGTCGCCGGAGGTGCGGGAGCGGTCGGGCACTGCGCGATCGAGCTGGCCACCTGGGCCGGGGCCACCGTGATCACCACGGTCAGCTCGCCGGAGAAGGCGACCCTGGCGGCCGCGGCCGGAGCGGACCACGTCGTCGACTATCGGGCCACTGACGCCCAGGCGGCGATCCTCGACCTCGCCCCGGACGGGGTCGACCAGGTGGTCGAGGTGTCGCCCGCGGTCAACGCACTTCTCGATCTGGCCGTCACGACGAACGGCGGCACCATCGCCTACTACGCCACCAATGGAGGCGAGGAGTTCACACTTCCGGTGCGCGGATCGATGTCTGCGAACCTGCGCTGGCAGGGTCTGCTGCTCTACACGATCCCGGAGCCCGCCAAAATGGCGGCCGTCGAGGGCGTCGCTGCCGCCATCGCTGACGGCGCACTCCGGGTGGGCGACGAGGCGGGACTGCCGCTGCATCGCTTCCCGCTCGAGCAGACCGCCGACGCCCAACGGGCTGTGGAGGCCGGCGTCATCGGCAAGGTGCTCGTCGACATCGCCTGACCGATGCTCAGCAGGGTGTCGCCCGGGATCAGCCGGCCAGGGCGGTGATGGCGTCGTGGATCGCCAGCACCCGGTGAGCGGAGTCGACGTGCAGGCTCTCCACCATCCGACCCCGATAGGTCACCACACCCGATCCGGCAGCGGCCTCCCACGCGGCGACGATGCCGCGGGCGTCCTCGATGGCCTCCTCCGACGGCGCGAAGGCGGCGTTGGCGCCCTCGACCTGGCCGGGATGCACCAGGGTCTTGCCGTCGAAGCCCATCTCTCGGCCCTGCCGGCACTCGGCGAGGAAGCCGTCGGTGTCGCGGACGTCGTTGTAGACCCCGTCGAGGATCGCCTTGCCGGTGGCCCGGGCGGCCAGCAGCGCCAGCCCGAGCCCGGTGAGCAGCGGCTGACGGCCGGGGACGTGCTCGGCGTACAGCTCCTTGGCCAGATCGTTGGTCCCCATCACCAGCACCGCCAGGCGCTCGGACGCACCCGCGATCTCCTCGGCGTGCAGCATCGCCCGCGGCGTCTCGATCATCGCCCAGAGCTTGGTGTGCTCCGGTGCGCCGTGCTTGTGCATGGCGGCGACCAGGGACAAGACGGCGTCCGCGGAGTCCACCTTCGGGACCACGATGGCGTCGGGCCCGGCCGCGCAGGCGGCGGCCAGGTCGGCCTCGTGCCACTCGGTGTCGGCCCCGTTGACGCGGATGGTGAGCTCGCGGCGGCCGTAGGCCCCGGATCGGGCGGCCGCACAGGCCGCCTCCCGCGCCGCGGGTTTCGCCTCGGGGGCGACCGCGTCCTCGAGATCGAGGATCAGTCCGTCGCAGGGGATCGTCTTGGCCTTCTCCAGCGCCCGCTCGTTGGACGACGGCATGTAGAGCACCGAGCGGCGAGGACGGAACGCCGCGTTCTCGTGCGCCATCAGTCGGCCTCGACCGCGTCGTACGCCGCCTTCAGCACCGGGTCTACGGCCGCGAGCTGCTCGGCGAGCGCGACCAGGACCAGGCACTGCTTGAGGGAGGCGTCGTCCTCCATCTTGCCGTCCAGCATCACCGCGCCGGTGCCGTCGCCCATCGCGGCAACCACTCGCCGTGCGTGGCGGATGTCCTCGACGCTGGGCGAGAAGACGCGGTTCGCGATCTCGATCTGCTTCGGGTGCAGGGACCAAGCGCCGACGCAGCCGAGGAGGAACGCGTTGCGGAACTGGTCCTCGCACGCGACCGTGTCCGCGATGTCCCCGAACGGCCCGTAGTAGGGGAAGATCCCGTGCATCGCGCACGCGTCGACCATCCGCGCGATGGTGTAGTGCCACAGGTCTTGTTGGTACGACGTCCGCGCGGTGCCGATGTCGGCTACACCGTCCTCGCCGATGGGCGGGTCCTGGCGCACCAGGTACCCCGGGTGGCCACCGCCGACCCTGGTCGTCTTCATCCGCCGGTCGGCGGCGAGGTCGGCCGGGCCGAGCGAGAGACCCTGCATGCGTGGGGAGGCGCCGCAGATCTCCTCGACGTTGACGACGCCACGGGCCGTCTCGAGGATCGCGTGCACCAGAATCGGCCGAGTCAGACCTGCCTTGGCCTCAAGCTGGGCCAAGATCCGGTCGACGTAGTGGATGTCCTCTGCGCCCTGCACCTTCGGCACCATGATCACGTCGAGCCGGTCGCCGATCGCGGGCACCAGGGCCGTGAGGTCGTCCAGCACCCAGGGGCTGTCGAGGGCGTTGATCCGGGTCCACAGCTGGGTTGGTCCGCTGTCACCGCCGAGGCCCGGGGTGTCCTGGGCGATCCGGATCAGTCCCTCGCGGGCGGCGACCTTGTTGTCGGCCTTGACAGCGTCCTCCAGGTTGCCCAGCAGCACGTCGACGGTGCCGACCATCTGTGGGATCTTGGCCGCCATCTTCTCGTTCGACGGGTCGAAGAAGTGGATCGCCCGGCTTGGTCGAGCGGGGATCTCGGTGGGCGGCATCGGTGCCCCGACGGCGAGGGGGCGGAAGAAGTCCTTGGCGCTGCGCATGCGCGGACCGTAGCAAGGCTCCGGTCGTGGGGGTATGACCAACTCCACGTCGGGCCGATGCGGCATGCTGGTGGCGCCGGGCGGTTCGGGGCCGCGGTGGAAACGGGGGATCGGCATGATCGGACGACGTGGCGCAGGGCGAGCGTGTGCACTGGCCATTGGGGCGGCGCTGGTGGGGACGACGTTGACCGCCTGCACGGGCGATGGCGACAGGTCTCCGAGCAGTGTGCCCACCGACCACAGCGCATCCGCACCCGACGCGGAGGCGACTGTCCTCACCCTTGCGCTCGGCAGAGGTGACCGCCTCGCGGTGTCGCTGCCGGACGAGCACCAAGTGACCGTGCAGCACTATTCGGCGTCCGAGGACGGTTGGTCGCCGCCGGTCGAGGTCGCCGCCGACGGGCTGGCGGACCGTGAGTGCGGTGACGTCGAGGGGATCGCGAGCGGCGGCACGGTGGCGCTGATCCTGGAGTGCGACGAGTCCTACTATGCCGAGACTCCGCCGACGATGAGTATCGCCGCGGTCTCTAGTGACCTCGTCCACTGGGACACGCGTGATCTCGAGGGCGAGGCGTCGGGCCGGCCCGGCCTGTCGCCGTCGGGGGAGTACGCCGGCTGGTTGGAGGGTGCGGGTGACCTGGTGTCCTGGCACGACGGCGACTTCGCCACCGAGGACGCGCCGGACGGTGCTGGCGAGTTGGGCGTGGCCGACGACGGCAGCCCCATCCTGCTGTCGGCGAGGCGGTCGGCAGGTGAGTGCGTGGTCCGGTTCGTCGGAGCCGACGGGGCGACCGACGTGGACACCGGACTCGACGCCCGTGAGGACGGTTGTGAGGTGGCGAGCTGGATCTCCCCAGACGAGGTCGTCTTCTGGGGCTTTCGGATCGCCGAGCGGGGCTACCTCTTCCGCAACGCCGACGGGGACTGGGCGGTCGGGCACCGTGCTCCGAGCGATGCCGATGGTCTGGCGGACTACGGCGAGGCGGCCGCGCTGCCGCCCGTCGAGGTCGTGACCGCCGCCGGGGAGCGACTGGCGATCGGCTCCCCGGACGGCGCGGCGCTCGTCGTCCAGACGTACGACGACCCGCAGGGCTGGCAGGACCTGATCGAGATCGGTCCCCTGCCCGACGGAGCCTGCCGGTGGAACGGGGCCCAGCCACCCGACACGGGCGTCGTCGTGCTCGAGATGACCTGCGACGGGCAGCAGCTCGCGATCGTCGGCACCGACGCCGACGATTGGTCGGTCGACGACCTCGGCGCGGCGACCGTCTGGCGGTCCCCCCTGGCGACGGCGGTGCTGGTGCCCAGCGGCGAGCCATTGGTGGTCACTCCGTCGGGTGCTCGGAGGGTCGGCCCCGTCCGCCCCTGCGACGGGTTCGTGGTCGGCGACGACGCGTCGGTCTTCCGGTTCACCGGGACGGCCGAGTCCCGGGGCTGGCCGGCCGTGGTCGATCGGTCCGATGGCGACGACTGGAGGGCGGTCGACACCAAGGTCCGGTTCCGCGTGCCAAGGACGCGCTGCGGGTCGTCGTACCCCGCCGTCATGCTCGACGGCGACCCGGTCCTCGGCTTCACCGCTCGGGTCGCGGCGACCGACGACCGGCGAGCGACCCGCTTCCTGCTGGTCGACGGCACCCTCCCGGACGCCGACGTGACCCCGATGGTGATGTGAGGCCCGGTTAGCCGGTTAGAGGAGCCAAGCTTAGCGACCGCGCCGCTCGCGCCAGGCGGCCACGGTCTCCTCGACGTCTCGTTGCTGGGTGATCATCGGCGGCCCGCCGAGGGGCTGCAGCCGGGCTGCGCGGACGCGCTCGTTGAACTCCTCGATCTCGCGGCGCACGTCAGCCTCGACGCTCATCGCACCCAGCCGCGCGTCGAGCTCGGCGTCGTCCTTGCGCAGCTGGAGCGCCGGTGGCAGCACCCCGGTGATCTGCTCACGCTCGACCAGCTTCTTCAGCCACCAGTCCGGGTCGTGCTGCTTGCCCAGCCCCTCGATCGGCTTGCCCCGGCCGGGGAGGTTGTCGAAGGCGCCCTGCTCCTGTGCCCGCTGGATCTGCAGGTCGACCCAGGTCGCCTGCTGCGCGATCCGAGCCCGCGCCGCGGCGCGACCGGTGCGCGGGTCCCGAGCGGGGCCGCGGGCGGGCGTCGTCGGCTCGCTGGAACTGCTGCGCCCTTCCGTGCCCTCGTCGGTGGCCATGTGACGAGCCTAGGCGGTGATCGAAGAGCGATCCGTTCGGCTCCTGCTGGAAGTCGTCGGTCGTCGTCAGAGCTGGTCACTGGGGTTCTCGGTGCGACCGGTGCGTATGAGGTTGCCGGGATGGGAGGGTGGTCGCCTTCGACTGTGAGCCGATGTGGCTCCGCAGGGAAGTCGGGCGGATGGGTGGCCGCGCGTAGCCGACCGTCAACCCGCCAACTCCCCAGCGGTCATGGTGGGCATTGCTCCGCCGGGCCAGGATGGTGGTGGCCGCGCGTAGCCGACCGGCCCTCGGCGTGAACCCGTGAATGCGCCGCCTGGAACTGGGTGGATGGGTGGCCGCGCGTAGCCGACCGGTCCTCGGTGTGAACCCGTGGATGCGGCGCTGCCGGGGAGCGGGTGGATCGTGGCCGCGCGTAGCCGACCGGCTCCCGCCGTCAAGGACCTCCGCTGCGCTCCGGCCACTTCGTGACGCCTTCGGCGTCCTTGACCGCGGGCCCCTGACGGTCGGCTCTACGGCGCGGTTGTCGGCACGGGCTCCGCCCGCGCCGCCGCCAGGCGGCCACCCCACGAGGGTGCGGTGGGGTCAGTCCGCGGGGGTCGGGTCCCCGGGGTCACTCGTGTCGCTGCAACACCTGCGGTAAGTGCCTCAAGCCTCGCTTCTCATGGCGTATACGTCGTGGTAGGCGCAGGTCCACCCACTTATCGCAGGTGTTGCAGCGACCACGGTGACCCCAGTGACCACCGAGGCCCCCGACCTGCAGTTTCGGAACAAACGCCGATGCTGTTTCGGAACAAACGATGCTTCCAGGCGCCCCGGGGTCTCTGGGACCTCATCGTTTGGGCGCAAACTGCACGGATCCGAGTGGTTTTCGTGCAGTTTCGGAACAATCGACGACCCCCAGAGCCGCAGCGGGTCGAGATCACGTCGTTTGGCCCGAAACGGCAACACCGATTGGCCCGAAACGGCATCCCCGCCCCCCGGAGAGCAGACGGGATGCAGTTTCGGCACAAACGACGACCCCAGCGAGCCCGACAGGGGACCGTGAGCCGGGAAGCAGCCGAGACGGAGAGACCAGAGTCGCCGCGTAGCTGCCCTGTCGACAGCAACCACAAGAGACCAGCACCCCGGGAAACCGCCGTGATGAGAGGACCGCCTCTCCCGGTAGCTGCCATGTCGGTAGCAACCACAGCAGACCAGCA
>JBDHZT010000128.1:0-10470 GCA_039811985.1 Nocardioidaceae bacterium | reverse complement strand
CCTAGCCGGGCCAGGCAGGCCTCGATCACCGCGGTGTCGTAGGGCACCAGCTCGGTGTAGCGCAGCACGGCGGCCGGCTCCGGGCGAGCGAGCAGCGCCTCGCGGACGGCAACGGCGACATACTCGGCGTGCTCGGTCAGCGCGGGTGAGTTGGTGCCGGGCATCAGGTCGCCGCGGTAGGCCGCTACGGCTGCCGCGACGTCCCCGGCGCGGAGGGCATCCAACACGTCGTCGACATCGGTGCTCACCGGCATGGTCAACCGGTAGGGCCGAGAGGCGAGCTGGCCGTGCAGGGCGCTGCGCAGGTGGGACACCTCCGCCTTCAGGGTGGAGGCGGTCACGGCTTGGTCGCCGTACACCAACGCGTGCAACTGTTCGAGCGAGAGCCCATCGGGATGCAGCGCCAGCAGCGCGAGGATCTCGGTCTGCCGCCGGTTGAGCAGGAGCCGCTGGCCGTCCAGATGCGCCTCGACGTTGCCGAGCAGGGTCAACACCAGACCCGGGGTCGCCTCGTCCTCGCTGGCCGTGCCGGGCGCGGTCGAAAGTGGCATCGCGGTCTCGATCAGTCGAGCCAGCACCCGTGCCGTGGCCAGACCGATCGGGTGGGTGCGATCCCAGGTGGTCGACAGGTCGATCACGCCGAGCTGCGCGCCGGTCCGGGGATCGTGCACCGGCGCCGCCCAGCACACCCAGTTGTGCACCATCGGCGCATAGTGCTCCGCGCTGAACACCATCGAGGTGGCTCCCTCACGGGCCGCGATCGCCAGCGCATTGGTGCCCACCGACTCCTCGTCCCAGCGCCCTCCGGGGACGAAGTTGACGGTCTCGGCCTTGCGCCGCATCACCCGACCGCCATAGGTCCACAAGATCCGGGCCTTCTCGTCGGTCACCGCCAGCACGAGGTCACCGTCCTCGGCCGTGCGCTGCAACTCGGCCTCGACTCGCGAGACCGCCGTCTGCAGCGGTGACTCGCGCCAGAAGGCTGCGGTGTCCCGCTCGTCTGCCAGTGGCGCGTGTCGCACGTCCGGTGTGATGGCGGCCTGGGAGACCTGCCAGGAGTGCAGGATCTCCGGTCGCACCACGGCGGCTGCCTGGTCACCCGCCTCCACGAAGGAGGTCCACGCCTGGACCGCGCGCAGCCGCCACTGCGTCAGGTCCTCGTGGGAGCTTGTCATGCGCGCTTCTCCGGCCGATCGCCACAACTCGGTTGGACGCCCGGGATGTCCGTGGTCACCCTACCCGCCGGGTTGTACGACGACACTCGGCCGACGCTGTCGACCGGCCACGTCGCGGCCGTGGGCCGGGTCCGGCACCCCACTTGCCGACCCCGGCCCAGGCCCCCGTGTCCGCCCCCGTCGCGCCAGCGGGATCACCGCACTGACACATGTCGGACCACATCGACGAGACCGTCGCCCACCAAGCTACGGTCTCGTAGCCTACGAAACCGTAACTCGTGATTGGTCAGATGTAAAGATCAGATCTGGGTCGCCCGAGGTCAGGTGCCGGGTCGCGCCGGGAGGTCCGCGCCCGCAAAGGGGTCATCGGGTGTCCAGCCAAGGTCCTCGGCCTGGGCGGCCACCGAGTCCCAGTGCTCCCGTGCCTGTCTGATCTGGTCGCCGTGGGCGGTCCTGAAGCCGGCCATCGCCTGGCTGACCTCGTCAGCGAGGCCGGCGCGCACCTCCTTGCGGCAACCCCAGTCCGCGTCCACGAACTCCTGCTCCATCGCCAGGTAGGCATCCCACTCCGGTGTGGACGCCTCATCTCCCAACGGCACAGTTCCGACCGGCATCAGGTCAGAGAGCTGGTCCGTCAACTCGTCGACGGAGTCGACACGGTTCTTCTCCAGGATCCCGGTCTCGGCGATGCAGGCGTCGTACGCGCTCGGCTGGCCGCCGGCGATGAGCACGGGCGCGAGCGCCTCAGCCCATGCGTCCTGCAGCCGGGAGACGACTCGTGGATTCCGGTATCTTCCAATCGCTTCGTCGCTCGCGGCGAGGTTCGCCTCTCGGCAGTCGGACGCGGCTTCCGCACCTTCGCCCGATATCCCCGGCGCATTCGAGGCCCACTCGGTCCGTTGACCGATCTCGCCGTTGATCACCGTCTGCGAGAAGTAGCCGTCCCGACGTCCACCTGCCCAGAAGGAATACAGCAGCCCATCCTTGCACACCGGTGGCGGAGAGATCGACTCCTGCCACGGCCGCGGATATCCGGCCGCCTCCATGCACTCGCTATAGCCACCGTTGACTGCGTAGGCGACGAGCACCTCCGCAGCCTGGTGCTCGTCATCACTGCCGGCCCAGGAGACATAGGTGTCCCAGGCCTCTGCCGCCCATGGCTCCAACCTCGGGGGTGCCTCACCAGCAGTGGCACCGTCCTCAGCCGACCGCCCATCATCGCTGACGGAGCCTTGCACCGCAGCGCAGCCGCCGACCAGCAGAGCCACCAAGACGGCCGCCGCAGCCGCGCGACCGGTGCTCGCTTGGGGCTTCATGAACGAACCCTAGGTCCGAGGGTGGGCCTTCTGGACCGGCCAGATGTAGAGAGATGGTGAAGATGTCGAACCGCTCGTCCTCGGTCAAGAGATAGCGAGCGCCGGGTGGCGATCACCGGGCGGGTCAGTGGTGGATGCGCCCGGCGGTCTGCGCCAGGTTGCGGCCGGAGCCGCCCCACCGCTGGCCGATGATCTCGGCCGCGATCGAGATCGCGGTCTCCTCCGGCGTCCGGGCACCGAGGTCCAGGCCGATCGGCGAGGCCAGCCGGGCCAGTTCCTCTTCGGTGAGGCCGGCCTCGCGCAGCCGCGCCAGTCGATCGTCGTGCGTGCGCCGGGACCCCATCGCCCCGATGTAGGCGACATCGGGGAGTCGCAGCGCCACCTCCAGCAGGGGTACGTCGAACTTTGGGTCGTGGGTGAGCACGCAGAGGACCGACCGACCGTCCAATAGTCCGGCCTCGGCCTGCGCCGCGAGGTAGCGGTGGGGCCACTCCACGACGACCTCGTCAGCGTCGGGAAAGCGAGAGTGGGTGGCAAAGACCGGTCGCGCATCGCAGACCGTGACCTGATAGCCGAGGAAGCTGCCGACCTTCGCCACCGCGGCGGCGAAGTCGATCGCCCCGAAGACCAACATCCGAGGCTTCGGCGCGAACGCCCACACGAACACCTGCAGCCCTTCGCCACGCCGCTCTCCGTCGGGTCCATAGCTCAGCGTGCCGTTGTGTCCGAGCGCGAGCAGGCCGAGCGCGTCGTCCCAGACCGCCTGGTCGATCCGCTCACTCCCCAGCCGCGGCGACGCCCCATTGTGGGTAGCACCGCCCGGGGCGGGATCCGGCCGCACGCCGTGCCCAGGGGGCTCCAGGTCGGGCCGGACCACAAGGCGCCGACCGATCAGGGCAGGGTCGGGATGGCTGATCACTGTGGCCACCGCGACCGGCCGACCGGCCGCGATGTCGTCGGCGATGTCGCCGAGCTCCGGGAAGGACTCCTGGTCGATGCGCTCCACGAAGACGTCCAGGATGCCCCCGCAGGTGAGGCCGACGGCAAAGGCGTCGTCGTCGGAGACGCCGTACCGCGTCAACACCGGTGCCCCCGAGTCGAGCACCTGCTGGCCGAGCTCGTAGACGGCACCCTCCACGCACCCGCCGGAGACCGAGCCGACGGCCTGGCCGTCCGGCCCGACGAGCATCGAGGCACCGGGGGGCCTCGGCGCGGAGCGGAAGGTCGCGACGACGGTCCCTACGCCGACGCTGTCGCCAGCTCGCCACCAGCGCATCAGCTCGGTCAGCACGTCACGCACGGGCAATCACCTCCGTGAGCTCGGCGAAGGTGGCCAGCGAATGGCCGGCCAGGAAGTCGTCGACGAACGGCAGCGCGGCCACCACACCGGACTGCACCGGCTCATATCCGGGCTTGCCTCGATGCGGATTGACCCAGACCACGCGATGGGCCATCCGGCGCAGGCGCGCCATCTGCTCCCGAAGCAGGGTGGGGTCGCCGCGCTCCCAGCCGTCACTGAAGATCACCACCACCGCGCCCCTCGCCATGCCGCGTTGTCCCCAGCGGTCGGAAAACGCCTTCAGGCTCTCGCCGAGCCGCGTCCCCCCGGCCCAGTCCGGCACCGTCTCCCCCGCGGCGATGAGGGCGCGCTCGGGGTCTCGATGCCGAAGCGCGCGGGTGATCCGGGTCAGCCGGGTGCCGGTCGTGAACACCTCGACGGAGGTGCCTGGAAGGCCCGGTGCACCGACGACATAGCGGTGCGCGAGTCGGACCAGCGCGTCGGCGTACTTGCTCATCGATCCGGACACATCTACCAACAGCACCACGCGACGCGGTCTGATTCCTCGACGGCGGTGGGCGATCGGGCCCGGCTCCCCCATCCGCCGCAGGGTCTGGCGCAGAGTGCGGCCGGCATCGACGTGTCCGCGCCGAGAGGGAGTACGCCGGTGCACGCGTCGAGTGGGCAACGCGGGATCCAGGGTCGCGAACATCGAGGCGAGCACGGCCCGCTGGGCGCCGGTCAGCCCGGCGATGTCACGGTGCCGGAGCACCTCGGTCGCGCTGGCCAGTGCATGCACGGCCTCGGGGTCGTCGTCACCCGCGCCGGTCGCGTCGCTCTCGTCGTCGGGGAGCGGCGCCGCGACCAGCTCGGCCCGGCTCTGCCGCGTCGTCGGTCGCGGTAGGCCCTCCTTGGCCTCGAACCACGCACCGAAGACCTGCTCATAGCGGACCAGGTCGTCGGGACACGAGCACAGCGTTGCCCGTCCGGCCCAGTAGACGGCCTGGCGGTCACTCACATCGACCAGCGCCGCTGCCTGGAGCCACGCCTGGGACCGGTCCATGGTGACTGCGACTCCGGCGCTCCGGAGGGCCTCGGCGAAACCGAGCAGGACCTCGTCGATCGGGTGCGGAAGGGTTGCGGTTTGGGCCCAAACGGCAACATCCGAGCCCCCGGACATGTCGTTTGCGCCCACTCGAAGCTCCCTGCCGCCGGATTCAGCCGGCCATCAGCCGGTCGAGGGCGTGCTTGACCCGATCGGTGTCCTCGCGGTACTTCACGATCGCACCCAAGGTGGCCGCGGCGGTCTCGAGATCGAGCTCGGTGCGGCCGAGTCGTTCGAGGGCGCGCACCCAGTCGAGGGTCTCCGCCACTCCCGGCGGCTTGAGCAGGTCGTCGCGGTCTCTCAGCTGCTGCACCGCGTGGACCACCTGTCGTGCCAGCGTCTCGGAGACTTCGGGGACCCGCGACCGGACGATGGCGACCTCCCGCTCCAGTCCAGGGTGGTCGATCCAGTGGTAGAGGCAGCGTCGCTTCAGCGCGTCGTGCAGCTCCCTGGTTCTGTTGGAGGTGAGCACCACCATCGGCGGTTGGGCGGCCGCAACGGTGCCCAACTCCGGGATGGTGACCTGGTAGGTGGACAGCACCTCCAGGAGGAAGGCTTCGAACTCGTCGTCCGCGCGGTCGACCTCGTCGATCAACAACACCGCCGGGCTCTCCCGAAGGGCACGCAGGACGGGACGAGCGAGCAGGAACCTCTCGTCGTACAGGCTCTTCTCCGTCTCCTCCACATCGGTCTCACCGCCTAGCGCCTCCAGTGTGCGCAGGTGCAGGATCTGGCGGGGGAAGTCCCAGTCGTAGAGCGCCTGAGTGGCGTCGATGCCCTCGTAGCACTGCAGCCGGATGAGCGGCACGTCCCAAGCACCCGCGATCGCCTCGGCCAGGCTGGTCTTGCCCGTCCCGGGCGCGCCCTCGAGCAGGAGCGGGCGTTGCATCTGCAGCGCGAGGAAGGTAACCGTCGCCAGCGCCTCGTCGCACAGATAGCCGGTCGTTCCCAAAGCCTCGGCGATCTCGCTCGGGCTGCCGGGCTGATGGGGTGTGCCCGCGATGGCTGCCATGGAGGTGATCGTACTGAGCCGCTCTCTCGGTCGCTCAGCGATCAGCCGCGGCGGCCGAAGGTGAACCGCATCTGCCAGACCAGGGTGGATGCATCCGCGTCGCGTACGTCGGCCAGGATCGCCGCCGCGCGGTCCACCAGTCGCGGTCGTTCGTCGTCCGGGACGAGCCGCCACATCGCGCGCTGTCCGGTGGACATCGAGAAGCGTTGCCAGGCGGCTACGTCGGGGAAGCGGATCGTCATCGGCTCCGACCGGGTCTCCACCCGAGTGGCTCCCGCCCGTCGCGCCAGGTCGGCAACGCCGTCGTCGCTCGCGAACGGACCCTTGGCGCCGACGGTCCGAGGATCGAGGAGTCCCGGAGGAAGCCACGGGTCGAACAGCGCATCCAGCGCGCGAGAGGCGTCGTCGAGCTGTCCGAAGGTAGTCATTCCGATCCGTCCGTCTGGCTTCAGCAGCGAGACCCAGTCGGTCAACGCGGCCAGGGGGTCGGGCAGGAAGAAGAGCACCAGTGAGGATGCGACGATGTCGAAGTCGGAGTCGAACGACAGATCGGCCGCGTCGGCCACCTCGACCGAGATGTTGTCCAGGTTTGCCAGCTCGGCGGCGGCGCGGGCCTTAGCCACCATGACCGGGGAGACGTCAACGCCGGTGACGGACCCAACGGGTGCTACGGCGCGTGCCAGCGGCAGGGTGACCGCACCTCGGCCGCAGCCGATGTCGAGCGCGCGCTCTCCGGGCCGCGGCTCGAGCATCTCGACCAGCCGCTCGCCGAGCGGCCCGAAGAACTCGACGCCACTCTGGTCGTAGCTGTCGGCGATCGCGTCGAACCGTTCAGCCGCCGAGGGCGGTCGCTCCGTCACATCGCCATTATCGACCCTCGTGCTCCGATGGCAATAGCCTCGTACCTAGCGATCCTTGGCTAGACGAGCGAGTCCACGTCGACGCCGGTGGCCAGGTCGCCGCACTCGATCAGCCGGTGCTCGTGAGTGGCGAGGTAGTCCCGGGCGCCGCGGTCGCCGGTCGCCGACGCCAGCACGCCGGCCCAGTGCTGACGGCCGAGGAGGACCGGATGCCCCGGTGTGCCGTCGTACGTCGCTCGCGCCAGCGCGTCGGGGCTCGCCCCGGAGTCGATCAGACGACGCACCACCTCGGGGCCGACATCGGGGAGGTCGACCAGGCTGACCACCGCGGCGTCGCCCTCACGGAGGAAGCCGAGGCCCGCGCGGAGGGAGGCCGCCATCCCGCTCGCCCAGTCCGGGGCGAGGATCACGTCGACCGGGACCGCAGCGAGCATCGCCTCGGCCTCGTCGGCTCCGGCACCGAGCACGACCGTGACCTGGTCGCAGCCGCCTCGGTCGAGCGTGGCCACCGACCGCAACAGCCAGGAGGTGCCATCGAGATCATGCATCAGCGCCTTCGGCCGGCCCATCCGGCGCCCGGCACCGGCGGCGAGCAACACTCCGACAACGCCCATGGTCATGCCCCGAAGGCTTGCTGATAGAGGTCGGCCAGGTCATCGGAGTAGGCGCCGCTCAACCCGCACGGCAGCACAGCGCTGCCGTGGCCAGCGACCAGGAAACGGCCACCCTTCTTGAACTCGACGACCTGGAGCAGCCCCGCCAGATCAGCACTCGGCGCCTGCACCTCCACCACGTCGGCCTCCTCGCCGGCGTACCAGTGATCGACGGTCAGGGTCACGGCGTCGTCGGCGACGGCGGTGACGGTCCCGTCGAAGGCGAAGTCGGCCTTGGCCAGGTTGTCCGCCGACGGAGCCGCGCACCGCCCGGCAACGGGCTCGGCCGTCACGGTCGCCGTGGTCGTGGGTGTGGGCGCCGTAGCGGGGTCGGCAGCGTCGCCGCCGCAGCCGGCCAGCACCGAGCCCATGGCGGCGAGCGCCATCAGCACGCCGCCGGCACGGGCCATCCTCCGCGACATCGACATCCCCACTTCGTGATCGTTTCGACCCTCACGACGAGGTCGAGTCCACGGTACGTCGACCGACCGGCGTCTCGGCGCAACGCCACCCGGGCGCCACGTAGGAACCCGATCCGTGCCCGGTGGTCCAGACCGGCCCGCACCAGACACGAAACAGGGCCCCGCCGAAGCGGGGCCCTGTCACGGTTGATCGAGTGGGTGGATCAGAAGTCCATCCCGCCCATGCCGCCGTCACCGCCGGGCATGGCCGGAGCCTTCTCCGGCTTGTCGGCCACAACGGCCTCGGTGGTGAGGAACAGCGCGGCGATCGACGCGGCGTTCTGGAGCGCCGAACGGGTGACCTTGGCCGGGTCGATGATCCCGGCGGACACCATGTCGACGTACTCCCCGGTGGCGGCATTGAGACCGTGACCGGCCTCCAGACCGCGCACCTTCTCCACGATGACGCCACCCTCGAGGCCGGCGTTGACCGCGATCTGCTTGAGCGGAGCCTCGGTCGCCTTGCGGACGATCTCGGCGCCAACGGCCTCGTCACCGTCGACGTCGATCTTCTCGAACGCGGCGTCGGCGGCCTGGATCAGCGCGACGCCGCCCCCGGCGACGATGCCCTCCTCGACGGCAGCCTTGGCGTTGCGCACGGCGTCCTCGATGCGATGCTTGCGCTCCTTCAGCTCGACCTCGGTGGCCGCGCCGACCTTGATGACGGCCACGCCGCCGGCCAGCTTGGCGAGACGCTCCTGGAGCTTCTCACGGTCGTAGTCGGAGTCGGAGTTCTCGATCTCGGCACGGATCTGGTTCACCCGGCCGGAGATCTGGTCGCCGTCGCCAGCGCCCTCGACGATGGTGGTCTCGTCCTTGGTGATGACCACCTTGCGGGCCTGACCGAGCAGCTCGACGCCGGTGTTCTCCAGCTTGAGGCCGACCTCCTCGGAGATGACCTGGCCACCAGTCAGGATCGCGATGTCCTGCAGCATGGCCTTGCGGCGGTCACCGAAGCCCGGAGCCTTGACGGCCACGGACCGGAAGGTGCCCCGGATCTTGTTGACGACCAGGGTCGACAGCGCCTCGCCGTCGACGTCCTCGGCGATGATCAGCAGCGGCTTGCCGGACTGCATGACCTTCTCCAGCAGGGGCAGCAGGTCCTTGACCGAGCTGATCTTCTGGTTGGCGATGAGGATGTAGGGGTCCTCGAGGACGGTCTCCATCCGCTCGGCGTCGGTGACGAAGTACGCCGAGATGTAGCCCTTGTCGAAGCGCATCCCCTCGGTGAGCTCGAGGTCGAGCCCGAAGGTGTTGGACTCCTCGACGGTGATGACGCCTTCCTTGCCGACCTTGTCCATCGCCTCGGCGATGATCTCGCCGACGGTGCTGTCAGCGGCCGAGATCGAGGCGGTGGAGGCGATCTGCTCCTTGGTCTCGACGTCCTTGGCGACGGCCAGCAGCTGCTCCGAGACGGCCTCGACGGCCTTCTCGATGCCCCGCTTGAGGCCCATCGGGTTGGCGCCGGCAGCCACGTTGCGCAGGCCCTCACGGACCATCGCCTGGGCGAGCACGGTGGCGGTGGTGGTGCCATCGCCGGCGACGTCGTCGGTCTTCTTGGCGACCTCCTTGACCAGCTCGGCACCGATCTTCTCGTAGGGGTCCTCGAGCTCGATCTCCTTGGCGATGCTCACACCATCGTTGGTGATGGTGGGCGCGCCCCACTTCTTCTCGAGCACGACGTTGCGGCCCTTGGGGCCGAGGGTGACCTTGACGGCGTCTGCGAGGGTGTTCATGCCACTCTCGAGCCCGCGCCGGGCCTCCTCGTCGAAAGCAATCAGCTTCGGCATAGCTCCTGCGATTCCTTCACGGTCTGCAAACTTGGGAAGGACCGGCTCGTTGCCCGCGACGGACGACCAGGCCGCCCGACAGACCCTTCCCGCCGGCGCTGCTGGCCTCAACTCCCCGGTCCGGTGAGTTGTCACTCTCCTGCCGAGAGTGCCAACGTCATGTTTAGCACTCGCACCCGACGAGTGCAAACGCCGGGGTGTGCTTCGGCTTCCGCTGGCCTCCGGGGTGCTGGCCTCTTGTGGTCGCCACCGACAGGGCACTACCGGGGAGGTGGTCTTCTCCGTTTCGGCTGGTTCCCGGGTTGCTGGTCTGCTCTGGTTGCTACCGACAGGGCAGCTACGCGGCGACTCTGGTCTCTCCGTCTCGGCTGCTTCCCGGCTCACGGTCCCCTGTCGGGCCTGCTGGGGTCGTCGTTTGTACCGAAACTGCATCCCGGCTGCTCTCTGGGGTGGCGGGGATGTCGTTTGGGTCCAATCGGTGTTGCCGTTTCGGTCTAAACGTCGTGATCTCGGCTCCAGCGCGTCTGGGGGTCGTCGATTGTGCCGAAACTGCACGAAAACCACCCAGAACCATGCAGTTTGCGCCCAAACGATGAGGTCCCGACCGCCCCACCGGGCTGACGTGCACCGTTTGTTCCGAAACGGCACGGCGATTGTTCCGAAACGGCAGGTCCGGGGACTTGGTGGTCACTGGGGGCCCCCGGCGGACTGACCCCCACCGCACCCCCGTGGGGTGGCCGCATGGCGGCGGCGCGGGCGGAGCCCGTGCCGACAACCGCGCCGTGGAGCCGACCGTCAGGGGCCCGCGGTCAAGGACGC
>JBDHZT010000127.1:0-10521 GCA_039811985.1 Nocardioidaceae bacterium | reverse complement strand
GGCAGATTCGGGAAGAGGTAGCTCACTTCGTTGATCGAGCCGTCGGGGAAGATCAACGGGTTGTCCACCAGGTCGGGCGCCACCTTGGTCATCGCCTCGCGCGCTCCCTCGACGGGGCAGATGTAGTTGACCCAAGCGGCCACCCGGGCCGCGACCTCGGGTTGGTAGTAGTACGCCGCCAGCTCGGCCACCGCAGCAGCCTGGGTCGACCCACGGGGGACCAGGAGGTCGTCGGACCAGATCAGCAGCCCCTCCTCGGGCACCACGAACTTCAGGTAGGGGTTCTTCAGCTGCTCCTGGAGGACGTCGCCGGACCAGGCGAGCGACGCCGCGAGGGTCCCGTTGCGCAGACCCTTCATGAAGTTGTTGCCGTAGAAGCCGGCGAACTGGCCGGCATCGGAGCGACTGCTCAGGTAGTCGATCGATGCGTCGAGGTCGTCCTCGGACAGGTCACTCAGTGAGTGGCCCTGTCCGAGCAGCACCATGCCGAGGGTGTCCGACAGCTCGGTCAGCATGCCGACGCCACCGGCGAGGTCCTTGCGTTCGAAGAGCTCGGCGATCGAGCCGATCGCGCGGTCGACCCGGCGTGCGTCGTACGCGATCCCGGTGAGCCCCGCCTGCCAGGGCATCGAGTAGCGCTGCTCGGGGTCCCAGTTGGGCGTGGCGAGCGAGGAGATGACCCGGTCGGCGCCCTCGACCGGTCCGAAGGGCTGCAACACGCCCTTGTCCAGGAGCTGAGCGGTCACCCAGGACGTCATCGTGATGATGTCGTAGCCGATCGGGTCTCCCGCGTCGAGATCGTCGCCGATGACGGCGAGGAACTCGTCGTTGTCGTTGATCGGCGTCTTGTAGTCGACGTGGATCCCCGAGCTGCGCTCGAAGCCCTTGAGGGTGCCCTTGGCGATGTACGCCGGCCAGTTAGCCCACACGATCGGTCCCGTTGCCTCCCCGGACGTGCCACCGGAGGAGGAGCGCGAGGCGGGCGTGGTCGACGCTCCACTCGACCCGCCACCGTCATCGGTGCACGCGGCGAGGCCCATGGCGCCGACGCCGGTCGCCCCGAGCCCCGCCAACAGCTGGCGGCGGCTCAGCCGTCGAATGGCGGTGCCGGACGCGGGTCGGAGGTGCTCCACGCCAAGGATTCTGCTGTCCAAAGCCGCTCAGCACCAATGCCGACGCGCGGATCGGACACCGAGACGTGTGTGGCGCGTGTTGACACCGGTTCGGCTGGCCCAGCATCGTGGACGACCGTGACACAACCACGCGTGGGCGGCCATCGGGCAGCCAAGAAGCGATCCCGGTGGGGCGGGCTGCTCGCGATGGTGCTCGTCATCGGGCTCACCGCCGGGGCGGCAGCGGTCGCGGTGAAGGCCCTGCGCGGCGACGGGGCCGGAGGCAGCGGCACCGACGTACAAGCCGGCGACCAGAACGCCGCCTGCGGCGAGCAGCGCTTCTCGATCGCAGCCGACCCAAGGATCGCCGCGGCCGTCCGCGAGATCGTCGCTGAACTGCCCGAGGACCCGTGCATCAGCGTGGGCGTGCGCTCGGTGTCCTCGGCGAGCACCGCCGAGGACGTGGCCCGTGCCGAGGGCAAGGGCCTCGGGGGTGCGCTGCCGGACGCCTGGATCCCCGACTCTTCCTTGTGGATCGGCATCGCCGGAGAGAGCGACGAGGGCCAGGAGCGCCTCGACGGGGACGGGACCAGTCTGGCGACCTCGCCCGTCGTGCTGGCTACCACCAGCGAGCGCGCGGCTGCGATCGGCTGGCCGGACGCACCCGACTGGTCGGCGGTCCTCGAGCCCGACCCGCCTGTCACGCTCGCCATGCCGCGACTGGACACCGATTCGGCGGGTCTGGCCGCTCTGGGTGCACTCGAGGACACCCGGCCGCTCTCGGAGTTCGCCAGGCTGGTGGCGGCACCGCCGCTGCCCGAGGGAGAGCCGCTGAGCCTGGTCATCTCGGGACGGGCGCAGATGGTCCCCAGCACCGAGCAAGAGGTCGCGACCGCGAAGACGAAGGGCACCGACCTGGCGGCGGTGTACGACGACAGCTTCGACGCGCTGGACTACCCACTGGTCCGGGTCCGCCCTCTGGACGCCAAGGAGGACAAGGACGCTGACGCGCTGTTCGACAAGATCCAACAGGCCCTCACCGGAGAGGCCGGCCAGAAGATGCTCGGGCTGGCCGGCTTCCGTGGCCCAGACGGCACCGCCTCCGATGCCGTCCCTCAAAGCGATGCAGTCGACTACGAGGCTGCGGTGGGTGAGCCCGTGACAGACACGGAGGGGATCGACCAGGCCCGCACCGACTGGGCCACCCAGGGCCGTCGGGCTCGGCTGCTGTTGCTGATGGACCTCTCCGGCTCGATGGGAGAGCGTCTCCCCGATGGGCAGACCCGCGCCGAGGCCGCCCAGGAGGCGCTCCGCGGCCTCGTGGCGGGCGCGTCTCCCGATGATGCGCTGGGGCTGTGGGGCTTCACGACCGCGGTCGGCAACGGCGACTTCGAGGTGCTGTTGCCCGCGCAGCCGCTCGATCGGGTGGTCGACGGCGTCACCCTCCGATCGGAGTTCCTCGACCAGGTCGACGGGCTGACTCCCGTCACGGGCGGCGCGACGTCGCTCTACGACACCGTCGCGGCGGCGTACTCCAGCGCCTCGGACCGCTATGTCGACGGCCGCTTCAACGCCGTGGTCGTGGTCACCGACGGACGCAACGAGGACCCGGGGAGTCGTGAGCTTCCCGCCCTGCTCGACGAGATCAGGCGAGAGTTCGACGGTGCCCGTCCGGTCCGGATCATCACGGTGGCCTATGGCGAGGACGCCGACGTGCAGACGCTGCGGAAGATCGCGGATGCCACCGGAGGGCGGTCCTACCGCGCGCTGACCGCCGAGCAGGTGCAGCAGCGGCTCGGCGAACTGCTGTCCGAGCTGTAGCGGCACGCCGGGCTCGCGGAGCGCTGGATGGGTGGTGGCGGGCGACAGCACCCGCAGTGATCCGCAACAATGGTCGACGTGCCGTCCTCCAGTCAGTGGCTTGCGTTCTTGGTCGCCTCGATCCTGTTCATCCAGGTGCCGGGGCCGAGCCTGCTGTTCACCATCGGTCGGGCGTTGACCGTCGGCCGGCGTGAGGCGCTGCTGTCGGTGGTGGGCAACGCGCTCGGGCTGGTGGTTCAGGTTCTCTTCGTGGCGCTCGGTCTGGGTGCGATCGTGGCCACCAGCGCCGAGGCCTACACGGTGCTCAAGCTGGTCGGCGCGGCGTACGTCGTCTGGCTGGGCATCGCGGCGATCAGACACCGGGCCGATGCTCGAGCAGCGCTGGCCGACGCCGAGCGGGTCCCAAGGACCAGTGGCCACGCCGTGCGCACCGGCCTGATCGTCGGTGCCACCAACCCCAAGACGGTGGTGTTCTTCGCGGCCTTCCTTCCGCAGTTCACCAACCGATCCGGACCCGAGGCGCTGCAGGTCGCCGCACTCGGGGCGGTGTTCGGGGTCCTGGCGGTGTGCTCGGACAGCCTCTGGGCATTGGGTGCTGGGAAGGCCCGTGACTGGTTCGCCCGCAAGCCGCAGCGACTGGACAAGCTAGGCGCCGTCGGCGGAGGCATGATGGTCGCGCTCGGCGTCACCCTGGCTGCCAGCGAGTAGGCCGGGGCAACGTCGTCCTCTTCAGTCGCGTCGGCTGGGTCCCGGACTATCGTGATCGGATGGCCGACACCTCTGGAGCGCCGACGGGGGAGATGATCGCCCCAAGCCCGATCCGGGTCTACTTGCTCGATGACCACGAGATCGTCCGGCGCGGCATCCGGGAGCTGCTCGAAGGCGAGGACGACATGAGCATCGTGGGGGAGTCTGGATCGGCCCAGGAGGCGACGCGACGGATCCCGGCACTCCGACCGGACGTGGCGATCCTCGACGGCCGCCTTCCGGACGGCTCGGGCATTGACGTGTGCCGCGACATCCGGTCCGTGGATCCGTCGATCCGGGCGCTGATCTTGACGTCGTACGACGACGATGACGCGCTCTTTGCCGCCATCATGGCCGGGGCCTCCGGATACCTCCTCAAGCAGGTGCACGGGACCGACCTCGTCGACAGCGTGCGCCGGGTAGCCGCCGGCCAGTCGATGCTCGACCCGGCCATGACCGGGCGAGTGCTGGAGCTGATCCGCACCGGAGGGGTCAAGAACCCGGAGCTCGACGGGCTGACCGACCAGGAGCATCGGATCCTTGAGCTCATCGGCGAGGGGCTCACCAATCGCCAGATCGGCGAGCGGATGTATCTCGCGGAGAAGACGGTGAAGAACTACGTCTCGTCCCTGCTCGCCAAGCTGGGTGTCACCAGCCGCACTCAGGCAGCGATCTACGCCACTAGGAGGTCCCGCTAGTAGGGCGAATGTCGGCTGGCCTCGATGGGCCTTTGGTCCCGGGCATCCCTGACCACAGTCCCTGACCTCGGCAACGCACCGAGGTCGAGGATGGAGGTGACCCGAGGAGGCATCATGAACAGCCCCATCACCCATGCCGTCGTGGTCGGAGTCGACGGCTGCCCCGGCAGCGCTGGTGCGCTGCGATACGCCGTAGCGCAAGCGCGGCATCGTCAGGCCCCGCTGCGGCTGGTGCATGTCGTGCCGACGTTCTTCGGCATGGGATCTGCGATCGTGCTCTCGGATCTCTACGGGGCCGGCCAGGAGATCGTGGACGAGGCGACGAAGACCGTTCATGCGCTTGATCCAGAGCTGGAGGTCACGAAGGCGGTGGTGCCCGGTGACCGGAGCGCTGGACTCGTGGAGGAGGCCGAGGACGCCCAGCTCGTTGTTGTCGGGAGCGAGACCCGGCACGGAGTCGGCCGGCTCCTGACGGGCACTGTCACCGCGAGCGTCGCCGCCCACGCGCCCTGCGACGTTGTCGTCGTCCCGTCGTTCTGGGAAGAGGGATCACCTCACCGGCAGGTCGTCGTCGGGCTCAAGTCGCCGCACAACACGCGTGAGCTGCTGGCGCGTGCCTTCGCAGAGGCATCAGAGCGAGAGGCGACGCTGGTCGTGGTGACTGCCTGGGAGTTCGCCGATCCCTACTTCGACCGGGCCGTCGCTCGCGGGCACGCACAGGACAGGGAGGAGCAGGGGCGCCAGGTGGTCGCCAAGCTCACCGCCGACTGGCGAGCCGCCTACCCCCAGGTGGCGATGGAGACCCGCGTCCTCCACGGCGCTCCGGCCCGAGTGTTGCTCGATACCAGCAAGGACAGCGACCTGCTGGTCATCTCGCGCCGCCGGTTCGCATTGCCGCCCTATGGCAATCTGGGTGGCGTCGGCCACGACTTGCTTCGGCTCAGCGACGTGCCGGTGCTCGTCGTGCCGTATGCAGCTGATCAGGCGGAGGAACCGGCCATCCTTCTTGAGGAAGATGGCGCCCTGCTCAAGTGACCAAGCCGCACTTCTCGCACCGAAGGAGATCTCGTCATGAAGGCTGCCGTCGTCACTGGTTTCGACGCCCCACTCGCGATTGACGAACGACCCGTGCCGGAGCCCGGGCCCGGCCAAGTCCTGGTCCGGATGGAGGCCTGCGGCCTGTGCCACACGGACATCCACGCCGCCCACGGCGACTGGCCGATCAAGCCCACCCCTCCATTCGTCCCCGGCCACGAGGGAGTCGGCATCGTCACCGCCATCGGCCCCGGCGTCACCCATCGCGCCGTCGGCGACCGGGTGGCCATCGCCTGGCTGGGTCGCGCCTGCGGACGGTGCGACTACTGCATCAGCGGCTGGGAGACCCTCTGCCAGAAGCAACTGAACAGCGGCTACTCGGTCGATGGCGCGTTCGCCGAGTACGCCGTCGCCGACGCGGCCTACGTCGTGCCGGTGCCGCAGGAGGTGACGTCGCTGGACGCCGCCCCGCTGACCTGCGCGGGCGTGACGACGTACAAGGCGATCAAGGTGGCCAACATTCGCCCGGGCGAGCGGGTCGCGATCTTCGGGATCGGTGGCCTCGGCCACCTCGCGGTGCAGTACGCCCGCCTGGTCGGCGCCGAGGTGATCGCCGTCGACCTGACCGAGGAGAAGCTCGAGCTCGCGCGCGAGCTCGGTGCCGACCACGTCGTCAACGCGGCGGGCATCGACCCGGTCGCGGCCATCGCCGACCTCGGCGGGGCCGATGTCGCGGTAGTCCTCGCGGTGACGCCCAAGGCGTTCGAGCAGGCGTTCGCGTCCCTGCGGCGTGGCGGCCGGCTCGTCTGCGTCGCGCTCCCACCCGAGACCGACGGCCCGATGCATCTGCCGATCTTCGAGACCGTGCTCAAGGGAATCTCGGTGATCGGCTCGATCGTCGGCACCCGCGCGGACCTTGCTGAAGTCTTCCGGCTCCACGCCCTCGGCCGCACGCGAGTGATCGCCGAGACGCGCAAGCTAGACGACGTCAACCAGGCCATCGACGACGTGCTCCATGCCCGCACCAGCGCCCGGCTGGTCTTCGAGTTCTGACCTTCGGGCAACCCTCGGGCACGAACCCTGCTGAGGCTGGCGAGCCGGTCTCGGTGCCGAGGTGCCAGGCTCGGCGTTATCGTCGTCAGCGTGGCGGAGGGGCGCGATGCCCCCGAGACCTCGCCTTCGGGTCTCGAGGGATTGACGGGCGAGCTGGAGGGCATGCTCGCGCGGGTGATGCAGCTGACCCAGGAAGTGGTGTCGATGCAGCGCCGGCTCGAGGCGCTCCTCGACGCCAACCGGAGCATCGTCGGCGACCTGGACCTGGGCACGGTGCTACGACGGATCGTGAGCGCCGCCCGTGACCTCGTCGACGCCAAGTACGGCGCTCTCGGCGTCATCTCCCAAGAGCGACAAGGGCTTGAGGAGTTCGTCTACGTCGGCATCGACGAGGAAGCGGCGCGGCGGATCGGAAGCCTGCCCGAGGGCAAGGGTCTCTTGGGCGTGCTCATCGAGCAACCAGAGCCGGTGCGCACCGCGGACCTCTCTCAGCACCTTCGGTCTGTCGGCTTCCCGGAGCACCATCCCCACATGGACGCGTTCCTCGGCGTTCCCGTGCGGGTGCGGGACGAGGTGTTCGGCAACCTCTACCTGACTCGCGACAACGGCCGACCGTTCACCGCCGAGGACGAGGAGCTCGTCCTCGCGCTAGCGGCGACCGCGGGCGTTGCGGTGGAGAACGCTCGTCTCTTCGCTGAAGGCCAGCGTCGCCAGCGCTGGCTGCAGACGAGCGCCGAGGTGACACGGGCGATGCTTGCCGCGGACGCGGAGTCGCCACAGCAGCTGATCGCCCGCAGCGTCCGCGAGGTCGCGGAGGCCGACCTCGCAGCGGTCATCGAGCCGGTGCCCGAGCGGCACGAAGTGACCGTCAGCCGCGCGGAAGGATCCGGAGCAGAGAAGATCCGCGGCATCACCTACTCGGCCGAGGGCACCTACAGCGAAGAGGTGCTGCGGACGGGTGAGCCGATGCGCATCACGGACGCGCGCCATCCGAGCGGAGACAGCGATCGCTTCATCCACCTGAGCAGGCACGTCGACGTGGGTCCGGTCATGCTCCTGCCGCTTCTCGGGGCGGGCACCCGGGGGCTGCTGTTCGTGGCGCGAGGGACGCGGGCCAAGCCGTTCACGAATGGCGACCTGCAGGCCGCACTCGCCTTCTCCCAACAGGCGTCTTTGGCGTGGGAGCTGGCGGACGCGCGGGCCGATCGGCAGAAGGTCGTCGTCTTGGAGGATCGGGCCCGCATTGCACGGGACCTCCACGACCATGTCATTCAGCAGCTGTTCGCCGCCGGACTCTCCCTCCAAGCCGTCGCGAGCAGCCTCTCCGCGCCTGAAGCAGCGCGGCTCGCCCAGGTCGTCGAGGATCTCGACTCGGCCATCAAGCAGATCCGGGTGTCGATCTTCCAGCTGCGGCCCACCTCGACGGGACTCCGGGCCGCGATCCTGAAAGTCGTCGAGGACACGAGAGCGGGGCTCGGCTACGAGCCCCAGCTCTCCATGCACGGCCCCCTCGACACGGCGGCCGACTCCGGGCTGTCGGAGGACGTGGTCGCCGTCGTGCGCGAGGCTCTGACCAATGTCGCGAGGCACGCCGGCGCGACGGCTGTCGCACTCGAGGTGAGCGTGGTCGCGGGCCAGCTCCAGGTCTCGGTCAGCGACAACGGATGTGGGATGGGAGACGGTCGCCACAGCGGGCTGGCAAACCTTGCCAGTAGGGCCGAGGCCCGCGGTGGGCAGATGAGGCTTGCCAACCCGGAGGATGGGCCGGGGACGGTGCTGTTCTGGTCGGCGCCGATCAGCGTCTGACAGTCCCCAACGGCCGCTGATCGGGCATCATCTCGTCACCCAGAGCCCCGCTGCGCGGGCGGAGAGCAGCGCGGCGGTGAGCAGCGCAGCAAAGATTGCCGCCGCCAGCGCGGCAACGTCGTGTCGGTGCATCCAGGTCCCCCAACCCTGTTCAACTGGTGCGCGGGCAGCCCGGACTGCCGACATGGGTGAAACGCTCCACTGCGGCTGCTCTGACGCCATCTGGACAGGCGGGCGTGGCACGTCTAGTCCGGTGCTCGATGTGTCGCCACGAGCAGATCTCGGCCTGCAGTGGGAGGATCGTCTGGCGCCCGAGGAGGGCGCGGACGAAGGAGGGGCTGTTGACGGCCTACTTCGATGATGGAAGCGATGCGGTGCCCGGCGACGTCGTACGCCCGGTGCGACGAGTTCTGGTGATGGGAGCGGGGATCGCCGGGCTCACCGTGGCGAACGCGCTCAGCCATGCCGGTGTCGAGTGCGTCGTGCTCGAGGCCCGCGATCGGGTCGGCGGCCGGCTGCACACGGTGGATCTTGGCGGTTCGCCGGTGGACCTGGGGGGCTCCTGGTTGCACCACCCGTCGGGCAATCCGCTGAGTCGTTTCGCGGACCTCGCGGGGATCGAGCGTGTGCCGGGGGATCCGATGTCGAGCCTGGCCGCGCTTGACCTCCCGACTGGGTCGTGGCTGACCCGCGAAGAGGTCGAGCGGGAGCTCACCGGCGACCTCGGCGGATTCGTCTCGGCGCTTGCCGGTCTCCGTGAAGACCTCGGTCCGACCGCCTCCGCAGCCGACGGCATCGAGGAGTTCGTGACCACTCGCCGGCTCAGGGGCCCGGAGTTGCGGCGTGCGCGGCAGGGACTGCGCGCCAATGTCGAGGCCGATGCGGCCGGCGCGGCCGAGCAGCAGTCGCTGGAGTGGCTCTGGACCCAGGACGAGTACGACGACACCTACTTCGGCGACCTGCCCCGGCCTGGGTTCGGTGCGATCGCCCAGGCGATGGCCGCCGAGCTGGATGTCCGCACGAGATGGCGAGCCTCGCATGTCGAGGTGACCGATGAGCAGGTGAGCGTCATCGACGACTCAGGCCGAGCCGAAACGGGTTCCCACCTGGTGGTCGCGGTGCCACTCGGGGTCTTGAAGAGCGGCTCGTTGACCTTCTCGCCACCTCTGCCGCTGGACAGAGCACAGACGGTGGCGCGACTCGGCTTCGGACGCTACGAGAAGGTGATCTTGAGGTTCCCCAGCCCGTTCTGGCGCGAGGCGGGTTGGTCGCACCTGGTGCTGTTCCCGTCCGCCCCCGATGACCCGGCGACGTGGATCTTCGACCTGGATGCCTTCGGAGCCGGGCCGATCCTCGCCTGCCACGTCTTCCACTCCGCGACTCGGCATCTTGCTGCCGCGCCCGCCGAGATGGTCCGCTGGGCCACTGACCAGATAGCGGTCGCGCTAGGTGCACCGTGCCCCGAGCCGATCGCGGTGGCGGTAACCAGCTGGGCCGACGACCCGCACGCCAGAGGCGCCTACACGCATGTCACGGTCGGCGCCTCCAACGCGGACCTGGACAGTCTCGGCACCCCGGTTGCCGGGCGGCTGCTCTTCGCGGGTGAACACACCCAGAGCGCTCGGGTCGGCTACGCCGACGGTGCAATGACCAGCGGCATCCGTGAGGCCAAACGCCTCCTGGGCGTTCCCGAGGTGCTGCTCGGTCCGAGTTCCTGACCCGCCAACTTCGTGGCTGAAGGCTCTGGTCAGAAGCGCGCAAGAGGCTTCGCGTGGGGCCTCGCCCAAGCGGACATCAGCCGCATCGAGCGGGGACAGATCGCGCCGACCGTCCCGACCCTGCTCAAGCTCGCCGACGCACTCGGTGCGCAGATCCAGTTTGTGCTTCCTCCGGCTGACGACGCTGCGGACTCGGAGACCGCGCACGAGGTGTTCGCACTGAGCGCCGGCGCATAGCCCGACGCGGATGCTAGGAACGGTGCCTCTACGGCGCCAGCACGGGTCGCGAACGACATGGAGCCATGTTCGCGCCGCAGCGGGATGGAGTCGCACCTCATGAGAGTCAACCGGCCCGAAAACAAGGACAGGAGCTGCCAGATCTGGCCGCTCCTTGTTCTCCGCATGTTCGGCGATTCAGATCCGCATCCGAGAAACCTGCTCTGACCTGCAGAACTTGGTGGGCGATACTGGGTTTGAACCAGTGACCTCTTCCGTGTCAAGGAAGCGCGCTACCACTGCGCCAATCGCCCG
>JBDHZT010000126.1:0-10560 GCA_039811985.1 Nocardioidaceae bacterium | reverse complement strand
GGCGGCTCCGACGCCGGCCGGGCCTGGCTGGCCGCGTGGGACGAGGCCTGCGAGCCGTGGTTCAACTTCTCCACCGGTTCCGGCTTCTACCACTCCGACAAGATCTGGATCCAGAACGTCGAGGTGCCCTTCGGCTACATCGCCGACTACATCGAGAAGGTCAAGGAGGGCGTCGACCTCAACCGCCCGGTCGAGGCGTTGCACACCGAGCGCGACCGCGTGGTCTCGGAGTATCGGGACCTGCTCGAGTCCGACGAGGACCGCGCGGCGTTCGACGCCAAGCTCGGACTGTCGCGAGTCGTGTTCCCCTACGTGGAGAACCACAACTTCTACGTCGAGCACTGGGCCCACTCGGTGCTGTGGCGCAAGATGCGGGCCTTCGGCGAGGTGCTCCTCGAGGCGGGGTTCATCAACGAGATCGACGACGTGTTCATGTTCAAGCGCTACGAGGTCGCCGAGGCGCTCTACGACTACTACTCCGGCTGGGCGGTCGGTGCTCCCTCGCGGGGCCAGGGTGGCTACTGGATCAAGGAGATCGAACGTCGCAAGGGCATCCTGTCCGCCCTCAAGGCGTGGAGCCCGCCGCCGGCGCTCGGCATCCCACCGGAGGTGGTCACCGAGCCCTTCACGGTGATGCTCTGGGGCATCACCTCGGACTCGGTGTCCGCGTGGTTGCAGGTCGGCTCCGGCGAGGGCGGCGACGGCACCCTCTCCGGGTTTGCCGCCTCGCCCGGCCTAGTCGAGGGTCCGGCTCGGGTCATCTTCGGTGCCGACGAGATCGGTCAGCTCCAAGATGGCGAGATCCTGGTCGCGCCGCTCACCGCGCCCTCGTGGGCGCCAGTCTTCGGCAAGATCAAGGCCACCGTCACCGATGTCGGCGGGATGATGAGCCACGCCGCCATCGTCTGTCGCGAGTACGGCCTCCCCGCTGTTACTGGCACCGCTTTCGGAACCAAGACCATCAGGACCGGACAGATGATCCGGGTCGACGGCAACACCGGCAAGGTCACCGTCCTCGACTGACGATCCTGGCCATTCTTCATCCCTAAGGAGACATATCCAGATGCTGACCGTGGAACAGAACGAAGAGTTGACTCGGGTTGGTCCCGGCACCCCGATGGGCGAGCTGCTACGCCGCTATTGGTACCCGATCGCTTTCGAGCAGGACTTCGACGAGGGCAGGCCGAGCAAGACCGTGCGTCTGCTCGGAGAGAACTGGACGCTCTACAAGACCCCGTCCGGTCGGTACGGCATCATCGGTGAGTCCTGCCCGCACCGCCGCGCATCGTTGACCTACGGCGTCGTTCGTGACGATGGGATCAGTTGCGGCTACCACGGGTGGAAGTACGACTTCGACGGCCAGTGCATCGACCAGCCTGCGGAGAACGACAACACCGCGTTCCGCGACAAGATCAAGGCCAAGGCCGGGGTTGCCCAGACGATGGGCGGCATGGTGTGGGTCTATGTCGGGCCGCAACCGGTGCCAGAGCTGCCGCGCTTCGACGTCTACGTCCAAGACGGCATCCGGGACATCGGTGTGGCGACCCTGCCGTGCAACTGGTTCCAGATCATGGAGAACTCCGTCGACCCCCACCACGTCGAGTGGCTCCACGGTGCCTACTTCGAGTTCCTCGGCCAGGTCGAGGGGTTCGAGGCGCCCAAGTCGTTCCAGAAGAAGCACATCAAGGTGTCCTTCGACGAGTTCGAGTTCGGCATCATCAAGCGGCGGGTGCTCGAGGGCCACACGGAGGAGAACGACGACTGGGCCATCGGCCATCCCCTGATGTTCCCCTACGGTATGCGGGTGGGTGGGATGTGGATCGACCAGATGCAGATCCGGGTCCCGATCGACGACACCACCACCTGGAAGCTGTTCTACAGCCTGCACCACCCCGAGGGCGGCACCTGGGAGAAGCAGGATCGACCGGTGGTCTACGACTACGAGTGGATCGACGAGAACGGCGAGTTCATCACCGACTACGTCGAGGGCCAAGACGTGATGGCGTGGGTCTCGCAGGGCACCATCACCGACCGCTCGCAAGAGCACCTCGGTCGCTCCGACCAAGGCGTCGCGATGCTGCGCAAGATGTTCAAGGAGGCGATGGCCGCCGTCGAGGATGGAGAGGACCCGCCGGGAGTCGTGCGTGAGAAGCACGACATCATCGAGCTGCCCTGCGAGAAGGACAAGTTCGGTGCCGGCACCGCTTTCACCGACCAATGGATCAACGGCGGCTCGATGCGCTACAGCCCGATCCGCGAGCAACTGCTCGCACTGCACCGAGACGCCGCGGTGGTGCGGGAGAAGGCGGGTTCCGGTGCCTGACCTCGAGCAGCAGGCGAGGCGAGCCGCCCATCACGGGCCGTGGCCGGACCTGCCGCCTGATCCACATCGGCTTCCGCCGCCGGGTGACTGGTTCGCCTCGGATGCGGCACTCCACCTGCTCGACAAGCCGAAGTTCTGCCCTCACTGCGGGGTCTCACTGGACCGCGGGCTGATCTCGGAGTGGTGGAGTGGTGAGGATCGGATCTTCCTCACCTGGTGTGCGGAGTGCCGATGGACGGGCAACGTGGTGCTCTTCTCACGTGCCGTGATCGAGGAGCCGGAGCACTGAGATGACCACTCGGGCGCTCGTCCTCGACTTCGGCGGGCCGGTCCTGCTCACCATCTTCGAACTGGCCGCCGCCGATGCCGACTCGCCGGCCCATGCCCTCCTGCGCGGGCGAGGACCGTTCGCGCCCGTGGATCGGCCAGACCCGGACTGGGCCGAGCTGCAGGCGGGACGGATCACCGAGCGTGCCTACTGGGCGCACCGCTCCGAGGAGTGGCACGCCGCTGGTGGCGCGGGGGGCGACATCCGCGCCCTAGTGGCCCACTTGTACGAGCCGGCCCGCCCTGAGCTGATCCGCGATCAAGCCCGGACGCTCGTCCGAGACGCTCGCGAGGCGGGCATCCCGGTGGGGGTCCTCACCAACGACCTGCGCGACTTCCACAGCGACTCGTGGATCGAGAAGATCGACATCCTCGGTGACATCGACGTGATCGTCGACGGGTCGGTCGAAGGCTTCCTGAAGCCTGATCCACGACTCTACGAGCTGCTCTCCGAACGACTTGACGTCGCGTTCGACGACATGGTGTTCCTCGACGACCAGGCGACGAACATCAGGGGCGCCGAAGACCTGGGCATCAGGTCCGTGCTGTTCGACGTGACCGATCCAGGCTCGTCGTACGCCCAGGTCCGCAAGCTTCTCGGTCTGGCCGAAGAGGTGGGCGATGGTTGAGCAGCGCGAGCTGCGGGTCACCCAGATGCGGCTCGAGGCCGACGGCGTGATCTCCGTTCGACTCACCCGCATCGAGAGCAACAAGCCGCTCCCCGAGTGGGAGCCAGGCGCCCACATCGACGTCTACGTCCCCGATGGCAGCACCCGGCAGTACTCCCTCTGCGGCGACCCGCGGGACCTGTCGGCCTACGAGATCGCGGTGTTGCGCGAACCTGAGGGACGCGGCGGCTCCCTGTTCATTCATGACCAGCTCCGTGTCGGAGACCGGCTCCTGGTCACTCGGCCCAAACAGGGCTTCGCGCTCGAGGACGCCTCCTTCCACGCCCTCCTCGCTGGCGGCGTCGGGGTCACCCCGATCCTCACCTTCGCCGAGCACCTCGACCGCGCCGGCAAGCCCTTCCAACTCACCTATGGAGGTCGGACCCGGGACTCGATGGCGTTCTGCGACCGCCTCGGTGCGCTCGGTGCGCTCGGTGACCGGGTCCGCATGCTTGCCGAGGACACCGACGGGCGGCCCGATCTCGAGGAGGTCGTGCGCAGCCTCCCCGAAGGCGGACTGGTCTACGTCTGCGGACCGGTGGGTCTGCTGCGTGCGGTCGAGGAGGCCGCCGAGAAGGTGCACGGGCCCGACCACGACATCGTCCGCTTCGAGTTGTTCAGCCGCGTGGGTGTGGAGCCCAAGGAGGCGGCGCCCCTCGACGGCGACAGCTACGAGCTGGTCCTCGCGCAGGCCGGTCACACGCTGCGGATGAAGCCCGACGCCAACATCCTCGAGACCGTGCTCGCGCTGGGCATCGAAGTGGAGAACGACTGTCGTGACGGGATCTGTGGCTCGTGCGTGACCCGAGTGCTGTCGGGCACGGTCGACCACCAGGATCTCGTGTTGACCAAGCGGGAGCAGGCGGCGATGGACAAGATGATGATCTGCTGCTCGCGACCCACGAGTGAACGGCTGGAGTTGGACCTGTGACCGTCGAGGGTTTGGACGAGGAGACGCGCGCTGTCGCCGCGCAGTCGCTGTTGGCGGCGTACGACAGCGGCGAGCCGATCGCGCCACCGACCAGCACCTATCAGGGCATGGGCGTCGGCGACGCCTACGCGATCCAGCTGTTGCAGGTCCAACAGTGGGTAGCGGCCGGTCGCACGGTGCGGGGTCACAAGGTCGGCCTCACCAGTCATGCGATGCAGCGGCTGCTCGGGGTCCACGAGCCCGACTACGGGCACCTCATGGACGACTTCTTCTTCCTCGAGCACACCCCCATCCCGGTGGAGCGCTTCCTGCAGCCGCGCATCGAGCCCGAGATCGCGTTCGTTCTCAAGCGACCGTTGCGGGGACCGGGTGTGACCGTGCCCGAGGCGGTGGCGGCGGTCGACTTTGTGCTTCCAGCGCTTGAGATTGTGGACAGTCGCGTTGCGGACTGGAAGATCGGCCTGCCCGACACCATCGCAGACAACGCGAGCTCGGGGGCGCTCGTGCTCGGATCCACTCCGACCTCGCTCGCCGAGGTCGACCTCCGCCTGAGCGGCGGCGTGATGACCCGCAACGGCGAGGTGGTCGGCACCGGCGCCGGGGGAGCGGTGCTCGGTTCACCGTTGACCTCCCTGGTCTGGCTGGCCAACACCGTCGGTGTCCGGGGTGTCACCCTCGAGGCCGGCCACGTCGTCCTTCCCGGGTCGATCTGCGCGATGGCGCCGGTCGCCCCGGGCGACACCTTCACCGCGACCTTCGCCGGACTGGGCTCGGTCACCGCTCGGTTCTCCGGCACTCGAGAGGAACAAGGATGACGACCAACAAGGCCACGGCCGCCATCGTCGGACCGGGCAACATCGGCACCGACCTGATGTTCAAGCTGATCCGCCGCAGCGAGATCATCGAGCCGCGCTTCATGGTGGGGGTGGACCCGACCTCCGACGGACTGGCCCGGGCCACGAGGATGGGCCTGGAGGCCTCGGCCGGGGGCGTGGACTGGCTGCTCAGCCAGGACGAGTTGCCCGACATCGTCTTCGAGGCGACCTCCGCCAAGGCGCACCAGGCCAACGCGCCGCGCTACGCCGCCGCCGGCATCCTCGCCGTCGACCTCACTCCGGCAGCGGTGGGGCCATTCTTGTGTCCGCCGGTCAACCTGGAGTTCAACCTCGACGCCCCCAACGTCAACATGATCACCTGCGGGGGCCAGGCGACCGTGCCGATGGTGCACGCGGTGTCGTCGGTGGTCCCGGTGCCCTACGCCGAGATCGTCGCCTCCGTCTCCAGCAGGTCGGCCGGCCCCGGCACCCGCGCCAACATCGACGAGTTCACCGAGACCACCGCCGAGGCGGTCAAGGCGATCGGCGGTGCCAGCGAGGGCAAGGCGATCATCATCCTCAATCCGGTCGAGCCGCCGCTGATGATGCGCAACTCGGTGTTCTGCGCCATCCCCGAGGCGGCCGGAGAGCCCGGAGACCTGCAGGACAAGATCTTGGAGTCCATCCATGCGATGGTCGCCACCGTCCAGGAGTACGTCGCCGGTTACCACCTGCGCTCGGACCCGCAGTTCGACCCCGCGCGCGACGCATGGCGCGGTCAAGCGCGCGTCTTCATCCCGATCGAGGTGAAGGGGGGCGGCGACTACCTGCCCGACTACGCGGGCAACCTCGACATCATCACCGCGGCTGCGGCCCGGGTCGGCGACCTCATGGTCGCCCATCGCCTCGGCATCGACGCATCGTGGAAGTCCAGCTCCGACCTCGCGAAGGCAGGGGTGTGACCGTGGGTGACATGACGATCCGGCCCGGGGATACCCCGGTCGTCGGGCGCGAGGTGACCGAGAGCGAGGTGCTCGCCAACGCGACGACGGCCGGTGGTCCGACCGATCTGCGCATCACCGACTCGACGCTGCGCGACGGCTCGCACGCGATGAGCCACCAGTTCACCGAAGAACAGGCGCGCGGAGTCGTCTCCGCTCTCGATCGCGCCGGTGTGCAGGTGATCGAGGTCAGCCACGGTGACGGTCTCGGCGGCTCGAGCTTCAACTACGGCTTCAGCAAGGTCGACGAGTTCGACCTGATCTCGGCAGCGGTCGACGAGGCGGTGCACGCCAAGATCGCGATCTTGATGCTGCCCGGTCTGGCGACGGTCAAGCACCTCAAGAAGGCCCACTCCGTGGGCGCATCGGTGGCCCGGATCGCCACCCATTGCACCGAAGCGGACGTGTCGATCCAGCACTTCGGCGAGGCACGGGCGCTCGGCATGGAGACGGTCGGCTTCCTGATGCTCTCGCACATGGCCACCCCCGAGATCCTTGCCCGCAACGCTCGCACGATGGTCGACGCGGGTGCTCAGTGCGTCTACGTCGTCGACTCCGCCGGTGCGTTGGTGCTTTCCGACGCCCAGGAGCGGGTCGAGGCGCTGATCAGCGAGATCGGCCGCGACGGTGCACAGGTCGGCTTCCACGGTCACCAGAACCTCAGCCTTGGCATCGCCAACTCGGTGCTGGCCTACCAGGCCGGCGCGAAGCAGATCGACGGCGCCCTGTGCGCCCTCGGTGCCGGTGCCGGCAACTCACCGACCGAGGTGCTCGCGGCTACCTTCGAGCGGATGGGCATTCGCACCGGCGTCGACCTCGGTGAGGTGCTCTCTGCGGCCGAGGAGGTGGTGCGCCCCTTCATCCCGCGGCTGCCGTGGATGGACCGCTCGTCGATCACCCAGGGCTACGCCGGGGTCTACTCCTCCTTCTTGCTGCACGCCGAGCGGGCCGCGGAGAGGTACGGCGTGCCGGCTCACGCGATATTGCAGAGGGTCGGCGAGCATGGCTACGTCGGCGGTCAGGAGGACATGATCATCGACATCGCGGTCCAGCTGGCCGAGGAGCAGACGCTCGGTGACCTGGCCGGAGTGGGGGTGCGTTGATGGCCTGGGACATCGAGTCAGTGGCAGCCGAGCTGCTTCGGTGTGAGGCCGAGCGGGTCGACCGACCACCGTTCAGTGACGAGTGGCCCGAGCTCGATCTCGCGACCGGCTATGCCATCCAGGACCGCACGCTCCAAGCCAGGCTCGACCGCGGCGAGTCGCTTGTCGGCGTCAAGCTCGGGCTGACCAGCAAGGCCAAGCAGCAACGGATGGGTGTGCACTTCCCCTTCGTGGCGTGGCTGACCGACGCCATGGTGATGCCCGCCGGCGAACCGGTGCCGCAGCCGCGGCTGATCCACCCGCGCATCGAGCCCGAGATCGTCTTCGTCATGCGGGAGCGGTTGGCCGGTCCCGGTGTCACGTGTGCGACCGCGATGGCCGCCGTCGACACCGTCTGGGGCGGAGCCGAAGTGATCGACAGTCGGTTCCGGGACTTCCGTTTCACCGCCGGAGATGTGGTCGCTGACAACGCTTCCTCCGGGGCATTCGTCACCGGGCCGGTCGGGGTGGCGCCCGGGGACCTCGACCTCTCCTTGGAGGCAGCCCTGGTCGAGGTCGACGGCGTGATCGTCGACTCCGCCACGGGTGCTGCGGTGCAGGGTCACCCGGGCGAGGCCTTGGCGCTCGCAGCCAACGAACTGGCCAAACGGGGGCACGCGCTGGAGCCCGGTTGGATCGTGCTCACCGGCGGTATGACTGACGCCGTACCCGCTCCCGCGGGCGCGTCGGTGGCGATCCACTTCACCAACCTGGGCTCGATCTTCGTCAACGGGGGCGAATGATGCCGTTCATCGACGTGACCCTTACCGAAGGCCGTAGCCCCGAACAGTTACGGGCGCTCATCGCCGGCCTGACCGACGCCGCAGTGGTGGCCATCGACGCCCCACGCGAGAGTGTTCGGGTCGTGCTTCGAGAGGTGCCCCAGACTCACTGGGCCGCCGGCGACGTGACCATCGCCGAGCGGAGGCAGGCATGAGCGAGCGGCAGTTCTTCGGCCACGTCATCGACGGTGAGGAGGTGCCATCGATTGACGGCGCCACCTTCGAGGTGTGGAACCCGTGGACCCAGGAGGTCTGGGCCGAGGCGGCCGAGGGGAGCGCCGCCGACGCCGACCGGGCGATCGCGAGTGCGCGGCGAGCCTTCGACGAGGGACCGTGGCCGCGGATGGCGCGTGCCGAGCGAGCCACCGCCATGCACCGGCTGGCCGACCTCATGGAGGAGCGTGCCGACGACCTCGCCTGGCTCGACACCACCAACATGGCCAAGCCGTTCGCCCAGGCGCAGCACGACGTTGCCCGGTCGGTGTGGAACTTCCGCTTCTTCGCCGACCACCAGCGCGACCACACCGGCGAGGTCTACCCGATGGACTCGGGCCACCACACCTACAGTGAATACGGTCCGGCCGGCGTAGTCGCGGCCATCAGCCCGTGGAACTTCCCGCTGATGATGGCCACGTGGAAGATCGCACCCGCGATCGCATGGGGCAACACCTGCATCATCAAGCCGTCCGAGGACACCCCCGCCTCGGTGACGTTGCTGGGACGCCTGGCCGCGGAAGCCGGCCTGCCCCCCGGCGTGCTCAACGTGCTGAACGGACACGGCAGCCCCGCCGGCTCGTCACTGACAGCGGACGACCGCGTCGACCGGGTCACCTTCACCGGGTCCTCGACCACCGGTCGGGTCGTGATGGCCTCGGCCTCGAGCCACCTGGCCCCGGTGTCCCTGGAGCTGGGTGGCAAGGGCGCCAACATCGTCTTCGAGGACGCCGACCTCGACAACGCTGTGCATTGGGCGGTGGAGGCGATCTTCCGGAACTCCGGCCAGATCTGCCTGGCCGGGTCACGCCTCTTCGTCGCCTCCGGCGTCTACGACGAGTTCATGGACCGCTTCGTCGCAGCGGCCGAAGCACTCACCATCGGAGACCCGTTCGACCCGTCCACCAAGTTCTCCAGCCTGGCGAGTCGCAAGCACTTCGACAAGGTGTCGTCGTACGTCGACAGCGTGCCACTCGCTGGCGGCAAGGTCCTCACCGGTGGCGTCGACGACGACGGCCGCTGGCTGGTGCGCCCGACGATCGTCACCGACCTGCCGTTGACCGCTCCGGCCTACTGCGAGGAGATCTTCGGGCCCGTGTGCGTCGTCAACCGCTTCGAGGGCGAGGAGGAGGTGGTGGCGCTAGCGAATGACACGCGGTACGGCCTCAACGCGATGCTGTTCACCGAGAATCTCTCCCGCGCGCACCGGGTCGCCTCCCAGCTCCGCGCGGGCACGGTGTGGGTCAACTGCTTCTTCATCCGCGACCTGCGCACTCCCTTCGGTGGGGTTGGCGATAGCGGGGTGGGTCGCGAGGGCGGCAACTTCAGCCGAGAGTTCTTCACCGAGCCGAAGGCCGTCGTCATGCAGATCCGGCGCTGAGCGGACCAGCGGGGCTCTCAGACTCACCCTTCCGCCGCGAGCCGCTCAGCGATGGCATGGGTGTGCTCGGCTGACGAGCCACAGCAGGATCCGACCAGCTCGAAGCCCAGAGCGCGCAGTTGGGCACCGTGCTCGGCCATGCCGGCCGGGTCGACGTCGTAGACGAAGCCGTCGCCGGCCACCTGCGGAAGACCCGCATTCGACTGCGCGGCCAAGAGCACATCGGCGTCGCCGCGAGCCTGCGCCATCTCGGTGGCGATCTGGATCATCTCCTCCGGGCCCCGTCCGCAGTTCGCCCCCACCGCCTCTATCTCCAGCGCTGCGAGGGCCCCCACCGCGGCTCGTGGAGTCACGCCCATCATCGTGCGCAGGTTCGTGTCGAAGCTCATGGTGGCCACGATGGGCAGCTCGGGTGCCGCCTGGCGAGATCCCTCGACGGCTGCGGCGACCTCGGCGAGATCGCTCATCGTCTCGATCAGGACCAGGTCCGCTCCGCCCTCACGGAGGGCGGCCACCTGCTCGGCGAACATCTCGACGGCATCTGTCTCGGTGAGGGTGCCCAACGGCTCGAGCAGTTCTCCGGTGGGTCCGACGTTGCCAGCCACGAACACGTGGTGGCGGTCGGCGACCGCTCGGGCCAACCGCGCACCGGCCCGGTTCAGCTCGACGGTCCGGTCCGCGAGACCGTTGGCCGTCAGGCGCGCGCGACTGCCGCCGAAGGTGTTCGTGGTCAGGATTCGCGCGCCAGCGACGGCGTACTCCTCGTGAAGGGCGGTGATGACGTCTGGGTGATCGACATTCCACCGCTCGGCTGCCTCCCCGGGCGGCAGGCCGCGGTCACCCATCAACCAGCCGTAGCCGCCGTCGATCACGACAGGGAGGTCGCCGAGAAGGTTGTGCAGTCGGTTGGCGCTCACGGCGGGAAATCTACGGTAGATCGATGGCGCGGGCGGCATCGTCGCGTCGTCTAGGGAACC
>JBDHZT010000125.1:0-10619 GCA_039811985.1 Nocardioidaceae bacterium | reverse complement strand
CATGCGACAAACCCTATCCACGGGGAGACTCCCCTCCACCGGCCGACCTGAGGGCTGCCCTACGCTGACGCGCGTGCTGATCCTGCTGCCGCCCAGCGAGGGCAAGGCGACACCGAGACGTGCCGCGCCTCTCGACCTCGACGGGCTGAGCTTCCCCGCCCTCCTGCCCGCGCGTCAGCGGGTCCTGGACGCCCTGGTCGAGCATTGCGCGACCGCGCCGGACCACGCCGCGGCCACCCTCGGCCTCGGTCCGACCCAGGCGACCCTGGTCGAGCAGAACGCCGGACTGCACACCGCCCCGACCGCCCGCGCCGATCGCATCTACACCGGTGTGCTGTACGACGCTCTCGGCCTGGCCGACATGTCCGCTGCCGGACGTCGACGGGCGGCGACCCGGCTAGCCATCACCTCCTCCCTGTTCGGGGTGCTACGCCCGACCGACCGGATCCCGTCGTACCGTCTCTCCGGCGAGGTGTCCCTGCCCGGAGTCGGCTCGGTCGCCGGCGTCTGGCGGCAGTGTCTGGGCGAGGTCGTCACCGAGGCGCTCGGCCGAGGGCTGCTGCTGGATCTCCGCTCGACGACCTACGCCGCCTTCTGGCGGCCGCCGCGCGAGCTGGCCCGCCAAGTGGCGACGGTCCGGGTGCTGCACGAGGCCGGTGGGCGGCGCAAGGTGGTCAGTCACTTCAACAAGGCGACCAAGGGCCGCCTCGTGCGCGCGCTCCTGGAGGAGGGCGACGCTCCCCGCACGCCCGGGGAGCTGGCCGACGTCCTCTCGGCCCTGGGGTGGGACGTCGAGCTAGGCGGCGCCGAGCGGCACGGCACCCGCGTCGACGTGATCGTGACCGAGATCGGCTGAGCGCGGATCCGCGGAGGGACGCCGTCGGGCAGCTACGCGGCCAGCGATGCTTCGACTTCTGGCTGCTGGCCGGGTTGCTGGTCGCCTGGGGTACTCGCCGACAGAGCACCTACACGGAGAACAGTCCTCAGGTTCGGCTGCTTGCCGGCTCACGGCGGTCTTCGGCTCACCGTTGGCGCTGAAACTGCAGGCCACTGACTCCCGGAGCCCGATCGACTGTCGTTTCGGTCCAATCCATGTGCTGTTTCGGTCCAAACGCCGCGATCCCACAGATTCTCGGCTGATGGATGCATCGATTGTTCCAAGACTGCATCTCACACGGCGTTTTCGATGTCGTTTGCGCCCAATCGATGGGGTCCTGAGCTCGGATGACACGTGAGAGCGTCGATTGTCCCGAAGCGGCACATCGTTTGGACCGAGACTGCATGCCATCCCGTCTGCCGCGGGTCTATGGGTGCGCGGACCCGTCTACTGCGCGGTTGTGGGGGCAGGAGACGCAAGAAGGCCGCAGCAGACGGCCACGGCACGCAGAGCCAGGCAGCACCAGCGACCCGGCCAACAACCCGAGCCACGCAACCTCTCCGGTCGCTGCCCTATCGGTCAGCACCATCCACGACCAGCAACCCGGCAGCGAACCGAGACCACCGGGGTGCTCTCCCGGCGTAGCTGAACCATCGGTCGCCACCGCAGATCGCCGGCAACCCGGCAGCGAACCGAGACGACGGAGGAGCTCACCCGGTAGCTGTCCTCGGTGGCCCCCATCGATCAGCCCTCACCGATCAGCGCAGGCCCGCGCGGAACGCCTCCTCGGTGGGCCGAGCGTTGAACAGCCGCAGGCTCGCCATCGGCTGGTCGCTCTCGGAGCCGCCCGCGAACCACGACACCACGCTCACCGACGCCGGGGCCAGCTCCATCCGATAGACCGCGTCGAGCGGCGCCTGCAGGGCGCGGGCGACCAGGGTCTTGATGGGCGTCACGTGGCTGACGACCGCCACGGTCTCCCCAGCGTGGCTGTCGATCACCCGCTGAAGCGCGGCCAGGACCCGCTGCTCCACCGTCCGGAACGACTCCCCGTGCACGCCGGGCGGGGTGTCCAAGGAGCCGAGCCAGGCATCCAGCTCGGCCGGGTGTCGCTCGGCGACCTCGGCGAAGGTGAGGCCGTCCCAGGCGCCGAACTCCATCTCGGCGAAGCCGGGATCGACCGCAACGCCGCGACCCAGCTGTGCAGCCAAGATCTCGGCTGACTCCAGCGCCCGCCGCACCGGGGAGGCGACCACGGTCGTGACCTCCTCGGCGACCGGGCGGAGCCACTCCCCCGTGGCGCGCACTTGGGCGCGGCCCTCCTCGCTCAGCGCGGGGTTGCTGCTGGCAAGCCCACCGGAGAAACGCTTCTCGAGGGTGTGAGCCGTGACGCCGTGACGGACCAACAGCAGCGTGGTCGGCTGTCCGCCGGAGCGGGACCACCCCCGCAGCCCCATCGGGGCGACGGCCGGTGGATCGTCCTCCGCAGGCTCATCGCTGCTCTCAGAGTCGCGGCCGGCCACGGTGACGCCGTGCCGCTTGCCGTCGAGCGCCTCGTTGGCCAACCGGTCCGCATGGGTGTTCCGCTCTCGCGGGACCCAGACATACCTCGTCCCGGGCGGGGCGAGGCGATTGGCCTCGACCGCCAGGGGCCGCATGGACGGATGCTTCACCTTCCAACGACCCGACATCTGCTCCACGACGAGCTTGGAGTCCATCCGGACCTCGATCTCGGCGCCCGGAGCGAACTCCTCGGCCAGCCGCAGGCCGGCGATCAGACCGGAGTACTCCGCCACGTTGTTGGTCGTCTCGCCGATGACGGTGCCGTCCTCGGCGATCACCTGTCCGGTGCGCGCGTCCTTGAGCACCGCGCCGTACGCCGCCGGGCCAGGGTTGCCTCGCGAGCCACCGTCGGCCTCGATGACGACCGAGCGGATCTCGCTCATCCGCGTTGCCTCACAGCCCCGACTCCGAGGTGCGGACCAGGATCCGCTGGCACTCCTCACAGCGGATCACCTCGTCGGTCGCCGCTGCCTTGATGACGGCGAGCTCGGCGTTGTCCAGGGTGAGCCGACAGCCCCCACACTCGCGGGCTCGGAGCGCGGCCGCGCCCACACCGCCCTTGGCGGCGCGGAGCTTGTCGTAGAGCGCCATCAGATCATCGGGCAACCCGGCGACGATCGGTGCGCGCTCGGCGGCGAGCTTCGCCAGGTCGGCGTCGATGCCGGCGGCCTTCTCGTCTCGCGAGCGCGCCAGCACGACCAGGCGCTCGTCCGCGGCCGCCGCCTGCGACTCCAGGGAGGTCAACACGCCCTGGGCTTCCTCGACCTGCTCCATGATCTCGAGCTCGTCGTCCTCCAAGGCGCTGATCCGGCGCTCCAGCGAGACCAGCTCGTGGGTCATCCGCTCCAGGTCCTTCGGGTTGCTGATCAGGCCCTGGTCCATCCGCTGTTGGTCGCGGGCTCTGCGGGCCTTCACCAACTCCACGTCGGCGTCGATCTTCTCCTGTTCGGCGAGCAGGTCCTCGACCCGGTCTCGTGCCGGCGTGAGCTCGCCCCCGAGCCTGGCCCGCTGCTGACGCAGCTCGGCGATCTCGGCCAGCTCGGGAAGCGAGCCGCGTTGGTGGCGCAGTTGGTCGGCGCGGGAGTCGAGCTCCTGGACGTCCAGCAGTCTCAGTTGGGCGAACGGATCGGCTTTCAGCGTCGGCTCCTCATCCATGTGCCGTGCGGGGAATGCTCGCGGCAACCGTACCGCCCGCCGTGCGACGGCCCGCTGCGCCGGTCGGTCGTCACTGCACCCGGAAGGTCCAGGGGTCGGTGGCCAGGGTGCTCACCCGGGTCTCGACCCGGTCGCCGAAGGCGTCCTGAAGCCGGGTTGCCAGGACGGGAAGCCAGGTCCACTCGGCCGCCCAGTGCGCCACGTCGACCAGCGCGGGGCCGCCCTTCTCGAGGAACTCGCTGGCCGGGTGGTGGCGCAGGTCGCTGGTGACATAGACGTCGGCGCCGCTCGTGGCCAGCACATCCAGCAAGAAGTCGCCCGCGCCACCCACCACCGCGACCCTCGACACGGGCCGGTCGGGGTCGCCGGCCACCCGCACGCCGTGCTCGGTCTCCGGCAGCGCTGCCGCGACGGAGGTGGCGAAGTCACGCAGGGTGGTGGGCGGCACCACTCCGACCCTCCCCGTGCCACTGCCCGCATCGGCGACGACGATCGGCTCCTGCTCACCCAGTCCGAGGGTCGTGGCCAGCGCCTCGGAGACGCCGCCAGCCGCGAGGTCGGCGTTGGTGTGCGCGACCAGCAGCGCGCAGCCAGCATCGGAGAGGTGCTTGAGCGTGCGGCCCTTCGGAGTGGTCGCCGCGAAACCGTGGACCGGGCGCAGGAACAGCGGATGGTGGGTCACCAGCAGGTCGGCACCCACGTCGGCAGCCTCCTCGGCCACCGGCCCCACCGGATCCACGGCGAGCAGGATCTTGCCGACCTCGGCCTCAGGGTCGCCGTACACCAATCCGACCGCGTCCCACTCCTCCGCCGTCGACGGCGGATACCAGCCATGGATCAGGTCGACAACCTCGCGCAGCAACGGCATAGCCGCAGGCTACGCAGTGCGGCCGCCCGAAGGCAGTGGGCGCAACAGGGATCGAACCTGTGACCGCTGGTTTGTAAGACCAGTGCTCTACCGCTGAGCTATGCGCCCCGAGCCACTCGGCGGGTCAGCCTACCGGCCGGCTTCGGCTGAAATAGGTCGAGCCGCTGGCGTCTCGGGTCACCAGCGGCTCAACAGGAAGAACGGTACACGACATCGCTGGCACATCAAGTGCTATCTCCACATTTCCTGCGGCGTTCGTGGACCGATACCGACATCACTTCGCGCGGTTCGCGACGGAAACCGCATGAATTCCGCACGGAGGCCACGGCGCGGTCGGGCCAACACCCCTCAGAAATGAGTCGAACCGCTGGCGTCTCGGGTCACCAGCGGTTCAACAAGACCAACAGTAGCCCGGACGTCGGGCCGGCGCCAAGCATTCCCGCCGAATCCGGCGAAAAATACCCGATGTGGTCCAGACCACTCCGATTCAAGGCCCCGAGCGACGGTTGAGCACAGCGCTTCAAGACAGCGCCTGGAGCTGCGTCAGGTGCTCGCCCAGGTCGCGGCCGTCGGGCATCGCGTTGTGCACCGACCAGCGCACGATCCCCTCCTTGTCCACGATGTACGACGACCGCTGGGCGCAGCCGACCCGCTCGTCGAAGACGTCGTACGCCTTGGCCACGCTGCCGTGCGGCCAGAAGTCGGAGAGCAGCGAGAAGTTGAGCCCGTCGGCGTCAGCGAAGCTGCGCAGCGAGTAGATCGGGTCGCAGGAGACGGCCACGGCCTCGGTGTCGAAGGTGATGAACTCGTCGAGTCGGTCGCGGATGCCCGACATCTCTCCGGTGCACACCCCGGAGAAGGCGAACGGGAAGAAGAAGATCACCACGGCCTTAGACCCGCGGAACGACGACAACGTGACGTCCTGCCCGAACTGGTCGCGCAGCGTGAAGTCGGGCGCCGGTCCACCGATGGTGAGTCCACTCATGGGTGGCATCTTGTCAAAGCGGCGGTCAGGAGCTCGGCGGCAGGTCCACCTTGCGCACCTTGCCCGTGGCGTTGCGGGGCAGCTCGTCGAGGAAGACGACCCGGCGCGGGACCTTGTAGCGCGCGAGGTTGGCCCGCACCCAGTCGCGCAGCTCCTCCTCGGTGACCTCAGGGTCGGTGAGCACGGCGTAGGCAATCAGTCGCTGGCCATAGGCGTCGTCCGGGACGCCGACCGCCGCCACCTCGTCCACGCCGGGATGGCGCGCCAAGCAGCGCTCGACCTCGGACGGGAAGACGTTCTCTCCACCGGAGACGATCATCTCGTCGTCGCGGCCTTCGACGTAGAGACGACCGTCGAGCCCGATCCGGCCGATGTCGCCGGTCTCCATCAGCCCGTTGAGCACTTGCTTGCTGCCGCCACCCGTGTAGCCGTCGAAGACCTGTGAGTTCCCGACGAAGATACGTCCGGGCACTCCGGGCGGCAGGCGCTCGCCGTCCTCGTCGACGATCCGCACCACCGTCCCGTGCGGTGACCGGCCGGCGGATGCCGGCGCCATGCGCAGGTCGTCCGGGGTAGCGATGCTGCCGTAGGCGACCTCGGTCGAGCCGTAGACGTTGTAGAGGTTCTCGCCGAAGCGGTCCATCCACTCCGTCGCCAGCTCGCCCGGCAGCGCGGACCCCGACGCCACCACGGCGCGGAGGCAGTTGACGTCGTGCAGGTCGAGCACGTCGTCGGGCAGTCCGAGGATCCGTTGCAGCATCACCGGAACCACGATCAGGCCCGCACACTGCTCGTCCTCGACCGCCCGCAGGCAGTCGACGGGATCGAAGTGCCGGCGCAGCACGATCGGCGAGCACAGCAACATCCCGAGGGCCATGTTCGCCAGCCCCCAGGTGTGGAACAACGGGGCGGCCACATGGAGCCGCCAGCCGTAGCGCAGCGGGATCCGGTCGAGCAGCGCCACGGCGGCACCGATGCCGACCTCGTCGCGGGCCGCCCCCTTGGGCTCGCCGGTCGTGCCGGAGGTCAAGATGACGAACCGTGCGGCCCTACCCGGTGGCGCCAGGTCGTCGGTGAGGTACGACGACGCGACGGCGCCGAGGCCGTCGTGATCATCCTCCTCGCGCCACGCCACGAGCGTCTCGCCCATCTCCGCCCCGGCGAGCAGGTCAGCGAACTCCTCGTCGTGCACCACCACCGTCGGGTTCTCCCGCTCGATCACGCCGGCGAGCTGAGGGCCGGCGAAACCGGTGTTGAGGAACAGCACGTCCGCGCCCAGCTTGGCGGCGGCGATGGTCGCCTCAACGAAGCCTCGGTGGTTGCGGCACAGCAGCGCCACTCGATCGCCGGCGTCGACCCCTCGCGCTGCGAGGGCGCGCGCGAGAGCGTTGCTGCGGGTGTGCAGCTCGGCGTAGGTGAGCTGTCCGATCTCGTCGATCAGGGCGACGGCGTCGGGTGCCCGCAACGGCAGGGTGGCGAAGCCTCCAGCGGGACCGGTCCCCCAACGCAGCAACGCCTTGCTCATCGCCGCCAGGGTGAGCGGGTTGGTCGGTCGAATGACCCGAGACTCGGCGAGCACCTTGGCGGTGACGCCGGCGGACACGGTCCGTCCCAGCAGTCCGTCCAGGGTGAACAGACCCGAGGGCAGTGAGGGCAGCGGCATCGAGCGGCCGCCGTCAGGCGTGCGTCTTCGGCGCGACCAGGCGGGTGGCGCCCCAGTCCTTGCTGACCGCCGCGGTGGTGGTCAGAGCCAGCCCGGCGATCTGGGCTGCTTCAGTGATGTCAGCCGCCTCGATCGCGCCCGGTCGGCCCACCTTGGGGGTCAGCAACCAGATCACACCGCCGCCTACCAGGTCGGTCAGCGAGTCGACCAGTCCGTCGACGAGGTCGCCGTCCTCGGCTCGCCACCACAACAGCACGGCGTCCACGACGTTGCCGTAGTCGCCATCGACCATGTCGGCGTCGAGGGCATCCTCGACGGCCATCCGTAGATCGTCGTCGGTGTCGTCGTCCCAGCCCAGCTCCTGGACCACCATGGCGGGCTTGAACCCCAGCCTGGCCCCGGGACCCGCCAGCCCGTTGGGTCCTGCTCCGCCCGCCTGTGCGGAGCCTCCACCCACCGTGGCGCTCACTGCGACACCTCCTGCCCCGCCGCCTCCGCGGGCCTGTTCACAATCACTGCGCACACCGGTCGGGAGCGCATCGGTGGCAGTAGTCCACCGGAGAACCCTGCCCGTGCGCAAGGCCCGTTGGGCTCCCGGCCCGACCGTGGGACGATGTGGACGTGACCAACCACAGCGCCTCCCATCACAGCCCGGGCCGCACGGTCATCCACCAGGGGATGCCTACCCAGCTGCCTGACATCGATCCGGATGAGACCCACGAGTGGGTCGACTCCTTCGACGCGATGGTCTCCGACCGCGGTCGCGACCGGGCCCGCTACGTCATGCTGCGCCTCTTGGAGCGAGCGCGGGAGCAGCAGGTCGGCGTGCCTGCGTTGAGTAGCACCGACTACATCAACACCATCCCGCCGGAGCGGGAGCCGTGGTTCCCCGGAGACGAGGACATGGAGAGGCGGGTCCGGCGGCTGATCCGCTGGAACGCCGCGGTGATGGTCTCCTCGGCCAACCGCAAGGGTCTCGAGGTTGGCGGCCACATCGCGACCTACCAATCGGCCGCCTCGCTCTACGAGGTCGGCTACAACCACTTCTTCCGGGGTAAGAACCACCCGGGAGGTGGCGACCAGCTCTACATCCAGGGCCACGCTGCGCCGGGCATCTATGCCCGCGCCTACTTGATGAAGCGGCTCACCGCTGAGCAGCTCAGCCACTTCCGGCAAGAGGTTCAGCACGGCCCCGGGCAGGGACTGTCGTCGTACCCCCACCCGCGGCTGATGCCCGACTTCTGGGAGTTCCCGACGGTGTCGATGGGACTGACCGCCCTGAACTCGATCTATCAGGCGCGCTTCAACCGCTACCTGCACAACCGCGGCATCAAGGACACCTCCCAGCAGCACGTCTGGGCGTTCTTGGGCGACGGCGAGATGGGTGAGCCGGAGTCGCTGGGGGCGATCGGTCTGGCCGCCCGGGAGGAGCTGGACAACCTCACCTTCGTCATCAACTGCAACCTGCAGCAGCTCGACGGCCCCGTCCGCGGCAACGGCAAGATCATGCAGGAGCTCGAGGCGTTCTTCCGCGGTGCCGGGTGGAACGTCATCAAGGTGGTCTGGGGTCGGAAGTGGGACGACCTGCTCGCCCGCGATGTCGACGGCGTGCTGGTCAACCGGATGAACAGCACCCCGGACGGTGAGTTCCAGACCTACTCCGTCGAGAGTGGCGCCTACATCCGCGAGCACTTCTTCGGCGGCGACGCGCGGCTGCGCAAGATGGTCGAGCATCTCACCGACGAGCAGATCGAGGCCCTCCCACGAGGTGGCCACGACTACCGCAAGGTGTACGCCGCCTTCCACGCCGCCACGCAGCACGTCGGCCAGCCGACGGTGATCTTGGCCCACACCGTGAAGGGGTGGACCATCGACGCGTTGGCGGGCAAGAACGCCACCCACCAGATGAAGAAGCTCGACACCAGCGCGCTCAAGCAGTTCCGCGACCGCCTGGAGCTGCCCGTCAGCGACCGCGAGATCGACGAGGCCTACGAGGCCGACGGCTCCGCGCCGTTCTACCACCCCGGTGAGCCCAGTGACGTGCTGGAGTATCTCCGCGACCGTCGTCGCGAGCTCGGCGGGCCGGTGCCCGAGCGCCGGGTCAACCCGCGTCCGCTGAAGCTGCCCGGTGACGCGGTGTACTCCGAGCTGAAGAAGGGTTCCGGCAAGCAGAAGGTGGCCACCACGATGGCCTTCGTCCGCCTGCTCAAGGAGCTGATGCGCGATCCGGAGATCGGCCCACGCATCGTCCCGATCGCTCCGGACGAGTTCCGCACCTTCGGCATGGATGCGATGTTCTCGACCGCAAAGATCTACAACCCCAACGGGCAGACCTACGAGTCGGTCGACCGCAAGCTGCTGCTGGCCTGGAAGGAGTCCGCCCAGGGCCAGCTGCTCCACGAGGGCATCTCCGAGGCCGGATCGGTGTCCTCGGCGATCGCCGCCGGGTCGTCGTACGCCACCCATGGCGAGCCGATGATCCCGGTCTACATCTTCTACTCCATGTTCGGGTTCCAACGCACCGGTGACTCGATCTGGGCGATGACCGACCAGCTGGCTCGAGGGTTCCTGATCGGGGCGACCGCCGGACGAACCACGCTGACCGGCGAGGGCTTGCAGCACGCCGACGGACACTCACCGCTGCTGGCCGCGACCAACCCGGCCGTCGTGCACTACGACCCGGCCATGGCCTACGAGGTCTCCCACATCGTCCAGGACGGGCTGCGGCGAATGTACGGCTCGTCGGAGGAGCACCCCCACGGCGAGGACGTCGTCTACTACCTGACCGTCTACAACGAGCCGATCTCCCAGCCGGCCGAGCCGGAGAACCTCGATGTCGACGGGCTGCTGCGCGGCCTCTATCACGTGGCCGTGCCGCCCGCGGGTCTCCCCGAGGACGCCCCGAGGATCCAACTGCTGGCCAGTGGCGTCGGCTTCCCCTGGATCCAGCGGGCGCAGCAGATGCTCGCCGACGAGTGGGGCGTGGCCGCTGACATCTGGTCGGTCACCTCGTGGAACGAGCTGGCCCGTGACGGCGTGGCTGCCGAGAAGTGGAACCTGCTCCACCCGGACGAGCCTCGTCGCACGCCCTATGTCAGCACCAAGTTGGCCAACGTCGAGGGTCCGGTCGTGGCCGTCTCCGACTACATGACCGCGGTTCCCATGCAGATCGCCCGCTGGGTGCCACGGGACTACCGCGTCCTCGGTGCCGACGGCTACGGCTTCGCCGACACCCGCGCCGCCGCGAGACGCTTCTTCAACATCGATGCCGAGTCGGTCGTCGTCCAGGCTCTCCAGGCCCTCGCCGACGCCGAGGAGGTCCCCGCCGAGGTCGTCAGCAAGGCGTTCACGCAGTACCGCATCGACGACCCCACCGCCGTCCGAGGTGTTGCGCAGGAAGGTGGCGACGCCTGACCTGGGCCGAGCCAGCCGACGGATGAGCACCGCCGTTGCCCCGGTCGGTGTCCGGGTTGCTGGCGGTCTGTGGTGGCGACCGATAAGGCGGCGA
>JBDHZT010000124.1:0-10664 GCA_039811985.1 Nocardioidaceae bacterium | reverse complement strand
GCGCCTGCCTTGCCGGCGCCTTGATGAGAGAGACCGCTCATGCGCAGATGGCTCCCGATCGCAGCGATGGTCCTGGTCGCGACAGCGGCCTGCACGACGCCCGGCAGCAATTCCGGCCCCGCCAAGGTGGACTCCGACGAGCCGGTGTCCACCGACATCTCCGGCCTCCCCGACACGACACTGTCGATCTGGACGTCGGAGAGCGGCACCCGGCTCGACATCTTGAAGAAGCTCGGCAAGGAGTTCGAGCAGGCCAACCCCAACGTCAAGCTGAAGTGGACGGTGCGCGACTTCGGCTCCTACCCCGCGCAGATCAAGCTCGCGCTGAGCTCCGACGACGGCCCAGACGTCGCCATCGGCAACCTCGGCTGGTCCCTCGACGGGCCGCTCATCAAGGCGGGACTGTTCCGTCCGCTCGACGACTACGCCAAGGCCTACGGCTGGGACACCCGCTATCCCGAGGTCGGCCTGCGTCAGCTCCGCTTCACCGAGGACGGCAAGACCTACGGCGAAGGCCCGATCTGGGGTGCGCCGTACGCTGCCGATGTGATCGGCTGGTTCTACAACAAGGATCTGCTCGGTGATCTCGGCATGGAGCCGCCCAAGACGATGGACGACCTCGACGCGATCCTGGCCGCGTCCAAGGCGGCCGGGCAGCAGCCGATCGTCCTCGGCAACAAGGACGGCTGGCCGGCCTGGCACCTCGCCTACAACCTGATCGACCAGTACGCCACGGTCGACGAGGTGACCGGCATCGTCTACAACGACGACGGCGCGAGCTATGAGAACGACAACATCAAGACCGCGATGAACAAGATCTTGGAGTGGCAGGACAAGGGCTACATCGCCGACGACGTGAACGCGATCGCCCAGGCCGACGCCACCGCCGACTTCTCGAAGGGATCGGGCCTGTTCTTCCCCGGCGGCAGCTGGTACGCCTCGAACATGCCCGACAACATCGGCTTCTTCCTGACCCCGCCGGTGGAGGACGGTACGCCGGCGCGCGCCACCGGCTCCTTCGGCTACGCCTGGCACGTGGCGGCCAACAGCGACAAGGTGGCACAGGCGGCCGCGTTCATCGACTTCACCTCCGACGAGCACGCTGCGCAGACCTTCTTCAAGGCCGGCGACCTGGCTCCGCTCAAGGTCGACAACCCCGACCTCAAGTCCGGCCAGATCTATCAGGACGTCTATGACTCCTGGAGCTCGGTGCTCGACAACGACACGCTGTTGCCCTACTTGGAGTTCGCCACCCCGACCTCGGCCGAGGTCGGCTACCCGGTGCTCCAGAAGATCCTGGCCGGCCAGGAGTCCGTCGACGACGGGCTCGCCGAGATCGAGAAGGATCGCCAGACCTTCGTGTCGGAGAACCAGTAGTGGTGCAAGCGGTCGAGCGTGCCCCCGATGTCTCTCCCAGCATCGGGGGCACGCGCCGAGCGCCGGTGGCATCCGACCCCGCGGCTCGCCGCCGGCGTCGCCGCAAGAGCCTGGTCGCCTACCTCTACATCGCCCCGGCGATGGCGATGTTCCTGCTCTTCGCGCTCGGCCCGTTCCTCCACGCGTTCTGGCTGTCCTTCTTCGACTGGGACGGCATCACCGTCGGCACCTGGACCGGGCTGGGCAACTACCAGAAGGTGTTGACCGACCCGCTCACCCGACAGGCGTTCGGCCACTCGGTGGTGCTGATCTTGTTCTTCTCCTCGATCCCGGTCGTGATCGGGCTGATGATCGCCGCCGTCTTCACCACCGTGAAGGTGCGCGGCTCCACTGTCTTCCGGGTCGCCATCTTCTTGCCCCAAGTGGTCTCCTCGGTCGTGGTCGGCGTGATCTGGAACTGGATCTACGCCGACAACGGCCCCCTCAACGAGTTCCTCCGCGCGGTCGGACTGGGCGCCCTCGCGAAGCCCTGGTTGGGCGACTTCACCTGGGCCCTACCCGCGCTCGGCATGATCGGCGCCTGGATGCTGATCGGGCTGTGCATGGTCCTCTTCGTCGCCGGCGTGCAACAGATCCCGTCGGCGCTCTACGACGCCGTCCGGGTGGACGGCGGCGGGCGGCTGCGGGAGATGACCACCGTGACCCTGCCCGGGCTGCGCTACGAGTTCGGCGTCGTGCTGACGCTCACCATCGTCGGCGCACTGCGCACCTTCGACCTGGTCTTCGTGATGACCCGCGGCGGCCCGGGAACCGAGACCGTCGTACCAGGTCTGATGCTCTACAACAGGGCGTTCGTCGACGGCAGAGTCGGCCAGTCGTGCGCCATCGCGGTCATCCTCGCCGTGCTGGTCTTCGGGGTGACCTTCGCCATCGACCGGCTCGTCTCGCGGGAAGGCTGAGATGACCAGTCGCGCCGAGCGTGTCTTCGCCTACTGCTTCCTCACCTTCTTCGCGATCATCGCGCTGTTCCCGATCGTGGGTGTGGTGCTGCTCGCGCTCAACCCGCGCGACGCCCAGATCTCGGGCTTCGGACTGCCCGAGCAGGTCCACCCGCACACCTTCGTCGAGGCATGGCAGGTCGCCCACCTCAGTGCCTACCTGCGCTCCAGCGCGATCGTGTCGGCCTGCGTCGTCATCGGCTCCACCATCTTGTCGATCCTGGCCGGCTATGCCTTCGGGACGATGACCTTCCGCGGCCAGTCCTGGCTCTTCTACCTGCTGCTGAGCGGGATGATCCTGCCCTTCGAGGCCGTGGTCGTGCCGCTCTACTACGACCTGCGCCAGTTCGGCCTGACCAACACCTATGCGTCGATGGTGCTGCCACAGATCGCCATCAACGTCTGCTTCGGCACGTTCTGGATGCGCGCCTACTTCCGATCCGTCCCGCGGTCGATGCTCGAGGCCGCCGAGGTCGACGGGGCGAGCTCGCTGCGCACCCTGCTGCGGGTGGCCCTGCCGCCGGGCAAGCCCGCGGTGCTCACTCTGACCGTGCTGCTCTTCATGTGGTCGTGGAACGAGTTCCTCCTCCCGCTGGTGATGGTCACCGACGAGTCCAAGCGCACCGCCCCGCTCGGCCTGGCGTTCTTCGCCGGCCAGCACACCACCGACCGGGTCGGCCAGGCAGCCGCCGCGGTGATCGTCGCCGCGCCCGTCATCATCATGTTCATCGTCTTCCAGCGCTCCTTCATCCGAGGCATGGCCTCGGGCGCGGTCAAGGAGTAGCCATGGGACACCTCGACCTGGGCGGCACCTGGCACGAGTCCTCCTATCGGCTCACCGAGATCTACGACATCACCGTCCCCCCGGGCTGGGTCATCGCCCTCGATCCACAGCCGTACGCCGAGGTCGTGCTCGTGCAGCAAGGTCGACTGCGCGTCTCCCTGGGCGCGGATCGTGTCGTCGTGTTGCCGGGCCAGCTTGCCGTGCTCCTGCCCGGTGCGGCGCGGGTGACCGAGGCCCTGGACGAGCCGGTCGAGTTCGTCGGCTTCGGCTTCCGGATCGAGCTGCTCGGGTCGATCGAGATGTCCGGGCTCCTCGGCATCCCCGTGCTCATCGAGCAACCGGCCGACTCACTGACCGGTCTCATCCGGACGGCGGTCGAGCGTGGCGCCGAGGATTCGGCGGCCGCTGCGCTGACGGCGCGGGCCTATGCCGAGCTGGCGACGGCCGAGCTGGTCGCGGCGTACGGCGACGTCGGGCACGTGCGACGAGTCCGCACCCGCCCGGAGATCGAGGCGGCGCTCACCCTGATGGAGCAGGACCTGTCCGGCGACCTCGACGTACCCTCCCTGGCGCGGGCCGCCAATATGTCGCCGAAGCACTTCGCGACCTGCTTCCGCAACCTGGTGGGCGTGCCGCCGATGGCCTATCTGCAGGCGATGCGGCTGAGTCGGGCCCGGGCCGCGCTGGCCCGGACCGACCAGACCACCACCGCGATCGCTGCCTCGCACGGGTTCGCCGACGCCGCGCACTTCAGCCGCGCCTTCAAGCGCCGCTACGGCCTGGCGCCGACGCAGTTTCGTCGCAACCTCCTCCGAGACAACACCGCCGGGCTCTGGGACAAGCCACGTCGGGCAGCTCCGCCCCACGATGGAGGCTCACGAGAGGAGTCCTGCCGATGACGACCACCCGCATCCCCGCCACTGTCCTGGTCGACGACGACGGAAGCGTCACCCTGACCAAGGACCAGGTCACCGAGTTCCACCGCGACGGCTTCATGAGCATCGACCGGCTGACCACCGCCGAGGAGGTCGGCCAGCTGCAGGCGATCTACGACCGCCTCTTCGAGGACGGCACCGACATCGCCGACCGCGACCGGCTGGAACTGGCGGCTGGCAAGGACGCCCCGCCGGCACTGCCGCAGATCGTGAACCCCGACCACTACGCTCCCGAGCTGCGCGAGACCATTGCGTTCCGCAACGCGATGCGGGTCGCCCAGCAGCTGCTGGGACCGGAGGTCGAGTCCGCCGGGATGCACGCGATCCGCAAGCCCCCGCGCGGCGGCGCAGCGACCCCGTGGCACCAGGACGAGGCCTACTGGAACCCCGCCGTCGAGCACCGCGCGATCAGCATCTGGGTGCCGCTCCAGGAGGCCACCATGGAGAACGGCTGCCTGCAGTTCGTCGGCGGCACCCACGCACTCGAGGTGCAGCCGCACGAGCTGATCAACCCCGACAGCCACGGCCTGAAGGTCGTGGACCCGGAGTCGGTCGGCGAGGCGGTCGCCTGCCCACTGCCGCCCGGTGGGGCGACCGTCCACACCAGCCGCACCATGCACTACGCCGGCCCCAACACCTCCGACGGCCCCCGGCGCGCCCTGATCATGGCGTTCGCCTGCAAGCCCGTCCCCTTGGACACCCCGCGGTCGATGCCCTGGCAGCGGCCCGAGTGGACCGAGTGAACCCCCCGCCCAGATCCACCGACACCCAGATCCACCCACACTGAATCGCACCGACATGAAAGGGAAGTCGCATGACCCTTCGCCTGGGAGTCCTCGGCCTCGGCAGCGTCTTCTGGGGGCCGTATGCCAACCTGATCCAGCGACTGGCCGGCGAAGGCCGGCTCGAGCTGGTTGCTGGCTTCGACCCCGATCCCGAGAAGCGGAAGGCGGCGGTCGAGCGGTTCGACATCGACACCGACTTCGACGAGCCGACGGATCTGCTGCGACGCGACGACCTTGACGTCGTACTCATCTTGACCAGCATGAACGAGCACGGTCCGCTCGCCCGGGAGGCGATGAGGCAGGGCAAGCACGTCCTCGTCGAGAAGCCGATGGCCACCTCGATGGAGGAGGCCGCCGAGCTGGTCGCGATGTCGCACGAGCTCTCCACGGTGCTGGTGTGCGCGCCGCACATCGTGTTGTCGCCGACCTATCGCGAGATGCATCGCCGCGTCCACGACGGCGTCATCGGGGATGTCTACCTCGCTCGGGCGCGCTACGGCTGGGCCGGTCCGTGGTGGGGCCGCTGGTTCTACGAGAGCGGCGGTGGGTCGCTCTTCGACCTCGGCGTCTACAACCTGACCAGCCTGTGCGGCTTCTTCGGGTCGGTGAAGCGGGTGACTGCCCTGGTCGGCGTGGCCATCCCCGAGCGGGTCGTCGAGGGTGCGCCGATGCAGGTGCGCGCGGACGACAACGCCCATGTGCTGCTCGACTTCGGCTCGTCGCGGTTCGCCTCGATCGCCACCGGCTTCACGATGCAGAAGTATCGCTCGCCGGCCATCGAGCTGTACGGCGGTGACGGGGTCCTCCAGATGCTCGGCGACGACTGGGCGCCGGAGGGCTTCGAGCAGTGGACCAACGAGCGTGGCAGCTGGGAGGTGTTCCCGGAGACGGATCCGCAGTGGCCATGGACCGACGGGCTGCGTCACCTGGTCGACTGCGTCGAGCGTGGTGTGCCGACCGTGACCCGACCCGAGCACGCCTACCACGCGCTCGAGGTGATGCTCGCGGCGAAGCGATCCGCGGAGGAGGGCCGGGTCGTGGAGATCGCGAGCGAGTTCCCCGCGCTGGACTACTCCTCGATCGCGTCAGCTGGTGGTGAGGGCCGTAGGGTGCACGACCCGCGGTCCTCATGACGGACGTCCGGGCCGCCGATCGCGGCTGGCTCACCTTCCCCGACGGCTTCGTGTGGGGCACCGCCACGGCGGCGTACCAGGTCGAGGGCGCCGCCGACGAGGACGGGCGCGGGCCGAGCATCTGGGACGTCTTCTGTCGCACCCTCGGCAAGGTGGCGCGCGGTGAGACCGGTGACGTGGCCTGCGACCACTATCACCGGGTCGAGGCCGATCTGGATCTGATGGCGTCGCTCGGGCTGCCGTCGTACCGTTTCTCGGTGGCCTGGCCGCGGGTGCTGCCCGACGGCACCGGCGCGGCCAACCAGCGCGGGCTCGACTTCTATCGACGGCTCGTCGACGGCCTCCTCGAGCGCGGCATCACGCCGCTGCCGACGCTCTATCACTGGGACCTGCCGCAGGCCCTGCAGGAGCGCGGCGGCTGGGCCAACCGGGAGAGTGCGCAGTGGTTTGCCGACTACGCCGCCGTCGTGGCCGACGCTCTCGGCGACGTGGTCGGCACCTTCATGACGCTGAACGAGCCCTGGTGCGTCGCCTTCCTCGGGCACGCGACCGGCGTGCTCGCGCCCGGCTTCACCGACGACGCCCTCGCCCTCCAGGTGGTGCACCATCTCAACCTCGCGCACGGGCTTGGCTCTGCCGCGATCAGGGCCGCGGCACCGTCCGCCCAGGTTTCGCTGGCCCTGAACGTCGCCCAGGTCTATCCCGCGAGTGATGATCCGGGTGATGTTGACGCAGCCAGGCATGCGGACGGCCTGGCCAATCGGATCTTCCTCGACCCGATCCTGCGAGGCGCCTATCCCGCTGACGTGGTTGCTGACGCTGAGCCGTGGTGTGACTGGTCCTTCGTGCTGCCTGACGACCTCGCCACCATCGGGGTCGGTGTCGACGTGCTCGGGGTCAACTACTACACGCCCAGTCGGGTGGTCGGTCCGTCATCTGTCGGGGCTGCTTCTCTCGATGACGCACCCGCTGGTCGGTGGACCGAGAGGGCCGGCGCCAGGCCGGTCGCCTGGCCGGGGACGCGGCTCGCCTGGACGGTGCCGCAGCCGGGACCGTTCACCGACATGGGCTGGCGGATCGAGCCGTCGTCGTTCACCGACCTGCTGACCCGGCTGTCCCGGGACTATCCGGGCGTGCCGATGATGGTGACCGAGAACGGCTGCGCCTTCGGCGACGGCCCAGGTGCCGACGGCCGGGTGCACGACGACCGTCGCATCGCCTACCTCCAGGACCACCTCGCCGCCGTCCATGCCGCGATCGCCGCGGGCGCCGACGTACGCGGCTACTACCTGTGGTCGTTCCTGGACAACTTCGAGTGGTCCCTTGGCTACGACAAGCGCTTCGGGCTCGTGCACGTCGACTACGACTCCCTGGTGCGCACGCCCAAGGACTCCGCGTCGTGGTACTCCGACGTGGTGCGCGCCAACGGTCTGCTGGGCTGAGCGGGTCGGCGGACTTCGTCAGGCCTGGCCGGGGGCATGAAGACTTGTCAGACCGGTTCGACAGATTCGCACCGCGCAACGCGTCGCGGGAGCACGACCGCGAACACCACGAGGAAGACCACGAAGAGCAAGGGGATCGGGCCGATGCCCAGGAAGGAGCCGACCAGCCCGAGCGGAGGCCAGACGGCGAGCATCCAGCGTGGCAGCAGGCCGACCTTCCAGGAGCCGGCGGCGAGCAGGGCGAGGCCGACCATCAGGCCGAGCGCGCAGAGCGGGTAGAGCGGTCCCCAGATCAGCTCGGAGCCGACGACGACCGACGCCATGCACTGGACGACGAGCTCGGCCATGCAGATGCCGAAGATCCAGACTCCCGCGCGGCCGAGTCGGCCGTCGCGGCCGTGCTGGAGGCGGTGGAAGCCGAGCACGGTGAGGAAAAGGCCCACTCCCTGGGGCAGGGCCGCCACCGTCAGGACGTAGTCGGAGGCGTGCTGGAAGTGACCCTGCTGCGTTGTCGGTCCCATCAGCATGGTCAGCCCCATCATCAGCAGGCCGACGACGGCGATCCCGATCCCGGAGAGGGTCACCCGCAGCCAGAAGGCATCGGTGGTGCGGTCGGTCTCGACGAGCGTGCTCATGGCAAAGGGTCCCTTCGACGACGGGTGTCGATGCGACGCTAGGTCTGCCGAGACACCGTGGTCGTCGGCCCGGGGGAGGAGCCCGATCCGTCCCAGGAGGTCCTTCTCAGGGAGGATCCCAGCGGGGTGCCGAACTCCCTAGGCTGTGGTGGTGCTGGGTCGTCACGGACTGACCAGGGCGGACGTGGTCGTCGCTGTCGGCTTCGTGCTGGCCGCGGCGGGCGAGACTCTGGTGCTGCATCGGGACGCGCCCGCGCTGCTGGCGCTCGGGCTGGCTGGCGCGCCCGGGCTGGCTGTGCTCGCGGTGCGGCGCATCCGGCCGGTCCTCTCGATCTGTGTCGTCGCGGGTGGTGCAGTGGTGGGTACGACGGCGCAGATGGCCTTCTGGCCCGGCGCCGATGATGGTGGTGGGGTCTGGTTGCTGGCGCTGATGTTCGCCGCCTACTCCCTCGGTGCCTACGGGACCGGTCGCGTCGTCGCGCTCGGTGGTCTTCTGCCGCTGCTCACCGGATCGGTCATCGACGTGCCGACGATGCGGGGATGGGCGCTGGTCAACGGAGTGCTCTTCTTGACGGCGTTCGTGGGGATCCTGCCGACCGCCGTCGGCCGCGTCGTACTCCTCCGTCGCAAGCGACTCGTCGTGCTCGACCAGCAGCGCGACCTGGTCGTGCGCGAGCAGCAGACGCAGCGTGAGGCCGCCGTGCGGGCCGAACGGCTGCGAGCCACCGAACGGCTCCGACCGGTGCTGCTCGACGGCCTGCGTGCGCTCGCCGACCGGGCCGACGCAGGCGTGGATCCGAGCGCCATCGAGCTGACGGCGCGACAGCTCCTCGGCCGCACTCGCGAGGAGGTGGTCGCCCTCACTGGCCCGGTCGAGGTCGCCGACACAACCGCGTCGTCTCCCGCGAGCTTTGTGCTGTCCGGGGTGGACTATCTGCATCCGCTGCGGGACGCCGCACAGCCGTGGACCGTGCTCGCGGCCGGCGCGATCGGCGTCGGGATAGCGGCGGAGGCGACCGCGACCCTGCCCGGGTCGGTGCCGCCGTGGATCGCCTTTGCCGCCGCCATGGCGGCCTGCCTGCCACTCGCCTTTGTGTGGTGGCGGCCCCTCGCCGCGCTGGCGGTGGCCTGGCCGATGGCTGTCGGGTTCTCCCACCTGGTCGCGCCGCTGGACGGCTCGCTCAGCGGCACGGCCTTCGCGCTCGTTGCGGCGTTCGCGGTCGCCGCGCTGTCGACTCGCCGAGTGGCGGTCGTCGGCCTTGCTCTGTGCTGGCTCGGACAGCTGGTCGGGGTGGGCGCCGACGACCCGTTCGGGGAGGGCGTGATCCTCCTTGTCTGCTGGCTCGGCGGCCTCCTGGTCAACGAGATGACCAAGCTGGTCGAGCAGAGCCGGACCAACAATCGCCTGCTCGCCGGCCAGGAGGCTGCCGCCCAGCAGCGCGCAATCGTCGAGGATCGACTCCGGCTGGCCCGCGACGTCCACGACCAGATCGGGCACACCCTGACCGTGGTCGCGCTCCAGGCCGGTGCCGCGCGGCGCCTCACCGAGGTCGACCCGGCCCGCGCCGAAGAGGTGATGACCACCATCGCCGCGGCGGCGTATGAGGGTCTCGCCGCGATGACCGGCGAGACGGCGCCCGACATCGGTGCGCTGCTGCGCCGCACTCGCGCCGCCGGGCTGAGCATCACCGACGACCTGGCCGACCTCGACGCCCCGGGATTGGTCGATCCGGACACGCGAGCGGTCTGCTGCCGCATTGTGCAGGAGTCGCTGACCAACGTGCTGCGTCATGCGCCGGGCGCAGCAACCACTGTCACCGTCCGCCGCAACGCCGACGGGGTGAGCGTCATGATCGGCAACGGGCCCGCGACGGGTCCTCCCGCCGGGTCGGGCGGCGGCCGGGGTCTGGCGGGCCTGCAGGAGCGGGTTGCGGCCCGGGGTGGCGAGCTGCGGTGGGGGCCACGGCAAGACGGTGGATTCGCCGTGCACGCGATCCTGCCGGTCCGCAGCCTGGAAGAGGTCGGCCGATGACCACGGTAGCCATCGCCGACGACCAGCCGCTGGTCCGCAGCGGCCTGCGGATGATCCTCGAGGGCGAGCCCGACCTGACCATCGCCGGAGAGGCCGCCGACGGCGAGGAGGCGGTCGCACTGGTCGCGGCGACCCGCCCCGACGTACTCCTCCTCGACGTCCAGATGCCAGGCGTCGACGGCCTCGACGCGATGACCCGCCTCTCCCGCGCCGAGACGAGCACGAAGGTGCTCATGCTGACCACGTTCGACCTCGATGAGTACGTCTACCGCGCGATGCGCGCCGGCGCCTCCGGCTTCCTGCTCAAGGACATGCCCGTCGAGGACATCGTGGCCGCGGTGCGGCAGGCCGCCCGCGGCGCCGACGCCCTGCTCGCCCCGACGCTGACCCGCCGACTGGTCGACCGCTTCACCAGCGCCGGACCGCGGGCGAGCCCGCCGGCACTCGACCGGCTCACCGCCCGCGAGGTCGAGGTCCTGCGTCTGATCGCCCGTGGCCTGTCCAACGCGGAGATCGCCGCCACCCTGTTCATCGGCGAGACCA
>JBDHZT010000123.1:0-10798 GCA_039811985.1 Nocardioidaceae bacterium | reverse complement strand
ACCCGTAGGCGGCTCAACTGAGCGGACACTTCCCAGCCAACGCTCGTCTTGCCGACGCCGGCAGCACCACCAATCAGCAGAACCTCCGAAATAGCCACGGGTGACAGCATCGCAGGGGTCGGATGAGTCCTCGGGTCGGATCAGGCGCGGTCGGCGGGACCATGTGTCAACCTCAGGGACGGATCCTTGGGGCCGAGACATGAAGGGCAATGTCGGCAGGGAGCATGTAGGCGACGCATCAGGCGGCGTGGCTCGATCGGCCCTAGCGCCTTCGAAAGATGCAGGCTGCTTCCTGAACCATTCCCCCAGCACCGAAGGCGAAGACGACGCTTAGCCAGCGTTCCCACGAAACACTGTCGCCCGCCAGCATGGCCACCACGCACGCCAGGAGGATGCCGGCGCCAACCAGTTGAGCAACGCCCATAGCGCGCCCGGAGGCCCACGTGGATTCGGATGTGCTCATGGCTTCAGTATCCAACTCGCCAGCTGATGCCGTCACTGAATGAGCTGATTGGCGGGAGCCTGACGGACAGTCCGTCAGGCCAGGCTCAGTAGGGATCGGGCCAATCCGAATAGGGCAGGAGATCCCGGATCGTCACCACATGGTCGCGCCCCAGAATGGCGTGCGTGTCGATGTTCGCCGGGTCCGATTCACCTGTCTCAGGGGTCGAAGGCCAACGCAGCGCCGCTCAGCCGCTGGGCTGCCAGCGAACACAGTAGGCCGCGTGGTTCAGCCCGACGGTGGACGTGCCCCGTGAACTGCAGGCCCTGGCCATGACCGCCTCGGAGGCATCGAGCTTCGCTCGTCGAGCATCCTCATCGAGTCTGATCACGGCTGAGTTGGTCGCGAGGTAGCCGCAGAACTGTTCTGGTGTGAGCTGCCAGACCCACGGAAAGGACGCTACTTGAACCTCATCGGCCGGAAAGAGTTCCTCAGCTTGCTCTTCTGCCGGGGGCTGAACAATTCCCTTCTTGTCAGGGTCGATCCCGGCGAGCTCGTACTCCCACTCATGCACGGGTGTGACCTTGTTCCACACGAGAGCGAGCCATCCCCCGGGCCGCAAGACGCGACGAACCTCGGCGATTGTCTCTTGGACTGGGAACCAGTGCCATGCGTCGGCACTCACCACGGCATCAACACTCTGGTCTGGCAGAGGGATCTTGTGGGCCCAGCTTTCGTAGGTGTGTGCGGCAGGAGCATGCCGACGCAACGCCGCGATCATTCGTGCATCGGCTTCGACCGCGTGCACGGCTATTCCGCGCTGGAGAAGTTGGCCGGCGAGCTGGCCAGTGCCGGCTCCAAGTTCAACGACGGCATGAGCGTCGACCAACATCCATTCAACAGCCTCGGCTGGATAGACGGGACGCCACCTGGCATAGGCCTCCGCGACCTCTCCGAACGCTAGGGCTCTGTCTGAACGCGTCGTGGACATCGGTCCATCATGTCAACGATCACATGTTCCTCGGTGATGTGGAAGGCAGTCCGAGTGTTCCAGCTGACGGCCGGGTTGCTGGTTGTCCGGGGTGCTCGCCGACAAGGCGGCTATCGGGAGAGGAGTCCTCGGATCCTGGCTGCTGCCCGGCTCTGCGGCCGTTCTTCGGTTCACCGTTTGTGCTGAAGCTGCAGTCCACCGGCTCCGAGATGAGGCCGGATTGTCGTTTCGGAGCAATCGAGATGCTGTTTCGGTACAGACGCCGCCATCCCACAGCCCAGTGGGCAAACGGGGGCATCGATTGTTCCGACACGGCATCGAAACACCGGATCTGGTGCCGTTTGTGCCCAATCGGTGAGATCGCGAGGCCGAATCAGGCGAAAGCACGGCGACTGTTCCGAAACGACACATCGATTGGCCCGAAACTGCATCCTGACCCGTCTGGTGCGCGGCTGTGGGGGGTGAGTGACCAGTAGACCGGGCATCCAGCACCCACAAGGGCGCAGGAGACGCGAGAACACCGCGGCAGACGCCGACCCGAGCGGGCCAGGCAGCACCAGCGACCCGAAAGCAATCGCGATCCACGGCGGCCCTCTCCCGGCGTAGCTGCCCGATCGGCCAGCACCACCAGCGACCAGCAACCCGGCTGGCGATCCCAGCCCCCACAGCGCTGACCCGGCCGGCGCCACCGACCGCCACCGACCGCCACCGACTAGACCAGCTCACCACGCTTCCGGGTCAGGTAGGCGCGCTCGGCGGAGTTCTGCGTGGCGGCAATGGCGGCGGCATACTCCTGCTTCGCCTCCGCGCTTCGGCCGAGCCGGCGGAGCAGGTCGGCCCGAGTGGCGTGCCAGGCGTGATAGCCGGCGAGCGGCAGCCGATCGACCAGGGCGAGCGCGACCGCGGGACCATCCAGCTCGGCAACCGCGACCGCACGGTTGAGGGCCACGATCGGGGACGGATCGAGCTGGACCAGCTGGTCGTAGAGGGCCACGACCTGCGACCAGTCCGTGTCCGATGCACGGGCCGCGTCGGTGTGGACGGCGTTGATGGCCGCCAGGATCTGGTAGCGCCCGGGTCGGTTGACGGCGAGGCACTCGCGGACCAGGGCATGGCCCTCGGCGATCAGTGTGGGGTTCCATCCGGCTCGGTCCTGCTCGGCGAGTGGCACGAGTTGCCCTTCTCGCACCCGAGCCTCGCGCCGAGCCTCGGTGAGCAGGAGCAGCGCGAGCAAGCCGGCCACCTCCGGCTCGTCGGGAAGCAACTGACGCAGGATCCGAGCAAGTCGGATCGCCTCACCGGTGAGCTCTGCGCGCACCGGATCGCCCTCGCCGGTCGCGAGGTAGCCCTCGTTGAAGACGAGGAACAGCACCGTCAGCACGCCGCCGAGCCGCTCGGGGAGGTCGGCCGACTCGGGGACCCGGTAGGGCACCTTCGCCGCCGCGATCTTGCCCTTCGCTCGGGTGATCCGTTGGGCCATCGTGGTCTCGGACACCAAGAACGCCTGCGCGATCTCGGCCACGGTCAGTCCACCGAGGAGGCGCAGCGTCAGCGCGATCCGTGCCTCGGGCGCGAGAGCCGGGTGGCAGCAGGTGAAGAGGAGCCGCAGCCGGTCGTCCTCGATCGGCCCGGTGGGCTGGTGCACCGATTCGTCGTCGAGCATGAGGGCCGCCTGGTGCTTGGCGTCGCGCTTGGCCTCGCGACGGATCCGGTCGATCGCGCGGTTGCCCGCAGTGGTGGTGAGCCACGCACCGGGGTTGGGAGGTACGCCGGACTCCGGCCACTTCTCCAACGCCACCACGAGCGCCTCACCCGCGGCCTCCTCGGCGATGTCGATGTCACCGAAGCGGCGCACGAGTGAGGCGATCAGGCGGCCGTACTCCTCGCGGAAGACCCGCTCGACAGTCGCGGCGGCTCCGCGCTCCATCGATCGTCGATCTCGGCGGCTCAGGCGAGGCCCTGGAAGGGACGGACCTCGACCTTGCCGCGGCAGGCCTTCGAGCCCTCGGCCGCCAGCTTGAGCGCCACGTCGAGGTCGGGCGCGTCGATGACCCAGAAGCCGCCGATGACCTCCTTGGTCTCCAGGTAGGGGCCGTCGGTCATCACCGGTGCCTCACCTCGACCGTCGACCACGGTCGCGGTCGATGCTGGCTCGAGACCACCCGCGAAGACCCAGTAGCCGTCGGCGTGAAGCTGATCGTTGAAGGCGCCGGTCGCTGCGAACGCTGCCTCCATCTCCTCCTTGGAGCCGTAGCTGCCGAACTCGTCCATCTCGGCAGGACCGTGCACGGACAACAGGTAGTGCGTCATCTCAGTTCTCCTCAGCTCTGGGCGGTCCCAACGACCACCCTCTACCCCGGCTACGAACAACCATTCCCCGATACGACAACCCCCAGAAAGAAAACGGCCTTCCTGGTTGATCAGCGTGCGGCCTGCTGCCGGAGACCGGCGAGAAGGAGGTCGAGACCCGCGCGGAACTGCTCGGCGTCGTCGTGGATCGCGAACTCCTCGACGATGTAGTGCACGAACGGAAACGCCTCCGGGTCCAGCGCACGCCACTGGTCGGCATGCCGATCGATGTAGGCCGCACGATCGACGGTGCCGTCCAGGATCTCCTGCGGCGGCTGCTGACCGAGATCCGCGGCGATGCCGATCACGAAGCCGACCACCGCGGAGACTGCGTGGAAGCTCTCCCTCGGCCCGAGGCCGAGCCGCATCACCTGCTGACCGATCCGCTCGTAGAGCAGCATGCCGTTGGGCTGGACGCCCGTGTCGCGCATGAAGTAGGCCCCTAGCCACGGGCGATCGACGATCGCGTCGAAGAGCGTCACCGCGATGGCACGCAGATCCTCGATGGGGTCGTCGCTCCCGGCGAACCGCTCGGTGTCGGCGAGCACTCCCGCCAGCACGTAGTCCGTGGCTCGGTCAAGCAGCTCGTCCTTGCTGGCGACGTACCAATAGATGCTGGCCACGCCGCCGCCCAGCCGGGCCGCGAGTGCCCGGAAGGTCAGCGCCGGTTCGCCCGCCTCGTCCAGCAGCGCGACGGCTTCACCGATGACTGCCTCCATCGAGTGGGAGGCGCGGCGCCGAGGCGCGGCCGCCGGATGACGTCGAGGAGCTGCCATGCCGTCCATCCCATCACACCTTGCCCATCACGACTTGCGCCGTATCGAACATTGTTCTAGTGTACCGAACAGCGTTCGATACCCGAACATCGTTCGATACGAGGAGGTGCCCCATGAGCGCCACCACCGAGACCACGTCCACGCGCAGCTACGCCTCCCTCCGGGCGGCGTGGATTCCGTTGTTCGCCCTCTGTCTGGCGTTCTTCGTGGAGATGGTCGACAACACCCTGCTCACCATCGCGCTGCCGACCATCGGTCGTGACTTGGGCAGCGGCACCACGGCCCTGCAGTGGGTCACCGGGGCCTACTCACTCACGTTCGGCGGCCTCCTGCTCACCGCTGGCTCGGCCGCTGACCGGCTGGGCCGACGCCGCGTCTTGCTCGTCGGGCTGGCCGCCTTCGGCCTGATCAGTCTGACCGTGATCGCGGTCGGGACCGCGGGCGAGCTAATCGCGCTGCGCGCAACGCTCGGCATCGCCGCCGCGGCGATGGCGCCGATCACCAACTCGCTCGTCTTCCGACTCTTCGACGACCAGACGCTGCGGATGCGCGCCATGACCGTCATGATCGTCGTCGGGATGAGTGGCTTCATCCTCGGCCCCGTGCTTGGCGGCACCGCCCTGGCACATGTCCGCTGGGAGTGGCTGCTGGTCGTCAACGCTCCCATCGCCCTCATCGCCTGGATCGGGGTGCGACTCGGCGTTCCGGCTGACCGCCCCGAAGACCTGACCAGCGACCGACTCGACCTGCCAGGGGCCGTCCTCAGCATCGCGGCGATCGGGCTGGCCTGCTATGCACTGACCAGCGGCGTCGAACACGGCTGGGACTCCGCAGTCACCTGGGGCTGCGTGTGCGGAGCGGTGCTCGCGCTCGTCGCCTTCCTCGCCCACGAGCGCCGCGCCACCGAGCCGATGCTCGACCTCGCGATCTTCGACAGTGACACCGTCCGTGGCGCCGCCCTCGCCCAGGTCGGCACATCGATCGCCATGGCCGGTGTGATGTTCGGCCTGATCCTGCACTTCCAGTACGCCTACGGCTGGAGCCCTGTCCGCGCGGGCCTGGCCAACCTGCCGATGATCCTCACCATGATTGCCGCGACGCCGATCTCCGAGTCCCTCGCTCGGCGGTTCGGTCACCGCATCGCGTGCCTTATCGGCGCCGCTCTCCTCGCCGGCTCTCTCGCGGGCCTCGCCTGGGCCGTCGGCCACGGCTACCCGGCGATCGCCGTCTTCATGGTGACCCTGACCATCGGTCTGCGGACGGTGATGACCATCTGCGCCGTCGCCCTGGTCGGTGCGATGCCGAGCAACCGCACCTCGATCGGGGCCGCGCTCAACGACACCGCCCAAGAGATCGGGACCAGCGTCGGCACGGCCGTCGTTGGCACACTCATCGCGGCCCTGGTGACCACGACCCTTCCCGCGGGAGTCTGGAGCGGTGACCTGGTCACCTCCTTCTTCCACGGAGAGCGGATCACCTACGCGCTCCTGGCGGTGATCGTCGGCTTGATCGCAGGCTGGGGAGCGCTGACCCTGACCGACTCCCACGCCACCGAGGAACCTGTCTGACAACGCCGGCCCGACCACCCACTACGCTCTCCACTCATGCGCGTGTTCGTGCTGTCCACCGGTCGCTGTGGGTCGACCACCTTCGAGCGGGCATGCCGCCACATCGCCAACTTCACCGCTGGCCACGAGACGAACAAGCGACGGGTCGGCGAGCGGCGCTTCGACTACCCCGACCAGCACATCGAGTCCGACAACCGACTCTCCTGGTTCCTCGGCGGGCTGCAGACCCGCTTCGACCACGACCAGACCTTCTACGTCCACCTGACCAGGGATCCGCGCAGGGTGGCGGCGTCCTACGCCGCACGCTGGGACAGCGGCTTCCACTCCGGCATCATCCGCGCCTTCGCCCAAGGCATCGTGATGCGCAAGCAGTATCAAGAGGAGCAGCGGATTCGGCTGGCCCGCTTCTACGTCAGCACCGTCAACGAGAACATCGCCGCCTTCCTCGCCGACAAGCCACACCGGTTGGACTTCCCGCTGGAGCGGGCCGAAGAGCTCTTCTCGACCTTCTGGCGACAGATCGGCGCGGAGGGCGACCTGGACGCCGCGCTGGGTGAGTTCCAGATCCGCCACAACGCCTCCCCCTCCGTGAACCCGACATGACGACCAACCACGACCCCGAGGTGACCACCACGGCCGGAGTCGTGCGCGGACTCTGGCGGGAGGGGTCGGCGGCCTTTCTCGGCATCCCGTTCGCTCAACCCCCTGTGGGTGACCTCCGCTTCGCCGCGCCCGTCCCGCCCGAGGATTGGTCGGGGGTCCGCGACGCGACGGCGTACGGCGCTACGCCTCAGCGTGGTGCGTCCGCGGAGATCACCCTGATCCCCGAGCCGTCGGTGGCAGGTGAGTCGACCCTGAACCTGAACGTCTTCACCCCTCGGCCTGGTGAGCCGGACGCCGCGTTGCCGGTGCTGGTCTACATCCACGGCGGCGGCTACATCTCCGGGTCGCCCGCCAGTCCGTGGTACGACGGGGCGGCGTTCAACCGCGACGGCGTCGTCACGGTGAGCGTCTCCTACCGACTCGGGTTCGACGGCTTCGGGTGGATCGCGGACGCGCCCCACAACCGGGCCATCCTGGACTGGATCCTTGCCCTGGAGTGGGTGCGCGACAACGTCGCGGCGTTCGGTGGCGACCCCGGCAGGGTCACCATCGCCGGCCAATCTGCCGGTGGCGGGGCGGCGCTCACGTTGCTCAGCACCCCCCGTGCCGCTGGGCTGTTCCAGCGCGCCATCTCGCTCTCCGGCACCACGGCACACGTGCCACTCCCCCGTGCCGAGCAGCTCGGGCGCGCCCTCGCCAACGCTGCCGGAGTGACGCCGACGCGCGCCGGGTTGGCCACGCTCACCGAGGACGACGTGCTCAGGCTCCAGCAGCAGGTCAGCGCACCGATCCCCATCCAACGGGAGGGCGACGAATCGAACCCGCTCGCACTCCTCGCCGCCATGACCTCCGGCACCCCGTTGTCGTGGGCTCCGGTCGTTGACGGTGACCTGCTGCCGGAGTCCATCGAGGACGCGGTCGCCCATGGCGCCGGCGCCGACAAGGGCCTGCTGCTCGGCGCCACCGATCACGAGTTCAACCAGGTGGTCACCGATCACCGCGAGGCCCTGGCCGGAATCGACCCGGCGACGGTGCTGGCCGCCCTGGGTGTCTCTGGACCGACCGCCGCCGCCTATCTGGCCGGACACCGGGGGCTCGATCCCGCCGATGTGCTCGCACAGTACGTCACCGACGCCATGTTCCGAGCGCGCAGCTGGAGGATCGCCGAGCTGCGCGCGGCGAGCGGAGCACCAGCCTGGCTCTATCGGTTCTCCTGGGTGTCACAGAGCTTCGGCATCGCGGTGCACTGCGTAGACGTCCCGTTCTTCTTCGACTGCCTGGACCTCGACCGCGTCGACTACCTCGCCGGCGCCGGACCGCCGCGGGCGCTCGCCGACGACGTCCACGGTGCCGCCGTGGCCTTCGTCCTCGGTGGCGATCCGGGCTGGCCGGCCTACGCCCCGCCCGAGCGCTCGGTGCGGGTCTACGACGTGCCGTCCTCGGTGCGATCCGACGCCTACAGCGACGTCGCCGTCGTCGGGTCGCTTCGTCCAGCTGGCTGAAGCCCAATCAGGTCGACGAGGAGCCGTCGCTCTCGCCGGTGCGAGCGGCCGTGTCCGACGAACCATCGTCGGCGTGATCGTCACCGTCGGCCACCGGCTCGTCGCCGTACACCCCCGCCTCCTTGGCGGCCCGGACCTTGCGCAACTGCTTGGTGAAGCTGAACAGCAACAAGACGACCGAGGCGATCAGGGCCACGAAGATCACCGCGCCCCAGGGGCCGGCCACCACGTCGTTGTCCTGGGGGACGGGATCGTCGGCGAGGATCGACGAGATCGTGGTGAGCACTTCGATGACCATATGACCAGTGTGTCAGGCGGGTGGCTCGATGCCAGCGAAGAGGTCGTCCTCGGGCAGCTCGGTCGGCACGTGGCTCACCACGAGCTCGTAGTCCTCGTGCGGCCAGAACTCCTCCTGCAGCTCCCGCGGCACCGAGAACCACGCCCCGTCCGGGTCGATCTGGGTGGCATGGGCCATCAGGGCCTGGTCACGGACCCCGAAGTAGTCCGCACACTCGACCTGCGTGGTGATCCGGGCGTCCCACTCCGGTTCGGGCTGCCACTCCTCGAGCCGCTCGGCGTAGGGCGAGCTGAGCCCGTGCGCCACCATCGCGTCGTGCAGCGCCTGCATGCGCGGCCGGTTGAAGGTGTGGTGGTAGTAGAGCTTCAGCGGCTGCCACGGCTCGCCCGCCTCGGGATAGCGATCAGGATTCCCAGCGGCATGGAAGGCCTCGACGGCGACCTGATGGCACATGATGTGGTCCGGGTGCGGGTAGCCGCCGCGCTCGTCGTAGGTCGTCACCACGTGCGGCCGCAGCGACCTGATCAACCGCACCAACGGGGCAGCGGCCTCCGCCACCGGGATGCTCGCGAAGCAGCCCTCCGGCAGCGGCGGCTTCGGATCCCCCTCGGGCCAGCCGGAGTCGACGAAACCGAGCCAGTCCTGGGTGATGCCCAAGATGTCGCGGGCCCGCTCCATCTCCTGTCGGCGCACCTCGGTGATGTGGTCGAGGATGTCGGGACGGTCCATCTTCGGGTTGAGGATCGAACCACGCTCGCCACCCGTGCAGGTCACCACATGCACGTCGACGCCCTCGGCGACGTAGCGTGCCGTCGACGCCGCACCCTTGCTCGACTCGTCGTCGGGGTGGGCGTGCACGTGCATGAGCCGGTAGCCGGCGCGGGGATGTTCGGACACCACTCCATCGTAGGAGTCCGTCGAGGGCCGTCCGCGCGACGCGTGCGAGCATGGACCGGTGAGTGGGGCCGAGGATCTCCTGGCGAGGCGGTACGGCGGCGCGCGCCGCGGCCGTCGCGTTGCGGCGGGAGCCGTGGTGGCGATCCTCGCTGCCGCATTCTTGGCGTGGGTCGCCTGGGCCGCGTGGATCCACACGACGCCCCAAGCGACCTCGGAGCTGCTCGGCTGGAAGGTCGTCGACGACCACGCGCTGGAGGCTCGGGTGGCCGTGCACGTGGACGAGGGCGCGCAGGCCCGTTGCGTGGTCCGCGCGTTGGCCGAGGACCACACTCCCGTCGGCGACTACTCCTGGGTGCCCACGAGCGGCACCAACACCGTCACGATCCGCACCGAGAGGCGGGCCACCGCGGTCGACCTGGTGGGCTGCACCACGCCCGACCAGCAGAGTCCGCGCTGATCACCCAGGAGGGGCCTGGAGGGGTCGATCTCTGGGGATTGGCGGGGCGGCACCGATCATCCTTGCTAGACTGGACGGTCTGGTCCCGCGGGCTGACCGACAGCCGAGTCGTTGATGAGCGGAAAGAGCCGCCGACTTCCAGCGGGACGGACCCGAGAACCCAAGGCGTAGGCACGTCCTCGTCGCACAGTAGGAGGCAACCCGATGACCCAGTCCAGTGAGCAGACCATCTGGCTGACCCAGGACGCCTTCGACAAGTTGCAGGCCGAGCTCGACCACCTGCGCGGCCCGGTCCGTCAGGAGATCATCGACCGGATCAGTGCCGCTCGCGACGAGGGTGACCTCAAGGAGAACGGCGGCTATCACGCCGCCAAGGACGAGCAGGGCAAGGTCGAGGCGCGGATCCGGCAGCTCGAGGACATGATGCGCCGCGCCGAGGTCGGTGAGACCCCGCCTGACGACGGTGTGGTCGAGCAGGGCATGAAGGTGACCTACCGCTTCGTCGGCGACGACGACACCGAGACCTTCCTGTTGGGTCACCGCGAGATGGAGGACGGGACCATCCAGGTCTTCTCCCCGCAGTCGCCGCTCGGCTCGGCGATCATGGGCGCCCGCCGCGGCGACACGGTCAGCTATGCCGCGCCCAACGGCAACACACTGCAGGTCGAGATCGTCGACGCCGTGCCCTACACCAGCTGAGTGCCTGCGCCCCGTGGGCGCGGCGGGGGTGGTCTCTCGTTTCGGGTGGCTGCCGGGTTGCCAGTCTGCTGTGGTTGCTGTCGATGGGCGGCTACCGGGAGAGGTGGTCCTCGGACTTCGGCTGCCTTCCGGGTTGCTGGTCTGCTGTGGTTGCTGTCGATGGGCGGCTACCGGGAGAGGTGGTCCTCGGACTTCGGCTGCCTTCCGGGTTGCTGG
>JBDHZT010000122.1:0-10937 GCA_039811985.1 Nocardioidaceae bacterium | reverse complement strand
GGGTGAGCACTCGCTCTTCGACGTCGTGGAGGGCGCGATCGAGATCGGCGTGAAGGCGATCTCGGCCTATGCGTTCTCGACCGAGAACTGGTCGCGCAGCCCCGACGAGGTGCGCTTCTTGATGGGCTTCAACCGCGACGTGATCCGCCGCCGCCGCGACGAGATGCACGAGCTCGGGGTGCGGGTCCGCTGGGCCGGCCGCACCCCCCGGCTGTGGCGGTCGGTGATCAAGGAGCTGCAGGTCGCCGAGGAGCTGACCCGCCACAACTCGGTGCTCACGTTGACCATGTGCGTCAACTACGGTGGCCGCGCCGAGCTCGCCGACGCCGCCCGCGCGATCGCCCAGGAGGTCGCCGCCGGTCGGCTCGATCCGGACCGGGTCAGCGAGCGCACCCTCGCCCGCCACCTCTACGTCCCCGAGCTCCCCGACGCCGACCTGGTCTGGCGCACCTCGGGGGAGCAGCGGCTGTCGAACTTCATGCTCTGGCAGGCGGCCTACTCCGAGCTGGTCTTCACCGACGTCCTCTGGCCCGACGTCGACCGTCGCGACCTCTGGCGCGCCATCGAGCTCTACGCCTCCCGCGACCGCCGCTACGGCGGCGCCCTCCCGAACACCGGCCCGTCGCGATAGTTCAGCGGCGAACGGCTGCCCATCGCGATAGTCCAGTGACAAACGGCTGCCGACACGCCGGTCCGGGCAGCCACTCGCCACTGAACTACCGCAGAACGTGGCCGCGCGGAGGGTCGACATCGTTAACTGGTGTCGGTGGTCGGCATATGCGTCGTACGCACCAGTAGCCGTGGGGGTGGCGACGGCCTGGGCGACGGCGGGTGATGTCGAGCGTTCCACGGCGATGAGGGCCGTCCTGTGTGACCATCGAGGCACTGATCGGTGCCGGGGCACCCGCGGAGAGGTGCGCCAACAGGAGTCGGGATGAAGCGAAGGAGCCTCTTGCTGGGGCTGGTCGCGAGCATGCTCTTTGCGACTGGGTGCCTCCCCGAAGACCTGGGGAGTGGACTGTTCATAGTCAACGAGACCAATCAGAAGCTGGTCGTCCTGAGCCACACCGTTCCGGCCAACGGGGGTACCTACGTCATCGAGACCAACAACTGTATTGAAGGAGGTCTCGACGCGCGCACGGTAGGCGGAACCCTGGTTGCCGAGCTCGATGAGAAGTGGTGCCCGGGACAAACCTGGACCATCACCAGCAAGGGCGAGAGCACGCTGACCGACGGGAAGTAGTTGGTGTCGGTGGTTGGCATATGCGTCGTACGCACCAGTGGACGTGGGGGTGGCGACGGCCTGGGCGACGGCGGGTGATGTCGAGCGTTCCACGGCGATGAGGGCCGTCCTGTGTGACCATCGAGGCACTGATCGGTGCCGGGGCACCCGCGGAGAGGTGCGCCAACAGGAGTCGGGATGAAGCGAAGGAGCCTCTTGCTGGGGCTGGTCGCGAGCATGCTCTTTGCGACTGGGTGCCTCCCCGAAGACCTGGGGAGTGGACTGTTCATAGTCAACGAGACCAATCAGAAGCTGGTCGTCCTGAGCCACACCGTTCCGGCCAACGGGGGTACCTACGTCATCGAGACCAACAACTGTATTGAGGGGGGTCTCGAGGCGCGCATGGTGAATGGAGACCTGGTTGCCGAGCTCGCCGAGAAGTGGTGCCCTGGCCAGACCTGGACCATTACCGGGAAGGGCGAGAGCACGCTGACCGACGGGAAGTAGCGATAGTCCAGTGGCGAACGGCTGCCGACACGCCGGTCCGGGCAGCCACCCGCCACTGGACTACCGCAGGCGGAGGTCAGTGTTCGTCGTAGTGGGCCCCGTGGGCGGCGTGGCGGTGGCCGTCGTGGACGTAGTCGATGTGGTCGTCGTGGGGGATGGCGGGGTGGCCGCAGTCGGGGCCGTGCTCGTGGGGGTGCTCGGCGGCGGGCTCGTGGGCGGCTGGGGCGCCAGTGGGGAAGGGCTCGCGGCGGCGCAGGCGGCGGCGCAGCAGCGCACCCAGCGGCCAGGTGAGCAGGAAGCCCGCCAACGACAGCAGCACGATGGTCGGGCCGGGAGCGACCCGAGCGTGGAACGAGGCCCAGGCGGCCAGCAGCAGGCCACCGAGTGAGGCGGCCGCGCCGCAGGCCATCGCGACCGCGAGGGTGGAGCGGAACGAGCGGGTGACCTGCTGGGCGGTGGCGACCGGGACGACCATCAGCGCCGAGACCAGGAGCAGGCCGACGGTGCGCATTGCCACGGAGACGCTCACCGCGGCGAGGACGGCGATCAGCACGTTGTAGACGGGCACCCGCAGCCCGGTGACCCGGGCGAACTCGGGATCCTGGGCGACCGCGAACAGCTGCGGGGCGAGCCCGATCCCGACCACGATGACCACCGCCGCGAGCACCATCGTGGCGATGATGTCGGAGACGGTGAGGGTGGCGATGGAGCCGAAGAGATACTCCTGCAGCGAGGCGGCGCTCTCGCCGGCCAGGCCGGTGAGGAGTACGCCGCCCGCGAGGCCGCCGTAGAACAGCAGGGCGAGCGCGACGTCGCCGTTGGTGTGCCCACGCTCCCGGATCAGCTCGATCAGCAGCGCACCGAGGACCGCGACGATGACGGCCATCCAGGTAGGGGAGGTGCCGGTGACCAGGCCGAGCGCGACACCGGTGACGGCGACGTGGCCGATCCCGTCGCCGAGCAGGGAGAGCCGGCGCTGGACGAGATAGGTGCCGACGGCCGGTGCGGCCAGGCCAGTCACCACGGCGGCGATCAGGGCGCGCTGCATGAAGCCCAGACCGAACAGGTCCCAGAAGGTCATCGCGGGTCCTCCCAGGGCGCGGTGACCTGCGGGGCGTGGTCCGGGGCGTGGTCGCCGGGGTGATGGTGGTGGCTGTGCGCCTCCCCGAAGAGCGGGTGATGCACCTGGTGGTCCTCGAGCGCGGGCCCGTCGTAGGCCACCCGGCCGTCGCGCAGCACCACGGCCCGGTCGACGAGCGGTCGCAGCGGGCCAAGCTCGTGGGCGACCAGCACCACCGTGGCGCCCCCAGCCTTGAGACGGTCGAGTGCCTCGGTCAACGTCTGCTGGTTGGGCAGGTCCACCCCGGCGGTGGGCTCGTCGAGGAAGAACAAGTCGGGCTGTCCGGCCAGCGCGCGAGCGATCAGCACCCTCTGCTGCTGGCCGCCGGAGAGCGTGGCCACGCCGTCGCGGGCCCGATCGGTCAGCCCCACTTCCTCGATGGCGGCGTCGATGGCGGCCCGGTCGGCTTGGGCCAGCCGGTGCAGCAGCCGCCGCCTGGTGAGCCGACCCGAGGCGACCACCTCCCACACCGAGGCCGGCACGCCCGACGCGGCACCGATGCGCTGGGGGACGAAGCCGATCCGTTGCCAGTCCTCGAAGCGCGACAGCGGAGTCCCGAGAAGGTCGATCTGACCGCTCGCCAACGGCAGCAGCCCGGTCATCGCCCGGACCAAGGTGGACTTCCCCGAGCCGTTGGCGCCCATCAGCGCCACGAACTGGCCGGCATGCACACGCAACTCGACCCCGCGGAGGATGGGCCGGCCTTGGAGGGCGACCGAGGCGTTGGCGACCACGACCGGGTCAGCCGAATCAGGAGCGTTGCCGGCATCGGGCACGACCGAGGTCAGCGACACTGGTTGGCCTCCTGCAGCTCCGCGAGGTTCTGTCTCATCAAGGAAAGGTAGTCCTCGTTCGTCGTCGCCTTGGCTAGCCCCTCGATCGGATCGAGCACCCGCATCGAGATACCGAGGTCGTCGGCCAGGGTCTGCGCCATCTTCGGCGAGGCGAGCCGCTCGCCGAAGACCGTCGTGATCCCGTCGGAGCGGATCAGGCCCTGGAGCCGGGCGAGATCGGCCGGTGTCGGCTCGGCATCGGGGGAGAGGCCGGCGATGGACTCGAACTCCAAGCCGTAGCGAGTCAGGTAGCCGAACGCGTCGTGCGAGACCACCACGGTGTGCCGTTCACAGGAACGCAGACCGGCGGCGAAGCCGCCGTCCAGGCGCTCCAGATCGGTGCGCAGATCGGTGGCCCGGGCGCGGTAGTCCGCGGCGTGGTCGGGATCGACGGTGGCCAGCCGATCGGCGACCGCGTCCGCGACCGCCGCCAGCTTGAGCGGGTCCTGCCAGAAGTGCGGGTCGAGGTCGCCCAGCCCGGACTCTTCGGACGACTCCTGCTCCTCGCCGCCCTCGTGGTCGTGGCCGTGGTGTCCGGTCTCTTCCAACCCTGCGACGGGCCCGACGTCGAGGATCTCACCGGTGGCTTGGCCGGCAGCAGCGTCCACGGCGGCCTGGAAGCCCTTCAGGTAGACCACCAGGTCGGCCTGGCTTACCTCTGCGGTCTCGGCGATGGAGAGCTCGAGATCGTGCGGTTCGGCGCCCGGCTGGGTCAGGTTGGCGACGGCCACCGCCGATCCGCCGACGGTCTCCGCGACGAACTGCAGTGGATAGAACGCCGCCACCACCGAGACCTTGCCCGATGCCGCTGGGCTGTCGTTGGTGAACGCCGCACAGGAGGACAGCCCCAAGGAGGACAGCCCCAGGGTCGCCGTGACGAGCAACGACAGCAGCACCCGACGTGATCGCCCGCGCCGTCCGTCACTCATGAGAATCATTTTCATCCGTGGGGTGGTCATCTCCAAATCGGCCCGGCTCTTCCCCTGGGGTAGCGTGCCGAGCATGTTGGTGGTCACCCGATTCCGGGTCGCCGAGTCGGAGGGGGAGCGGTTCCGCGCCGAGGTCGACCAGGCGCTGACGGCGTTGGCTGAGCGGCCCGGGTACGTCGACGGCACGCTCGGTCACAATGTCGACGACCCCGGCCTATGGGTGCTGATGACGCGTTGGGAGTCGGTGGGGAGCTATCGCCGCGCGCTGTCGTCGTACGACGTCAAGGTGGCGGCCGTCCCGCTCCTGAGCCGAGCGCTCGACGAGCCCAGCGCCTACCAGATCGTCGACCCGCGGACCGACCTCAACATCGCGTTGCCCCGATCGTTAGGCTGACCCTTCGATCCCAGCAGATCCAGCCCAGCAGACCCGCAGAACCAGAAGGACCTTCGTCGTGGCCAAGAAGTCCCCGTCCGCCCTCGACAGTGTCGTCTCCTTGGCCAAGCGCCGCGGACTCGTCTACCCGTGCGGCGAGATCTACGGCGGCACCCGCTCGGCCTGGGACTACGGCCCGCTCGGCGTGGAGCTGAAGGAGAACATCAAGCGCCAGTGGTGGCGCTCGATGGTGACCGGTCGAGACGACGTGGTCGGTCTCGACTCGAGCGTGATCTTGCCGACCAAGACCTGGGAGGCCAGCGGCCACCTGGCGACGTTCTCCGACCCCCTCGTGGAGTGCCAGGCGTGCCACAAGCGCTACCGCGAGGACCACCTCCAAGAAGACTACGCGAACAAGAAGGGCATCGCCGACCCCGACACGGTCGACATCAACGAGCTGGTGCCGTGCCCGCACTGCGGCACCCGCGGCGCGTGGACCGAGCCGCGCGCCTTCAACATGATGCTGAAGACCTACCTGGGCGTCATCGAGGATGCGTCGGGGCTGCACTACTTGCGCCCGGAGACCGCGCAGGGCATCTTCCTCAACTTCGCCAACGTGGTGACCTCGAGCCGCAAGAAGCCGCCGTTCGGCATCGCCCAGACCGGCAAGAGCTTCCGCAACGAGATCACGCCGGGCAACTTCATCTTCCGGACCCGTGAGTTCGAGCAGATGGAGATGGAGTTCTTCGTCAAGCCGGGTGAGGACGAGGAGTGGCACCAGTACTGGATCGACGAGCGCACCCGGTGGTACGTCGACCTCGGCATCGACCCCTCGAACCTGCGCCACTACGAGCACCCCAAGGAGAAGCTCAGCCACTACGCCAAGCGGACCGTCGACATCGAGTATCGCTTCGGCTTCTCCGGCCGCGACTTCGAGGAGCTCGAGGGCATCGCCAACCGGACCGACTTCGACCTCACCCAGCACAGCCTGTTCTCCGGTCAGGACCTGTCCTACTACGACCAAGCCGCGGACGAGCGCTACATGCCCTACGTGATTGAGCCGGCCGCGGGGTTGACCCGGTCGCTGATGGCCTTCCTGATCGACTCCTACGACGAGGACGAGGCGCCCAACACCAAGGGCGGTGTGGACAAGCGCACCGTGCTCCGACTCGACCACCGGCTCGCCCCGGTGAAGGTGGCCGTGCTGCCGCTCTCCCGCAACGCCGACCTCTCGCCGAAGGCGCGCGACCTGGCCGCCGAGCTGCGGCGGAACTGGAACGTCGAGTTCGACGACTCCGGAGCGATCGGCCGCCGCTACCGACGGCAGGACGAGATCGGCACGCCCTACTGCGTCACGGTCGACTTCGAGACGCTCGAGGACGACGCGGTGACCGTGCGGGAGCGGGACTCGATGGCCCAGGAGCGGATCTCGTTGGGCGGCATCTCGGCGTACTTCGCCGAGCGCCTCCTCGGCTCCTGAGCTCTGGAACGCTCCACTGGTTTGGAACCGGCGCCCGCGAGGCCGGACAATCGAGCCATGTCCACCCTGCCCACGAGCCTGAGCCTCGGCTCGCTGCGCGTGCCGACGCCGGTGGTGTTGGCGCCGATGGCGGGGATCACCAACGCCGCCTATCGACGGCTCTGTGCCGAGCAGGGTGCCGGTCTCTACGTGTGCGAGATGATCACCTCGCGCGGCTTGGTGGAGGGTGACGCCACGACGCGGCGGATGCTGGTCTTCGACCCGGCCGAGGAGATCCGGTCGGTCCAGCTCTACGGCACCGACCCGGCCTACGTCGGCAAGGCGGCCGAGATCCTCTGCGCGGAGCACGGCGTCCGCCACATCGACTTGAACTTCGGCTGCCCGGTCCCGAAGGTGACCCGCAAGGGTGGTGGCGGCGCGCTGCCCTGGAAGCGGGGTCTGCTGGCCGAGATCCTGACGGCTGCGGTCGGTGCCGCGGCACCGTACGACGTGCCGGTGACGATCAAGACCCGCAAGGGGCTCGACGAGGATCACCTGACCTATCTCGATGCCGGCCGGATCGCCCAGGAGACCGGCTGTGCGGCGATCGCTCTGCATGGGCGCACGGTGGACCAGGCATACTCCGGCGTGGCCGACTGGGACGCCATCGCCCGGCTGGTCGAGCACGTGGACATCCCGGTGCTCGGCAACGGCGACATCTGGGAAGCCGCCGATGCGCTCCGGATGGTCGAGCAGACCGGTGCTGCCGGCGTCGTGGTCGGGCGCGGCTGCCTCGGCCGGCCGTGGCTCTTCCGCGACCTGGCCACCGCCTTCGCCGCCCCGTCCTCGTCGACCCAACGAACCACCCTGCCCGCGCTCGGCGAGGTCCGGCAGATGATGCGTCGGCACGCGGAGCTGCTCAGCGAGCACATGGGCGAGGAGCGCGGCTGCACCGAGTTCCGCAAGCACGTGTCGTGGTATCTCAAGGGGTTCCGCGCGGGTGGCCAATTGCGGCACGAGCTCGCCCTGGTCGACTCGCTGGCTGCGCTGGACAACCTGCTCGACGAGCTCGACCCCGACGAGCCGTTCCCCGTCGGCGAGCTCGGCGCGCCACGCGGCCGCCAGGGTTCGCCGCGGCGCCACGTCGTGCTGCCGGAGGGCTGGCTCGACGACACCGACGGGCGCGATCGACACGTCCGCGAAGAAGCCAGCGAGACCACCGGTGGCTAGTGATGACCACTAGTTCCCTCGCCCTGCTGCTGCACCCGTCCGCCAACCGGGTCTACGCCGAGGCGTCGGTGGCGCTCACGGCGGCCGAGCTCACCATCCTCGGTGAGCGCGTGCTCGATGGACGGCTCACCGCGCCGACGCCCGAGGTGATCGCCGGCGTGCCCTATCTCGTCTTCGAGGTCGCGGACCTCACCGACCGGGACCTGCGGCACCTGGCCAACGTGTCGACGGCGTACGCAATCTTCGAGCGGGAGGGTGACCTGCTCCGGCCGCTGACCCTGACCCGGCTCGACCAGCACGACGACGACCTGTTGAGCACGCTGAAGTACTCCGGCAAGACCAACGAGACCTTCACCAAGCTCCTCCTCAACGTGACCGTGCTCGCGTCGGCCGCGGCCGACCGGATGCTGGACCAGCGACTCCGGGTCCTCGACCCGCTCTGCGGCCGGGGCACCACCCTCAACCAAGCGCTGATGTATGGCTGGGACGCGGCCGGCATCGACGTCGATAGCAAGGACTTCGACGCCTATGCGGCGTTCCTGCGCTACTGGCTGGAGCACAAGCGGCTCAAGCACACCCTCGCCAAGCATCCGGTGCGCCACGAGGGCAAGCGGCGCGCGACCCGCCTGGAGGCGACCTTCGCCCGCGACAAGTCCGCGCTCCGCTCCGGTGCGGCGCAGCGGGTGGAGGTCGTGCACGCGGACACGCTCCGGGCAGGCGAGTTCTTCCGGCCACGCTCCTTCGACGTGGTCGTCGCGGACGCGCCGTACGGCGTGCAGCACGGCAGCCGTTCGACCTCCGGTGGGCTGGCGCGGGGCCCCGTCGACCTGGTGGCCGAGGCGCTGCCGATGTGGGTCCCACTCCTGCGGCGCGGGGGAGCGATAGGCATCGCCTGGAACACGAAGGTGGTGTCGCGAGACCGTCTCGCCGAGCTGCTTCGCGACGCCGCGCTGGAGGTCGTCGACGCCCCCGGCTACCTCGATCTGGAGCACTGGGTCGACCAGGCGATCGTGCGTGACGTCGTGGTGGCCCGCCGCCCGACCTGACCACGCCCATCCACAGGGGGATTCGCGGGCTGGTCTGGACCTGTGGTTGACTACATGGCCGTATCCGTTTCGTTATCAAACGCTGCGGATGCACCAACCCCCGTTGTCAGCCGAAAGCAAGGACCCAGCGCAGTGGCACAAGGCCGCCACAAGCGGGAGACCACCGCTCGCCGTTTTCCTCGGGCCGTCGTCGTTGGCGTGCCCACCGCCGCCCTCGTGACCGCCGCGACGGTGGCTACCGGCGTCGCCTTGCACACGCCTGACAAGGACGGCGGTTTGGTCGCTAGCAGCGCCCTGCAGGACCTGTCGTCTGCCATCGAGCGGCCCGACCAGGTGTCCCGCTCCAGCACGAGGATGGACCGGCAGACCCTCCAGGCGCTCGGCGACAAGCAGCAGGCCTACGACCGTGAGTTGGCTCAGGCCGAGCGGAAGCGTCTGCGGCAGATCGTGACCGCCGCACTGGACCGCAACGTGCAGCGCTGGACGACCACCGATCTCGATCTCTGGACCGCCGCCGGCAAGGACGCCAAGCAGTCGGGTGAGTTGACCGAGGGCAAGAAGGTCGTCGTCACAGGCCGCTCGGCCGACGGCCGCGTCGAGATCGTCCTCGACGGCAAGGCGCTCTGGGTGACGGCTGGCTACCTGAGCGACGAGAAACCGATCGCCGCGGCGGCGGGCCTGTCGATGGAGCCGTGCCCGGATCCGTCGGTGGAGAACGGGCTGACGGATGGCGCGGTCTACGTCTACCGCTCGGTGTGTCACGCGTTCCCGCAGATCACGTCGTACGGCGGTTGGGACAACCACGGCGAACACGCCTCCGGTCGCGCCCTCGACATCATGACCAGCGACGTGGAACTCGGCAATGCGATCGCCGAGTTCCTCCAGAGTCACGCCGCCGAGCTCAACCTCTACGACATCCTCTGGCGCCAGCACATCTGGACCCCCGAGCGGGCGTCCGAGGGCTGGCGGGCGATGTCCAGCCGTGGCTCCGCCACCGCCAACCACTACGACCACGTGCACGTCGCGGTCTACTGATAATGCCGGTCGGTCGAGCAGCCACGCTCCGTGGTCAGGAGTTCGCGACCAGGTCGATCGTGGTGCGCAGTCCCGGCGCGCTGGCGATGCGCGCGTCAGCGGTGACCAATGTTGCGTCGAGGATCTCGGCGAGAGCGACGTAGACGGCGTCGTACGGCGTGAGGTTGTCCCTCAGCTCCCAGGCCCTAGGCAGAAGCGGGGTCGGGTCATGGAGAGCGATGTCTGAGGCGGCTAGGTCTGCCAGCGCGAGTGACGCCCGCTCGGGCCGTGCGTGGCCACCGAGTACGAGGCCCCGCAGCGCCGCCGCCACCTCGACGCCGAGCAGTGACGGCGCATGCACCGTGACCTCGGGGTCGCTGAACCGAGCAGCAACAGCCGCTCCGAGGTCACGCACCAAGAGCCACTCGATCGCGGCCGACGCATCCAGAACGATCACGAGGCATTGCGCGCTGAGTCGATCAGCTCCGGCGAGGAGGGGCCGGACCGGACAGGCTCGCGGGAAGCCACCAGCTCGAGAAGCTCACGACGAGTCGGTCGGTCCAACGACCGCTGTAGCTCGGCGAGTGCCAGGTCGGACAGCGAGACGCCCTCAAGAGCCGCGCGCGCTTTGAGGCGTCGGTGAACATCCTCGGGCACGTTGCGGATCTGAATCATCGTCATGCATCGAGGCTAGACTGCATGCTCCGACGAGGCAACCATGTTTCCCGCATCTCAGGGCCTCTCCTGCGCGAAGGATGAGTTTGCGTTCGAGGAGCACGGCTCGGCCGATGAGCTCACCGGGTGCGTCGAGGAACATCTCGACGCGACAGCATCTCAGCGCCGTACGTCGAAGTGTGGCGCCATCTCGGTGAAGAAGTGCTTGGCCGCGTCGGTCCTGCTGACCACCGGCGCGACCATGGAAGCATCAGGCCTAGCCACTGGTGACTGTCACGAGCGGACGATGACGGTCACCGTGCCCAGGGTTACGGGCTTGCCGTCGGCGGTGATGGTGATCGTCAGGGCGCTGGTGCCTGCCCGAACCGCCTTCCACGAGCGACCGTAGTTCGGCCCTTCCCGCCAGTCGTCCAGGGTGAGCGCGGGCCCGGTGACCTCACCCGCGAGGGTGCCGATCCGCTTGCCGTAGCCGAAGACCCAGATGGTTGCTCCGAGGTCGAGGTGGATCGTCGCGCCCGCGCGGACCTGC
>JBDHZT010000121.1:0-10969 GCA_039811985.1 Nocardioidaceae bacterium | reverse complement strand
GCCGGTGACGACCGATGCTCCGACGGTGAAGTCCGAGCCCCAGCCGGCGAGCGGGGAGAGCTCGAGGAACGCCGATCCCTCGTCAACCAGCAGCTCGATCCGCTCTCGCGGCAGCAGCCTGCCCCGCGCGTGGTGGCGGGCGACGTACTTCTCCCCGCCCCCGGCCACCGCTTTCGCCTGCTCCGCCGCGAGCTCGGCCAGCTTCTCCTCCATCGCCGACCTGTGGTCGGGCGTCGTCGTCATGATGCGTAGCCCATCAGCCGGGCCGCCAGGTCGCTCAGCACCTCGGTCGCTCCTCCCCCGATCGGCAAGATGCGGGCATCGCGGTAGTGCCGCTCCACCTCGATCCCGTGCAGATAGCCGGTGCCGCCGTGCAGCTGGACGGCCCGGTCGGTGACGTGCGCGGCCGCCTCGACGGCGGTCTGCTTGGCCAGGCAGGCTTCGGCGACGACGTTCTCACCGGCGAGGTGCCGACGGACCACCTCGTGGGTGTAGGCCCGGGCCACCTCGACCCGTCGGCGCATCTCGACCAGGGTGTGCTGGACCGTCTGCCGGGAGATGAGCGGGCTGCCGAAGGTGTGTCGGTCGCGGCAGTAGGCCACGGTCAGCGCCAGCGCTCGACCCGCGATGCCGTAGCCGTGCACCGCCAAGGCGATCCGCTCGACCACGAACTGCTCGGCGATCTGGCCGAATCCGGTGTTCTCCTCGCCGACCAGGTTGCCCACCGGGACCCGGACGTCGACGAACGACAGCTCCGCGGTGTCGGAGCAGTGCCAACCCATCTTGGCCAGCGGAGCACTGACCTCGAATCCGTCCGTGCCCTTCTCGACGACCAGCAAGGAGATCCCCCGAGAACCCGCCCCGCCGGTGCGGACCGCGGTGGTGACGAAGTCGGCGCGCACCCCGGAGGTGATGAAGGTCTTGGCGCCGTTGACGATGTAGTGCTCGCCGTCGCGGCGCGCGGTCGTCCTGATCGCGGCGACGTCGGAGCCGCCGTCGGGCTCGGTGACGGCGAGCGAGCCGATCAGCTCGCCGGCCAGGGTGGGCCGGACGAACCGGGTCACCTGATCAGGTTCACCGACGGTGGCCAGGTGCGGGAGCGCGATCCCGCTGGTGAACAGGCCCGCCATCAAGCCACTGGACGCTCCCGCGGCGAACATCGCCTCCTGCATGGCCACCGAGTCGGCCAGATCCCCGCCCGAGCCGCCCACGCTCTCGGGGAAGGCGACGCCGAGCAGGCCTTGGTCGGCGGCGGCCCGGTGCAGGTCGCGCGGGATCGAGCCGGCGTCCTCCCACTCCTGGAGGTGTGGCGCCACCTCACGGCGTACGAACTCCGCCGCCGTCGCGCGGAGCGCCTCCCGCTCGGCATTCACCACAGCATTCACCACAGCACCTCCGGCACCTCGACGACCCGGGAGCGCACCCACTCGCCCAACCCCTTGGCCTGCGGATCGAAGCGGGTGGAGGCGGCGACGCCCTCGCCGAGGAGGCCGTGCAGGACGACGTTGACGCCGCCTAGGTTGGGCAGCGGTACGACGTCGACCGTCAGGTCGGCCGCCTCAGGGACCAGTTCGCGGATCCGGGCCTCAGTGATGAAGTCGAGCAGCCACGCCACCCGGGCGTCGTGTCGCTGTGATCCGTCGTGGGCGACCCAGAGGCCGAGGTTCGCGTCGCCGCCCTTGTCGCCGGAGCGTGCGTGCACGAACGTTCCGAGGGGCGCCTCAATGGTGGGTCCCGTGCTCGGCAGCGCGGCGGTCGAGGGGGCAGCGGAGTCTGCCGAGGGCGCGGACGCGATGTCGACCTGGGCAATCTGGTCAGTGACCTCGATGCGGCTTCCGTCGGGCATCACGACGATCTGTGGCACCGAGACGCGGTCGACGTAGGCCGCCCGATAGATGCCGTACGGCGTCGCGGGAGCCGGCGGGCCGGTCATCGTGAAGCCGGGATAGGACGCCAATGCGAGCGCGACGGCGGGCGCGGTGAACGCCTTCCCTACGGCGTCGACGACGGGGTCGGTCACGGTGCACCGCAGCAAACAGGACGCGCCCTCCTCCGTGTCGGCTCCGGGCACGCCGAGGTCGACCCGCGTCCAGGTCACCGACTCCGCGTGCAGCGCGGGGCCGAGCTGCACTTGCAGCCAGTCCGCCTTGGCGTCGACGTCGAGCCCGATGAGGACGAACTCCATGGTGTTGCGGTAGCCACCCAGCTCGTTGACGCAGACCTTCAACGTCGAGGGCGGCGCCTCGCCACGCGCCCCAGCGATCGACACCCGGTCAGCCCCGGCTTGTGCCAGCGAGACAGTGTCGAGCCGCGTGGTGACATCGGGGCCGAGATAACGCTCGGACTGGATCTCGTACATCAGCTGTGCGGTCACCGTGTCGACGGTGACCGCGCCGCCGGTCCCGGGATGCTTGGTGATGACGCACGACCCGTCGGCGGCGACCTCGGCGATCGGGAAGCCCAGCGGCCGGCCGTCCCTCGGCAGGGACAAGAAGCCGGAGAAGTTGCCACCCGTCGCCTGTGTCCCGCACTCGATCACGTGGCCGGCCACGGTGGCGCCGGCGAGGGCGTCGTACGACGTCGTGCTCCAGCCGAAGTGCGCCATCGCGGGCCCCACCACCAGGGAGGCATCGGTCACCCGGCCGGTCACCACGATATCGGCTCCGGCCGACAGCGCCGCCGCGATGCCGCCGGCTCCGAGGTAGGCGTTGGCGGTCAGCGCGCCGGGGTAGCCCAACGCAGTAGACCGCGTCCGCAGGTCGTCGCCCTCGACATGGGCGATCACCGGGCGCAGGCCGAGCGCCTCGGCGACCTCGCGCAACCGAGCGGCCAGGGCGGCCGGATTGAGCCCGCCGGCGTTGCTGACGATTCGGACACCCCGCTCGAGGGCCAGGCCGAGCGCCTCCTCGACCTGCCTCACGAAGGTCCGCGCATAGCCCGCGGATGAATCCTTCATCAGGTCCCGGCCGAGGATGAGCATGGTCAGCTCCGCGAGGTAGTCCCCGGTGAGCACGTCCAGCGGCCCGCCTTCGAGCATCTCGCGCATCGCCGACATTCGGTCGCCGTAGAACCCGGAGCAGTTCCCGATCCGCAACACCGGCTGATCAGGCGCCGTCACGTCGGTCGCCTTCCCTCGCCTGGCGGTCCGGCGAACGCCTGCGCGATGTCCAGCCAGCGGTCGGCGTCCGCGCCGGTGGCCAGCAGATCGGTGTCGGCGCGGTGCCGACGCTGGGTGACCAGACGGCAGAAGTCGTACGCCGACCCGGTCACCCGCTGCGGGGCGTCCACCGGTCCCCACGTCCAGGTCGCACCGGAGGGAGCGATCAGCTCGATCCGGAACTCGTTGGCGGGCGGCGTCAGTCCATGGGTCCGGAAGGCGAAGTCTCGGGTCCGCACACCGAGGTGAGCGACCTGCCGGATCCGGTCGGTCACCTCCGGCTCGACCTCCAGCGCTTCGTAGATGTCTAGTCCGTGCGCCCAGGTCTCCATGAAGCGCGCCGTCGCCATCGAGGCCGGCGACATCGGCGGTCCGAACCAGGGCAGCCGCTCCCCTTCCGGCATCGCGCGCAGCGCCAGAGCCAGGCTGGCCCGCGCCCTGCGCCAGCGGGTGAGCAGCTCGGTGGGCGGTGCGGCACCACCCGTCAGCGCGGCTTCGTCGACGATCGGATCGGGGTCGGCCATCGCGGCGAGCACCAACTCGTCCCAGGCGACTTTGTCCGTCGCAGCCTTGCCGGCCGCCTCGTCGGTCCACGCCAGGTGCGCGACCTGGGTGGCGACATCCCACCCTGGAGCCGGCGTGGGCAGTCGCCATTGCGCCTCTGGGAGGCCTGCGACCAGGTGGTCGAGGCGATCACCTTCGGCGGCCAGGTCGGCAAGGATGCCGTCGAGCAGATCACTCATCTCGAAGCTCCAGTAAGAGACTCGTCGAGCACGTCGGCCCAGCGGTCGAGGATCCGACGACGCCGTCGCGCATCGTCGGAGATGGTGTCGGCCAACCCCAGCCCGCGCACCAGGTCGAGGGTGCCCTGGATCAGCTCGCGGACCCCTGGCTTGGTCTCGTCGGCTCCGAGCAGCTCGACGGTGAGCCGATGGGTCTCCCGCCCGATCCGCTGCTCCAGCGGCGCGACGGCGACCAACAGCGCTGGGTCGGTGCGAGCAGCCACCCAGAGCTCCAGGGCCGCGGTGAACACCGGCGAGCTGAAGTGGTCGCCCAGCATCCGCAGCACGGCCCGCGTTCGCCGAGTTCCCTTCGGCAGCCGCCGCGCGGCCGCGGCGAGCTCTGCCCCGCGCACCTCGGTGAGGTGCTCTACCGCTGCGACCACAAGATCGTTCTTGGTCGGGAAGTGGTGCAGCTGGGCGCCGCGGGAGACGCCGGCCCGCTCCGAGACCAACGTCGTCGAGGTTCCCGCGAAGCCGCGCTCGACCAAGAGCTCGACGGTCGCGTCCATCAGCCGCGCCCGCATCACTCGCGTCCGCTCGCTCTGCGGCACCCGGACGGCAGTGGTCACCGCGCCATCGTGCCCCTACTAGAACAAACAGTCAAGACTGTCTGTTTCTCAGCAGATGGGGCCGGGGACCGCCGTACCTATCGCCTCCGGCTGACACTCAGCGGAGTTGGGGCTGGATAGGGTGAGGAGTCCTCGCCCACACCGATCAGGGGGATTCGATGTCGGATCCGAACACGCCTGCCAACCCCGACCAGCCGGTCGAGGGCGGCATCAACCCGCCACCGCCCGGCCCGGACCAGCCTGCCGCTCCCGGCTACGGCACCCCACCGCCACCGCCCCCCAGCTACGGCGCCCCGCCGCCGGCGCCGGGATATGGCACGCCGCCACCCCCGCCTGGCTACGGACCTCCGCCGCCGGCGTACGGCGCTGGTGGCTACGGCGCCCCTCCGATGGGCACGCCCTACACGCCCGGACCCACCTACGCCTCCTGGCCCACGCGGGCGATCAGCTATCTGTGGGACCTGCTGTATCTCTGGCCCGGCTGGATCCCGTCGATCCTCGGGACGGCGTTCATCATCGCCGGCCTCTCCTCGATCGAGACCAGGACGGCCAGCGACGGGACGGTCGTCACCACCGGCGGCAACGGTGCCCTGATCGCGCTCGGAGGCGTGCTGTTGCTCATCGGCTTCGCACTCTCGCTCTGGCGGATGATCATCAACTACTTCTTGGACCAGGGCCGCACCGGCTACACCTACGGCAAGCGCAAGATGGGCATCCGGCTCGTGCGCGCAGTGGACGGCCAGCCGAGCGGGGCCTGGTCCTGCGTCGGTCGCTACTTCCTGCACGGGCTCATCAACCAGCTCTGCTACATCGACTACCTGTGGCCGCTGTGGGACGACCAGAAGCAGACGCTGACCGACAAGATCCTCAGCACCGTCGTCATCCACCAGCCCGACCCCACACTGAGCGGCCCTTCCCGCTAGTGACGCCCTGATGGGCGGTTAGTCACGTCCCGATCGGCACCCGCTGGGTTAGCAGGTGACCCGCGACGGCGGATGCCTGGGCGCGGATCTCGCCGATGGCCGTCGACTCCCAGAGCACCCCCCGGCGCAGTGGTCCGATGGTCACGATTCGGTCGTCGACGCGGCCAGAGACACCGATCAGCGCACCGCTGAGTGGATCGCAGTCCACCCCGAGGCCGAACGGACCGGGGCGAGCCAGTCCGGCCGACTCCAGGTCGTTGCCGAGCTCGGTGCCGGCCAGCGCGGGACCGGGTCCGAAGCAGGTGACGATCGCATCGACGCGCAACCGCTCCGCACCGAGCCGGACATGCGCCTGCCCGCCCCACATGCTCGCGCTTGGCGACCAACAAGCGAGGAACCGCAGCCGGCCGGCGTGGCGGTAGTGCTCGAGCCGTCGAGCCACCTCGGGCGCCATCCGATGGCGGTGCGCCTCCCAGTATCGGTCGACATGGGTCACGAAGGAGCGCCGCTCGACGGGAGTGAAGGACGCCCAGATCTCCGGCGTCAGCGGTCGCAGGCCATCCACCACGGCCCGCCAGTCCCCCTCGACCGACCGCAGTGTCCTGATCAAGGGTCGCAGCCGCACCGGTCCGGGGCCTAGATCCAGTTCACGCGGCGCAGACAGCGGCAACCGGTGCGCTGCCGGCACCAGCCCACGGCGAGACACCGCGGTCACTCGAGCCCGCGGGTCGGCGGCGAGCACTTCGAGGGCGACATCGACCGCGGTCAGCCCGGTGCCGACACAGAGCACCTGCCCCTCCCCACCGATGCGCTCGGTCAGCCGCGGCGTCCAAGGTGGTACGACGACCTCGGCGACCGGATCGAGCCAGTTCGGCTGTAGCGGCTTCCCGTGCCCGGTAGCGAGCACCACGCCGTCGGCGTACAGCCAGGCGCCGCTCGCGGTGACGAGCCGCATCGCGCCAGTGGGCAGATGGCTCAGGCCCGTCACCGTGTCCCGCAGATGCTGGAGGGTCGACCCCTCGGGCGCCCGCCGCCACGACTCGCGCAGCACCGCCTCGAGGTATTCGCCGTAGCGCGCCCGCGAGCAGAAGTCCACCGACGAGCCGCCGGCCCACCGGTGGAAGTGGTCTGGCCGGTCGGGCAACGCACTCATCGCCCGGCTCGGCACATTGAGCAGATGGCGAGGGTTGTCGGTGTCGTAGGCAATCCCTCGACCCAGGCGCTCACGCGGCTCGACGACGGTGACCTCGATGGGCTCCCGTGCCTGGCGGGCGAGCTGGGCAACGACCAGCGCACCGGACGCGCCACCGCCGACGACGACATACCGATCCACGGGCAATTCCTCTCTCTATTCTGCAGTAAGTTACTCTACTTACGAGAATAACGACCCGAACCCGAGGGAGGCGCAGTGCTCAGGCTCGAATGGCCAGCGGCCGCGGACACCAGCACGCTCAACGTGACAACCATCGAGACTCCCGGGCTCGGCGACCGGTCCTACGTCGCCGACGCGGACGGATGGGCGGTCGCCGTGGATGTGCAGCGAGACCTGGACCGCATCGAAGACGTGCTGCAGCGGCGTGGCGCGCGGCTGGGCGCGGTGCTGGAGACCCACATCCACAACGACTACCTGTCCGGTGGCTGGGCCCTGGCCAGGCGATACGGCGCGCGCTACGTCGTACCCACCTACGCTCCGGTCAGCTTCCGCGCGGAGTCCGCCGACCCGCGTGAGCCGATCGACATCGGCCCGCTCCGCCTGCGCCCGATCCCGGCACCCGGGCACACCGACACCCACACGGCCTACTCCCTGCACGTCGAGGACCGGCCCGCCGACGCCGCCTTCACCGGCGGTTCTCTGTTGCTCGGCGGCACCGGTAGGACCGACCTGCTCGGGCCCGAGCGGGCGGAGGAGCTGGCGCGCGAGCAGTACTGGACGGTGCGGAGGCTGGCCCGCCTGCTCCCCGGGAGTGCGCGGCTGCTGCCCACCCACGGCTTCGGCAGCTTCTGCATGGCCGGGCGGGCGGTCGAGGAGGGCGGAGAGACTCTGGCCGACCAGCTGACGGTGAATCCGGCGTACCTCCTCAACGAGGACGCCTTCGTCGCCGATCTGCTGCGACGGTCGGGGCCGGTGCCGGCGTACTTCGCTGAGATGGGGGAGCGGAATCTCGCCGGCACCGTCGCCGCCGATCTCGGCACTCCGCCGCGGCTGACCGCCGCCAAGGTGCAGCAGATGGCCGCGGCGGGCTGCTGGGTGCTGGACGTGCGACCGCGTAGCGACTACGCCAAGGCCCACCTGCCGGGCAGCGTGAGCATCGACGCACGCGGGCCGATCGCCACCTGGGCCGGCTGGACGGTCCCCCTCGACGAACCGGTCGTGCTGGTGGCCGCCGACGAGCAGCAGCTTGCCGCCGCCCAACGAGAGCTGTCCCGGATCGGGGTCGACCATGTCGCGGGCGCCCACGTCGGGCCGCTGCGCACTGCCGCGGCGACCTTGACGACCGAGGACTTCGGCGGCCTCGCCGAAGCGCTCGGCGCGGGGCGGTCGGTCGACGTGCTCGATGTCCGTGAGACGTCCGAGTGGCACACCGGCCATGTGCGCGGCGCCCGACACGTGCCTGCCCACGAGCTCGACGATTTCACTGCCGTGGTCACGGGGTCGGCCGAGCCGAGCTGGCTCTACTGCGCCAGCGGCTTCCGCGCCACGGTCGCCGGCACCTTGCTGTCTCGGCAGGGGATCGACGTCGTGGTCCTAGACGACGACGTCGCCCTCGCCGCAGCGGTCGGCGTCCCCTGGTGCGCCGGTCAGCACTGCCCCGCCGACCGCTGCGTCCACACCCAGACGTAGGTGACCTCAGTCCTCCTGGTCTTCGGGAGGGTCAGCGGTAGGTGAGTAGGGCCGGGGGGAGATGGGAGTGCTCGTTGTAGGTGAGCAGGCGGGGGCCGCTGGCGCCGACCCCGATCCGGGAGTACGACGAATTCACCACGACCACGTTGAGCCGCCGCCAGGCTCGGGCCTGCGCCACCGCCTCACCGGCGGGATCCACCAGGTTCGCGGCGACAGCCGCAATGGGCCCGCCGGAGGAGACGACCACGACGGTGCGGCCGCGGTCGGCCCCCGCACAGGCCCGGTCGAGCGCGGTGTGGACCCGGCCGACGAAGCCGGCATAGGTCTCGGGGTAGTCGTCGGCGTGCGCGCCGGAGATCCATCGCTCGAGGGCGCCCTCGAAGAGCGTTTGGAACGCCTTGCGGTCGCCCGGCGGTGGTTGATCCGGGGTCGCCGCGCGCACCACCTGCTCGTGGTCGAACTCCGACCACCCGGGCTCCTCGATCACCGCAGGTGACCAACCGGCTGCGTCGGACATCAGCGTGGCCGTGTCCCGCTGTCGCCGCTGCGGTCCGTGGATCACCAGGTCCGGCGTCACGCCGCTACGGGCCCACCACGCGCCCAGCAGTCTGGCCTGCTCCGCGCCCGTCTCGGACAGCACGTCGTAGTCCGCGGCACCGAAGGATGCCTGCCCGTGCCGGACCAGCAGCAACGTGCCCACGCGCGCACCCTAGCCTGGGTCCGTGGAGGGGCGCCGCTGCCGGGTGCTGGGCGTCTGAGGTTGCGACCGACAGGGCAGCTACCGGCATCTCGGCAGATGGGTGCATCGATTGTTCCAAGACGACATGCCAGACGCCGTTTTCGATGTCGTCTGCGCCCAATCGATGACGTGTCGAGCACGAGCGGCGCTCACCGAGCGGTAACTGCCTTGTCGGTCACCACCACCACCCGACCAGCAACCCGCCAACGCGCGATTCCACCGTGGTGTGCGCCCCACGGCTTAGCGACCTCAGGCGGCGACGGTCATGGTGACCCGGGCCCGCTCGAACGGGTCGAGCCAGGTGCGGCGTGCCCAGCTGAGGCGGACCAGCGACCAGATCAGGAACGGGACGGCAACGACCAGGGAGAGGTTCCAGAGCGGGAGCTTGGCCAGCCCTGAGAAGACCAGCGAGGTCAAGGTGGTGCTCAACGCAAGCCGGGCGGAGTAGCCGACCATCACCAGCGGCGGCGCGGGAGTGGCCCGAGCCGAGCGCATGTCGACGGAGAACGGCCGCTGCAGCGACCAGCGCATCGCGCCGCCGACCACCTGGGCGATCACCACGGCCAAGGTGGCAAGCATGGCGGTCAGCTCGTGCAGCGCCGGCATCCCCGCGCGCAGTGAGCCGAGCACTACGGTGATCCCCGAGGCGACGACCAGCCACTCGACCAGCACTGCTACCCGCGCGGTGAACACCGTCGAGGCGGACACCGGCAGGCTCTCGCGCCACAGCATCCCGCGGCCGTCGAGGACCCAGGCGTTGACGCCGAAGAGCAGCGCCCCGCCCGACGCGACCAGCCCGGGCAGGATCGTCATCTGGCTCCAGGTCAGGTTGCCGGCCAGGGCGACCAGACCGGGGCCGACCGCCAGCACCAGCAGGCCGCGGCGCATCGGCACCGACCGCCACACCGAGGCTCGGTCCATCCGGATCAGCGCGATCAGGTCCGAGCGCGGCTCCCGCCTGGCCTGCCGGGAGCCGGTCTCGGCGCGGATCTCGTCACGCGGTGCCTTGCGCGCGGCCAGATGTGCGGGCACCGCGCCGACGGCGATGGCGACCAGCGCGATGGCGAGCATCGCCGCGACGGTGGCGGCGTAGTACCACCAGCGTCCCTCGGAGGTCGCGGTCATGCCACGCACGACGTACACCGTGGGCAGCTCGTCGAGCACGTCGCTAACGTGACCGGTGAGCTGTACGACGACAGCGACCGCAGCGGCACCGACACCCATCAAGCGCACGATGAGGACGCCGTTGCGGGTCCGGCGGATCGCCTCCACCGTCCAGGCCAGCGCCTGGCCCAGGGCCGTGGCCGCGACGATCCAACCGACCCCGATCACCTGAGCGCCGACCAGACCCTGGGGACCCAGCGCATAGGCGGCGAGACCCAGCAGGGTCCATGCCTGCAGCACCCAGGCGATGTTCAGCGGAGCGAGCAGCAGCGCACCCAGATGATCGGTGGTGGGGCTCACCGGATAGGCGACCCCGTGGTCGCGTGACAGCAGCTCGCGGCCACCGCCGGAGGCCACCGAGGAGATGACAGCCAACAGGAGCAGTCCGGCGAGCACGGTGGGGAGCAGGAGCAGGAAGTTCAGCGCCTGCCCGCCGTTCTCGATCCCGCCCGCGCCGTCGACATAGGCGGGCACGAACGCGACCGCCGTGGTGACGGCGCAGAAGATCCCCAGCGCCCACCGGGTGGCCGCCTTGCGGCGGACCGACGCCGAGCGGAACCACAGCAGATGGCGTACGTCGGTCACCGCGCGCCGCATCGCCGTCGGGCTCCACGCTCGGCTCGGTGCCGCTCCAGGAGACAACGAACCGTCCGACGCCGCGTTAGGCGTGCGGTTCGGCTCGACACCACCGGGCACGGCAGCATCCTGGGCGGGGTCGGTAGGAACCATGCTCATGACGACTCAGTCGAGGAGGGCCCGGTAGGCACGGGCGCCCTCGTCGCCGGCCATCTCG
>JBDHZT010000120.1:0-11236 GCA_039811985.1 Nocardioidaceae bacterium | reverse complement strand
CCTTGAGGTCGACGTAGCGCAGCTCGACACGGCGCCACTGGGGGCGAGCAGTACGACGGCGCCCGGAGGCCACCGCTCGCAGCAGCCCCGCCTCGTCCAGCAGCCAGGTGCGCACAGCCGCGAACTCCCCCTGCGACGGCGTGGTCGACGCCGCCGATGGATCCGTCACCGCAGCACCGCAGCCAGGACCACCAGCGCCAGCAGGAGTCCCAGGGCGACCGGGATAACCAGGCGACGGTGGCGCGGATTCACCGCGGAAGTGTATCCAGCGCGAGCGCAGCGCGAACGACCTCGGTGACCGGCCTCTCTCCCGCAACGATCTCTGACTCAGGCACCCAGGCGACGGCATCAGTGGTGCCGTCCACCTCCATCACCCGGGGCTCGACATCGTCAGCGACGGTCGCGGCGAAGAGGAGGTGGATGCCGTGATAGTCCTCGAATCGGCCCGACGGCGCGGTCCCGGAGAAATGCAGATCGTGCACGTCCAGCAGATCCCCGACCGTGCACGTGACGCCACACTCCTCCCTCACCTCTCGGGCCAGCGCCTGCGCCGGAGGCTCCCCGTGGTCGATCCCGCCTCCCGGCAGAGTCCACTCGCCGGAGTGGTGGCCGCGCTCGGAGATCCGGGTGAGCAGCACGGCGTCACCGCGCCTGATCACCGCATAGGCCGCGATCCGTTGGAGCTGGAACGGCTGGTGGTCCGACAGTGCCTCCACCACCAGCGGCACCACGGGAACCTCCCCATCGAGGATCTTGGACAGCGGCTGCCAAGCTGCCTCCACCGTCGATCCGTCGACCTCGACCACTCGTGGCTCCGGGGCATCGGTGGCCACCCACCCGTCGTACACCAGCCGTAGCGCGTGAGCGTCAACGCGGATCCCGCCCCGCCAGACACCTGGCAGGTGGGCTGAGTAGACCCTGGCCGTCTCGGACACGTCAGCGGTCAGACCGGTCTCCTCGAAGATCTCACGAAGGACGGCTCCGCGCGGGTGTTCGCCGTGTTCGACGCCGCCTCCGGGCAGCGTCCACCGCTCCTCGGCCGAGATGCGGGGCGAGATGCGGCACAGCAACAGGTGTGCGTCGCGGAGGATCACGGCGTACGCCGCGACGCGCTGTTGCTGAGGGAGGCCGGCCACCACTCCAACCTAGCGGGATGGGTGCGCATCACCGTCGATGGATAGCGGATCGCGCGGCGCGAACACTCATGCTCACGTGGGATGTGGGCTACTGGACAGGTGGACCATCGCCACCAGGAAGGAAGCGCCATGCAGTCCGGTCGAGGAGGTATCACCTCGGCAGATCAACCGGCTGACAGATCGCCCAGCACGACGACCGGTGACCGGAGCGACCTGGCTCGGGACCCGTGGCTGGACAACGCCAAGATGGCTCTGGTCACGCTGGTGGTCGTCGGCCATGCCGTGGAACTCATCCAAGACACGTATCTGGGCCAGTGGTTCTACAACTTCTTGTACTTCTGGCATCTTCCGGCGTTCGTCCTGGTCAGCGGCTACCTCTCGGCCGGCTTCGGTTGGGACCGAAGGCATCTGATGGGGGTGGGCACCCGGCTGGTGGTGCCCTACCTGCTCTTCGAACCCGCGCTCTACTGGTACCGCCGCATGCTGGGCCTCGAACCGCAGGGACCGGTGTGGCTGGTGCCGCATTGGGCGATGTGGTTCCTGCCTGCGTTGGCCATGTGGCGGCTGCTCGCACCGCTCCTGCGGAGGAGTTGGGTGTTGCTGCCGCTTGCGGTGCTGGCAAGCCTGGTCGCCGGGCTCTGGCCGTGGGACGTGCTCGCGCTGAGCCGGGTCGTCGGGCTGTTGCCTTTCTTCGCCGTCGGTCTCCTGCTGGCGCGGCCGGGCCTGGGCATCGCCTGGTTGCGCACGTGGTGGGTGCGTATCACGGCCATCGGCGTGCTGCTCGGAATCTGCTGGTTGGCCCGCTCCACCGACGATTGGGCCCGCACGGCGTTCTTCTACTACGACGTGAGCTATCAAGACCTGGGTTGGGCACCGTTGCCGGCGATGTGGATCCGCCTGGTGGTGATGACGGTGGGCCTGGTCGGAGCCCTGGCCGTGCTTGCCCTGATGCCGACGAGACGGAGCTGGTTCTCCGCGATGGGGGCGGCGACCATGGTCGTCTATCTGTGGCACGGCTTCGTCGTGCAGCCTCTGGGTGTCACCTCATGGCCGTCGTGGGCGATGGCTCACCCGGCGATCGGGCTGGTCCTCACCATTCTCGGTGCAGTTGGGCTGGCGCTCACCTTGGCCTGTCCCCCGGTGCGCCACCGATTGACCTGGACCGTGGATCCGATCACGAACTGGAAGCGGGCCTGGTCGATCAGGAGAACGGCGCCCGCGCGTCCCGCGCCTGAGAGTGCCGGCCGGCCCAGCGCCACACTCGTGCTGCCCGGTCGCGGTCAGCGTCGGTGACCAGGTTGCCCATCCAGCGTAGGGCCAGCGTCATCAGCCAGTCCGAGCGCATGCCTGCCGGCCCGAGTGCCGGCAGCAACCGCGGAATGGTGACAAGTCCGGCCAGACGACGCGCGATCGAGAAGCTCTCCCCATAGTGGTGCCGCAACACGGCAGGCCAGAGCGTGCCCAGGTCGGGCGGGTCGCCGACCAACGTCTCTGCGACCAGCCGACCACCCTCGAGGCCGTAGTCGATGCCTTCCCCGTTGAGCGGGTTCACGCACCCAGCCGCATCACCGATCAGTGCCCAATTGCGACCTGCCACCCCGGAGACAGCGCCACCCATCGGCAACAACGCCGAAGTGCTGGCCCGCAGCTCTCCGGTGAGCGCGAAGTCGTCGCGTCGCTGGGCGGCGTAGTGCTGCATCAAGGGGCGCAGCGCCACCTCGGCCGGTCGTTTCTGGGTCGCCAGCGTGCCCACCCCGAGATTCACCTCGCCGGTGCCGAGCGGGAAGATCCAGCCGTAGCCGGACAGCACCTCACCGTCGGTCCCGCGCAGCTCGAGGTGGGAGCTGATCCACGGGTCGTCGCTCATCTCCGAGGCGACGTAGGAGCGGCCGGCCACGCCGTAGACCGTGTCACGGTGCCACTGCCTGCCCAGCATCTTGCCGACCGGCGAGCGGACCCCGTCGGCGACGATCAGTCGTCGACAGGTCACCTCGAAGAGCCGACCATCGCGGAGGAACTCCACGGCAGCGACTCGGTCGCCGTCCCGGCGGACGCTGATCGCCCGGGACCCGTCGAGCCCGGTAGCGCCGGCCTTGAGGGCGGTGGTTCGCAGGTGGTCGTCCAGCTCGGTGCGAGCGACGGCCGAGCCCCAGTCAGGCAAGGATCCGCCCGGCCAGGGAAGCAACAGCGTCTGACCGAATCCGTGCGCGCGCAGCCCCTGGTTGACGGTGTGGGCCCGCAGCCAGTCCTCGAGTCCGAGCCCGATCATCTCCGCGATGGCACGAGGGGTGAGCCCGTCGCCACAGGTCTTGTCCCGCGGGAAGGTGGCCGCGTCGGTGAGCACCACGTCCAGGCCGAGCCGCGCCGCCCAGGCTGCAGCGGCCGATCCTGCCGGACCTGAGCCGACGACTAGTACGTCGGTGCTCAGGTCTCCGCCTCGAACGTGCGGCGGACTCGACTTCGGACTAGCCACCCCGAGATTGTCTCAGCAGGCACCGAGACAGCACATTCCGAGGGGAAGGTCGTCTCTCCTCGAGGCACGTCGGCTGACTTCGGATAGGGGCGACCATCGCGATAGATGGATCTTTCGCGATAGTCGCGCTTGCGCTACTATCTTCGGCGTGGATTCGCGAGGCGAGCTGTTCGACAGCTTGGAGAGCTTCTTGCGGCAGTTGATCGGCATGGTGGAGTCGGAAGGTCTCACCTTCCTGGCGGACATCGAACTTTCCTTCACCCAGGTCCGCACCACGATGTTGCTCGCTTGTTCTGGGCCTTTGCCGATCGGCGCGGTCGCCGACCATCTCGACCTGTCGGTCCACGCCGCAGGTCGCAATATCGACCGCTTGGTAGAGCTCGGGATCCTGGAGCGGCGGGAGAACCCCGACGACCGACGGGTCAAGCTGGTCTCGCTGTCCCTGCCCGGGCTGGAGATGGTCGACCAGCACCTCGCCGCCCGGCGGCGGGCGCTGCGGGCCTTCATCGAGCAACTGCCCAGCGAGCAAGTGGACGCATTGGCCAGCGCCCTTCGACCGATCCTTGCCGCCGACTATCTGCACTCACGGCGGCCGGTCCAGACGACCTAGAGCCTCCTAGCGTTCCCCTCACCCGCGCCTCACTCCGCATCCCACCAGCCTCAGACCAGAGAGAAGAGAGAACTATGTCCAGCACGACCGACCCGGGCGGCGCGCCGCCCGGCAGCCAGCTCGCGGATGACGACGACAAGATCACTCCGGCCATCCTCAAGGTCGCCGGCGTGGTGGTGCTCGGCTCGATCATGGCGATCCTCGACACCACCGTGGTCAATGTCGCACTGCCGACGTTCCAGACCGAGTTCAACGTCGATGAGTACTCCACCGTCGCGTGGGCGATCACCGGCTACACGCTGGCCTTGGCCGCCATCATCCCGGTCACCGGATGGGCGGCCGATCGATTCGGGACCAAGCGCCTCTACATGATGGCGCTGACCTTGTTCACTCTCGGCTCGGTGCTTTGCGCCACCGCCTGGAGCATCCAGTCTCTAGTCGCCTTCCGGGTCCTGCAGGGCCTCGGCGGCGGCATGCTGATGCCCCTCGGCATGACCATCATGACCAAGGCGGCCGGACCGCACCGGATGGGCCGGTTGATGGCGATCCTCGGCATTCCGATGCTGCTCGGCCCGATCCTGGGCCCGATCATCGGCGGCTGGCTGATCGACTCGGTCTCGTGGCACTGGATCTTCCTGATCAACCTGCCGCTCGGCGCCATCGCCATCGCCTATGCGTTCTTCGCCCTAGCGCCGGATGCCCCGGAGCCGAGTGAGAGCTTCGACGTGATCGGCATGCTGCTGATGTCGCCCGGCCTCGCGCTCTTCCTCTACGGCGTCTCGTCCATCCCCGGGGAAGGCACCATTGCCGCGACGAAGGTCCTCGTGCCCGGGCTCCTCGGTGCCGCGTTGATCATCGGCTTCGTGTTCTGGGCGTTCCGCCCGGAGCACCCGCTGCTCGACCTGCGGCTCTTCAAGGACCGCAACCTGACCGTGGCGACCGTGGTCATGTTCATGTTCGCCGGCGCGTTCTTCGGCGCGCTGTTGCTGGTGCCGACCTACTTCCAGCAGGTGCGCGGCGAGAGTGTCCTGAAGGCCGGCCTCCTGGTCGCCCCCCAGGGTCTCGGCGCGATGGTGACCATGCCGATCGCCGGAGCCCTCACCGACCGACTGCCCGTCGGCCGCATCGTCCCGTTCGGATTCATCGGCATCCTTCTCGGGATCTCCGGGCTTGCCCTGAGCACCGACCCGGACACGCCCTACTGGCACATCATCGCCTGCCTCTTCGTGATGGGACTCGGCATGGGCGCCACGATGATGCCGATCTTCACCTCGGCGTTGAAGACGCTGCGCTCGCACCAGGTAGCCCGCGGCTCGACCCTGATCAACGTCATCCAGCAGGTGGCCGCCTCGGTCGGTGTCGCCGTGATCTCAGTCATCCTGACCAACCGGGAGAACGCCTCCGAGGCGGTCCGGGCGGCGCGCTCGCTCGCGGAGGCGCAGGGTGCCGGCATCCAGCCACCGGACTGGGCCGTGGCGGTCATGCATCAGCTCGGCGACGCCTTCCAGGCGACCGCACTGTCCGACCTTGCGGACGCCTTCAGCACCGCCTTCTGGGCGGCCGCCGCCGTGCTGGTGGTCACCTTGATCCCGGTGGCCATGCTCCCCCGCAAGCACGAGGAGTCGCACCTGCTCGACGACGAGGCCGGCTCGCCCGGACCGATCGTGATGCACTGAGTTCGGAGACAGTACGGCCCCGATTGGCTGCCCTGAGCCTGGACCGTGGACAGCACCACGGTGGAACCGCGCGTTGGCGGGTTGCTGGTCGCTAGTGGTGGCGACCGACAGGGCAGCCACGCCGGGGTGAGCACCGCCCGTGGCTGGGGTTCGTTGCCGGGTTGCTGGCGCTGCCCCGGCTTCGCGGTGCGGCCGGTGGGCGTCTGCTGCGGTCTTCTTGCGTCTCCTGCTCCTTTGTGGGTGCTGAGTGCCCAGCAGCGGCTCAAGGGCTCGTCGATTGGGCGCAAACGACATCGAAAACGGCGTGTGGGATGTTGTTTTGGAATAATCGATGGCCGCATCTGCCGACGTCGACTGGGTGGCGAGGCTCAGTGGGCAGGCCGCCGATACGGCTTGTGGCTGAGCAGGTGGACCTTGTGCTTGCGGCAGCCGGTGGTCGGATGCTTGACGTACTGCGAGTGGGTCTCGTTAGGCAGATAGACCCGGAAGCCGTCGACATGGGCCGGATGGCAGCGCTTGCGTGGGAAGTTCTGCGCCACCGTCTCCTGGATCGGGCTGACCAGACGCTGCCCGGGCTGCACCACAAAGCTGCGCACGTGCCCAGGGTCCCGGTCGGCTGGGGCACCGATCTGGGTGCCGTTCCCGTCGCCGACATAGGACACCCCGCCATAGCCTCCGGTGCGGCACGCGTGGTCGGAGGTGTTCTTGATCGCGATCACGCCGTACCGATGACCCATGCCGGCACCGCGACCGTGATAGCTGATCGCCATGTCCGAGCTGACGCAGGCGGCCACGGCGGCGCGATCGGAGCTCGCGTCGGGCTTCGCCAGCGCGGGCGCACTCAGCAGACCGACCCCCAGGGTGACCGCCGCCAGTGCGGCGGTCCAGCAGGCTCGTCGTGAGAGATTCATGGTTCCCCCTTCGTCGGGGCTCCTTCGGCCCCTCTTGAGAAGAGGCGTGACGGGCTGGCGAAGTTGCCACCCAGCCTGAGAATCCGCGAAGAACCATCGACACAGCACTGCGGGCCGACCCCGTGAGGGGCCGGCCCGCAGTGGACGAGCGTCAGTTCTGGTAGGACCCGAAGTCGAAGTCGTCCAGAGCAACGGCCTGGGCCGCGCCCGTGGGACCGAACTCGTAGTCGTAGGAGTCGTACCCGGTGACGGAGTACGCCGCCGCGCGAGCCTCCTCGGTCGGCTCCACCCGGATGTTGCGGTAGCGCTCCAGGCCGGTGCCAGCGGGGATCAGCTTGCCGATGATCACGTTCTCCTTCAGCCCCAGCAGGGAGTCGGAACGACCGTGGATCGCGGCGTCGGTGAGCACCCGAGTGGTCTCCTGGAAGGAGGCCGCCGAGAGCCACGACTCCGTGGCCAACGAGGCCTTGGTGATGCCCATCAGCTCCGCACGACCCGAGGCCGGCTTGCCGCCCTCGGAGACCACTCGCCGGTTCTCCTCCTCGAAGAGGGTCCGGTCGACCAGGTCGGACGGCAGCAGGTTGGTGTCACCGGACTCGATAACCGTCACCCGGCGCAGCATCTGTCGGACGATGATCTCGATGTGCTTGTCGTGGATCGACACGCCCTGGCTGCGGTAGACCGCCTGCACCTCATCGACCAGGTGCTGCTGGGCCCGACGCACGCCGAGGATGCGCAGCACCTCCTTCGGGTCGGGTGTGCCGACCGTGAGCTGCTGACCGACCTCGATGTGGTCGCCGTCGTGGACCAGCATCCGGGAGCGCCGCGAGACGGGGTACTCCTGGACGTCGGAGCCGTCATCGGGAGTGACGATGACCTTGCGGGCCTTGTCGGTCTCCTCGATGGTGACCCGACCGGTGACCTCCGAGATCGGCGACAGACCCTTGGGCTGCCGGGCCTCGAAGAGCTCCACCACGCGGGGCAGACCCTGGGTGATGTCGTCGGCCGAGGCCACACCACCGGTGTGGAAGGTCCGCATGGTCAGCTGGGTGCCGGGCTCACCGATCGACTGGGCGGCGATGATGCCGACCGCCTCACCGATGTCGACGAGCTTGCCGGTCGCCAGGGAGCGGCCGTAGCACTTCGCGCAAGTGCCGGTGCGAGCGTCACAAGCCAGCACGGAGCGGACCTTGACCTCCTCGATGCCGGCCTCGACCAGCTCACCGATCTTGATGTCGCCGAGGTCCTCGCCGGCAACCGCCAGCACCTCGCCGGTCTCGGGGTGGAGGATGTCCACCGCCGAGGTCCGGGCATACGCCGCGGTCTCGGCGTTGTCGTCCTTGCGGACCACGCCGTCCTCGCTCCGCACGCCGATCCGCTTGGGCAGACCACGCTCGGTGCCGCAGTCCTCTTCACGGATGATGACGTCCTGCGAAACGTCGACCAGGCGCCGGGTGAGGTAGCCCGAGTCGGCGGTGCGCAGTGCGGTGTCGGCCAGACCCTTGCGGGCACCGTGGGTCGAGATGAAGTACTCGACCACGGACAGGCCGTCGCGGAAGTTCGACTTGATCGGCCGCGGGATGATGTCGCCCTTGGGGTTGGCCACCAGGCCACGCATGGCCGCCACCTGGCGGATCTGCATCATGTTTCCGCTGGCCCCGGAGTCGACCATCATGTAGATCGGGTTGCTCCGGTCGAAGGTCGACTCCATCGCCTTGGCGACGTCGTTGGAGGCCTGCGTCCAGATCTCGATGAGCTCCTGCCGCCGCTCGTCGTCGGTCACCAGACCGCGCTCGAACTGCTGCTGGACCTTGGCCGCCTGGGTCTCGTAGCCCTCCAGGATGGTCCACTTCTCCGGCGGCGTCACGACGTCGTCGATGGAGACGGTCACGCCCGAGCGCGTGGCCCAGTGGAAGCCGGCGTCCTTGAGTGCGTCCAGGGAGGCGGCCACCGCGATCTTGGTGTAGCGCTCCGCGAGGTCGTTGACGATGGCACCGAGCTGCCGCTTGCCCACCTCGAAGTTCACGAAGGGGTAGTCGGCCGGCAGCGCCTCGTTGAACAACGCCCGCCCGAGCGTGGTGTCCAAGGTGAGCGAGTCGCCCTCGACCTCCATGTCCACGGGGGGTACGACGTCCGCGCCGAACCGGATCTTCACCCGGCTCTGCAGCGAGACCTCACCCCGGTCGAAGGCCATGATCGCCTCGGCCACCGAGGAGAACGCCCGGCCCTCGCCCAGCTCGCCCTCACGGTCGGTGGTGAGGAAGAACAGGCCGATGATCATGTCCTGGGTGGGCATGGTGACCGGCCGCCCGTCGGACGGCTTGAGGATGTTGTTGGTCGACAGCATCAGGATCCGGGCCTCGGCCTGCGCCTCCGCCGACAGCGGCAAGTGGACCGCCATCTGGTCGCCGTCGAAGTCGGCGTTGAAGGCGGTGCAGACCAACGGGTGGATCTGGATGGCCTTGCCCTCGATCAGCTGCGGCTCAAATGCCTGGATGCCGAGTCGGTGCAGGGTGGGCGCACGGTTGAGCAGCACCGGGTGCTCGGTGATGACCTCCTCCAGGACGTCCCACACCACGGCGTACCGGGACAGCCCGGAGGTGGCGCGCTCGACCATTCGCTTGGCGGACTTGATGTTCTGGCTGTGCGACAGGTCGACCAGCCGCTTCATCACGAACGGCTTGAACAGCTCCAGCGCCATCTGCTTGGGCAGACCACACTGGTGCAGCTTCAGCTGCGGACCGGAGACGATCACCGAGCGACCGGAGTAGTCGACGCGCTTGCCGAGCAGGTTCTGCCGGAAGCGACCCTGCTTGCCCTTGAGCATGTCCGAGAGGGACTTCAGCGGGCGGTTGCCCGGCCCGGTGACCGGGCGGCCACGGCGACCGTTGTCGAACAACGAGTCAACGGCCTCCTGCAGCATCCGCTTCTCGTTGTTGACGATGATCTCGGGCGCGCCGAGGTCGAGCAGTCGCTTCAACCGGTTGTTGCGGTTGATCACGCGGCGGTACAGGTCGTTGAGGTCGGAGGTCGCGAAGCGGCCACCGTCCAACTGCACCATCGGGCGCAGGTCCGGCGGGATCACCGGGACGGCGTCGAGCACCATGCCCTGCGGCTTGTTGCCGGTCTTGCGGAAGGCGTCGACGACCTTGAGGCGCTTGAGGGCGCGGACCTTGCGCTGGCCCTTGCCGGTCGCGATGGTCTCGCGCAGCGACTCGACCTCGGCCTCGATGTCGAAGGACTCCAAGCGCTTCTGGATCGCGGTAGCGCCCATGTAGCCCTCGAAGTACTTGCCGAACCAGGCCTTCATCTCCCGGTAGAGCATCTCGTCGCCCATCAGGTCTTGAACCTTCAGCGACTTGAAGGTCTCCCAGACCTCGGTCAGCCGGTCGATCTCGCGCTGGGCGCGGTCGCGGACCTGCTTCATCTCCCGCTCGGCACCGTCGCGGACCTTGCGCTTGGCGTCGGCCTTGGCGCCCTCGGCCTCGAGGGTCGCCAGGTCCTCCTCGAGCTTCTGGCTGCGCTCGGCGATGGCCTGGTCGCGCCGCTTCTCGAGGCGCTCGCGCTCCATGCCGACCTTGCCCTCGAGCGAGGACAGGTCGCGGTGGCGGGCGTCCTCGTCGACGTGGGTGATCATGTACGCCGCGAAGTAGATGACCTTCTCGAGGTCCTTCGGTGCCAGGTCGAGCAGGTAGCCGAGCCGGCTCGGCACCCCCTTGAAGTACCAGATGTGGGTCACCGGCGCGGCCAGCTCGATGTGGCCCATCCGCTCACGGCGGACCTTGGACCGGGTCACCTCGACGCCGCAGCGCTCGCAGATGATGCCCTTGAAGCGGACGCGCTTGTACTTGCCGCAGTAGCACTCCCAGTCCCGGGTAGGACCGAAGATCTTCTCGCAGAAGAGGCCGTCACGCTCGGGCTTGAGCGTGCGGTAGTTGATGGTTTCCGGCTTCTTGACCTCGCCGTGGCTCCAGGTGCGGATGTCCTCCGCGGTGGCCAGACCGATCTGAAGCTGGTCGAAGAAGTTCACATCGAGCACGGTGGCTGCATTCCTTCGTTAGTTTTTCGAAACATGAGGCTTGTGGACTGATCCCCCCGACTGCGGCCGCGCCGCAGGATCGGAGTCCCCGCGAAGTCTTCGAGCGAGAGCGCCGAAGACTTCGCGGGGGGCGATCAGACTTCTTCGACGGACGACGGCTCGCGGCGGGACAGGTCGATGCCAAGCTCCTCGGCGGCGCGGAACACGTCCTCCTCGGAGTCCTTCATCTCGATGGCAGTGCCGTCCTTGGAGAGCACTTCCACGTTGAGGCAGAGGGACTGCATCTCCTTGACCAGCACCTTGAAGGACTCAGGAATGCCGGAGTCGGGGATGTTCTCGCCCTTGACGATCGCCTCGTAGACCTTGACCCGGCCGGGGACGTCGTCGGACT
>JBDHZT010000119.1:0-11348 GCA_039811985.1 Nocardioidaceae bacterium | reverse complement strand
GACCGACCAGCATGCCGGGTTGGACGGCCCGCTCGCCGACCTGCTGGTCGGCAGCCGCAAGTTCTTCACCAAGGCGACCGTGTCTGCTGACCAGCGTGCGATCTTCAAGCAGGGCGGTCGGCAGGGCGACGTGTTCTACCGCGACCGGTGGAGCCACGACAAGGTGGTCCGCTCCACCCACGGCGTCAACTGCACCGGCTCCTGCTCGTGGAAGGTCTACGTCAAGGACGGGATCATCACCTGGGAGGCGCAGCAGACCGACTACCCGTCCCCAGGCGCGGATCGTCCCGACTACGAGCCCCGAGGATGCCCACGTGGCGCCGCCTTCTCGTGGTACACCTACTCGCCGACCCGGGTCCGCTATCCCTACGTGCGCGGCGTCTTGTTGGAGATGTTCCGCGAGGCCAAGGAGCAGTACGCCGACCCGGTGGTTGCCTGGGCCTCGATCGTGCAGGACCCCGAGCGGGCGCGTGCCTACAAGTCCGCGCGCGGCAAGGGCGGACTGGTGCGCGCGACCTGGGACGAGGTCGCCGAGATCGTGGCGGCCGCGCACGTCTACACCGTCAAGCGGTGGGGTCCCGACCGGATCGCCGGCTTCTCACCCATTCCGGCGATGTCGCCGGTCTCCTACTCCTCGGGGGCGCGCTTCCTCGAGCTCATCGGCGCACCGATGCTCTCCTTCTACGACTGGTACGCCGACCTGCCGAACGCGTCTCCGCAGATGTTCGGCGACCAGACCGACGTACCCGAATCGGGCGACTGGTGGGACGCGGGCTATCTGATCATGTGGGGCTCCAACGTCCCGATGACCCGCACCCCTGACGCGCACTGGATGACCGAGGCGCGCTATCGCGGGCAGAAGGTGATCGCGGTCGCGCCCGACTACGCCGAGAACGTGAAGTTCGCCGACGAGTGGGTCACCACCGCGCCCGGCACCGACGGCGCGTTGGCGATGGCGATGGGTCATGTGGTGCTCAAGGAGTTCTTCGTCGACACCGAGGTGCCGTTCTTCACCGCCTACAACAAGCAGTTCACCGATCTGCCCTACCTGATCACGCTGGACGCCACCGACGATGACGCCTACCGCCCGGGGAAGTACCTCGTGGCCGGCGACATCGACCACCCTGAGGGCGGCACCGAGAACACCATGTGGAAGCCCGCCGTGCTCGATGCGGCGACGGGAGAGGTGCGCATCCCGAAGGGCTCGATCGGGCATCGCTTCGGCGAGGAGGGCCTCGGTCAGTGGAACCTCGAGCTCGGTGACCTCGATCCGGCGCTCACGCTCTTCGGTCGCGGCGAGGAGTCGGTGATTGTCGAGCTGCCGCGCTTCGACGCCCCCGACGGCAAGGTGGTCTACGAGCGGCGCGGGGTGCCCGTGCTGCGCGTCGGCGACCGGCTGGTCACCACGGTGCTGGACCTGATGCTGGCGCAGTACGGCGTGCATCGCGACGGGCTGCCGGGCCGCTGGCCGGTCGACTACGACGACCCGTCGATGCCCGCGACGCCGGCCTGGCAGGAGGAGCACACGGGCGTGCCCGCCGCGCAGGTGACCCGGCTGGCCCGGGAGTGGGCGCAGAACGCCATCGACACCGAGGGCCGCGGGATGATCTTGATGGGGGCGGGCACCAACCACTGGTTCCACTCCGACCAGATCTACCGCGCCATGCTGGTGCTGACGACCATCACCGGTTGTCAGGGCCGCAACGGCGGCGGCTGGGCGCACTACGTCGGCCAGGAGAAGATCAGGCCGATCATGGGTTTCCAGCACATGGCCTTCGCGCTGGACTGGCATCGCCCACCGCGCCACATGAACCAGACGGCGTACTGGTACGTCAACAGCTCGCAGTACCGCTACGACACCTTCACCGCCGACGACCTCGACGCCGGCACCGGAGTCTTCGCTGGCAAGGGCGTGATGGACCTGCTCGCCCAGTCGGCGCGGCTGGGCTGGTCGCCGTCCTACCCGACCTTCGACCGGAGCAGTCTGGCCCTCGCCGATGAGGCCGAGGCGGCGGGGCTCGAGGCACCGGCCTACGTCGCCCGCGAGCTCAAGGAGGGTCGGCTCAAGTTCGCCGTCGAGGACCCCGAGCACGAGGACAACCATCCGCGCGTGCTCAGCCTGTGGCGGGCCAACCTGCTCGGCTCCTCAGCGAAGGGGAACGAGTACTTCCTGCGACACCTGCTCGGCACCGACAGCGCCGCGACCGCGGTCGAGGCTCCGCCGGGTCAACGTCCCACTGACATCGTCTGGGCCGACGAGGCGCCCGAGGGCAAGCTCGACCTGCTCACCACCATCGACTTCCGGATGACCAGCTCGACGATCCTCAGCGACGTCGTCCTGCCTGCCGCCACGTGGTACGAGAAGCACGACCTCAACACCACCGACATGCACCCCTTCATCCACTCCTTCAATCCCGCCATCGCGCCGCCCTGGCAGACCAAGACGGACTGGGAGGCCTGGAAGGCGATCGCCAAGAAGTTCTCCGAGCTCGCCATCGATCACCTCGGCGTGCGCAAGGACGTGATCGCCAAGCCGCTGTGGCACGACACCCCCGAAGCGATGGCCTCGGTGCACGGTGTGGTGCAGGACTGGCGGACCGGCGAGGTCGATCCGGTGCCGGGCAAGACGATGCCGGTGATCGCCGTCGCCGAGCGCGACTACACCGCGATCTACGACAAGATGACCTCGATCGGCCCGCTGTTGGAGAAGGTCGGCATGCTCACCAAGGGCGTGGCGTACGACGTCAAGCGGGAGGTCGAGATCCTGCGTCAGCGCAACGGCGTGGTCCACGGCGGCATCGGTGACGGTCAGCCGAAAGTCGAGACCGACGTGCAGTTCGCCGAGGCGATCCTGCATCTGGCCGGTGTCTCCAACGGGCACTTGGCGACCCAGGGCTTCCGCTTCCTGGAGAAGCGCACCGGCACCCGGCTGGCCGATCTCGCCGCCGAGCACGAGGGCAAGCAGATCACCTTCGCCGACACCCAGGCCGCGCCGGTGCCCGTGATCACCTCGCCGGAGTGGTCCGGCTCGGAGTCCGGCGGCCGGCGCTATAGCCCCTTCACCATCAACATCGAGCGGCACAAGCCCTTCCACACCCTGACCGGTCGCCAGCAGTTCTACCTCGACCACGACTGGATCCTGGGCATGGGCGAGGCGCTTCCGGTCTATCGACCGCCGCTCAACATGACCGCGCTGTTCGGCGAGCCGGAGATCGGGACGACCGGTGAGCTGGGCGTCGCCGTCCGCTACCTGACCCCGCACAACAAGTGGTCGATCCACTCGGAGTATCAGGACAACCTGTTCATGCTCTCGCTCTCCCGCGGCGGGCAGTCGATCTGGATGTCCGATCGCGACGCCGCGAAGATCGGGGTCAAGGACAACGACTGGATCGAGGCGGTCAACCGCAACGGCGTCGTGGCCGCCCGGGCGATCGTGTCGCACCGGATGCCCGAGGGAACCGTCTACATGCATCACGCGCAGGACCGGTTGATCGACGTACCCCTCACCGAGCGCGACCGGAAGCGTGGCGGCATCCACAACTCGCTGACTCGGATCCTGCTCAAGCCCAGCCATGTGATCGGCGGCTACGCCCAGCTCGCCTACTTCTTCAACTACATCGGCCCGACGGGCAACAACCGCGACGAAGTGACGATGATCCGCAAGCGGACCGCGAAGGTGGAGTACTGACATGCGCGTGATGGCTCAGATGGCGATGGTGATGAACCTCGACAAGTGCATCGGGTGTCACACCTGCTCGGTCACCTGCAAGCAGGCATGGACCAATCGCGGCGGGATGGAGTACGTCTGGTTCAACAACGTCGAGACGCGACCCGGCCTCGGCTATCCACGGACCTACGAGGACCAGGAGGAGTGGCAGGGCGGCTGGGTCCGCAAGGCCAACGGGCGGCTGGCGCTCAAGGCCGGCGGACGGTTCAAGAAGCTGCTCACCATCTTCTCCAACCCCAAGCTGCCGTCGATCCAGGACTACTACGAGCCGTGGACCTACGACTACGACACGCTGCTCAGCTCCCCGCAGACGACGACCTTCCCGGTGGCGCGGCCCAAGTCGCTGATCACCGGGGAGGACATGAACGTCGAGTGGTCGGCCAACTGGGACGACGACCTCGGCGGCTCCCAGGAGCACGCTGCCCGCGACGTGATGCTCAAGGACATCGCCGACAAGGTCCAGCTGGAGTTCGAGCAGACCTTCATGTTCTATCTGCCGCGCATCTGCGAGCACTGTCTGAACCCGTCCTGTGCGGCGTCCTGCCCGTCCGGTGCGATCTACAAGCGCAGCGAAGACGGCATCGTGCTGGTCGACCAGGACCGCTGCCGTGGTTGGCGGATGTGCGTGTCTGGCTGCCCCTACAAGAAGGTCTACTTCAACCACAAGACCGGCAAGGCCGAGAAATGCACCTTCTGCTACCCCCGCATCGAGGTGGGCATTCCGACGGTCTGCTCGGAGACCTGCGTGGGCCGGCTGCGCTACATCGGGCTGATGCTCTACGACGCCGACAAGGTTCTCGAGGCCGCCTCGGTCGCTGACGAGGCCGATCTCTACGAGGCGCAGCGCTCGGTCTTCCTCGACCCGCACGACCCCGCCGTCCAAGCCGCGGCCGAGCAGGCCGGGATTCCCGGCGACTGGATCGAGGCCGCCAAGCGGTCGCCGGTCTACGCGCTGATCAACACCTACCGGGTCGCCTTGCCGTTGCACCCGGAGTACCGCACCATGCCGATGGTCTGGTACATCCCGCCGCTGTCGCCGGTGGTCGACGTGGTCCGCGACACCGGCCACGACGCCGAGGATCGCGGCAACCTCTTCGCCGCGATCGAGGCGCTCCGGATCCCGGTCGAGTATCTGGCGAACCTGTTCACCGCTGGTGAGGTCGCCCCGGTCGACGCGGTCCTCCGCAAGCTGGCCGCGATGCGCTCCTACATGCGCGACGTCAACCTCGGCCGGGAGACCGATCCCACCATCCCCGCGTCGGTCGGCATGACCGAGGAGTCGATGTATGAGATGTTCCGGCTGCTCGCCCTCGCGAAGTACGACGAGCGCTACGTGATCCCGTCGGCCCACTCCGAGCAGGCGCACGCCCTGGAGGAGCTGGCGACCGAATGCCCGGTCTCGGAGTACGGCGGTGGCCAACAGGGCCTCTTCGGCGAGGGATCGGGTGACCTCACCCCGGTCGCGGTGGAGAACTTCCGGATGCTGCAGGACCGGCAGACCGCCGACGCGCTGGTCGGTGGCGGCTCCAAGAAGGGCCGGGTCAACCTGCTCAACTGGGACGGCAAGGGCACGCCCGAGGGTCTCTTCCCCTCCAAGGACGGTGATTGAGGATGGCTCGCTGGCTCTCCCGTGACCGTCGTCAGGCGTCCCTGCATCCGATCTCCGAGGCCGACAGGCGCAGGATCTGGGCAGTCTGCGCTGCCCTGCTCGACTACCCCGACGACGAGCTGAAGGCGTCGCTGCCCGGGCTCGCGACCGCCGTACGCTCTCTGCCGGAGGCGCCGGCCACTGCGCTGGGCTCTGTGCTGGAACACCTGGGCGGTACGCCGGTCCGGGACCTGCAGGAGGACTACGTCGCCACCTTCGACCACACCCGACGGTGCGCGCTCTACCTCACCTACTTCGCCTACGGCGACACCCGGCGGCGCGGAGTGGCGCTGGTGCAGTTCAAGCAGGCCTATCGGCGCGCCGGTGTCGAGTTCGACCCCGGCGGCGAGGGGGAGGAGCTGCCCGACCACCTGTGCGCAGTCCTGCAGTTCGGGGCGGCGGTCGACCCCGACGCGGCTTGGCAGCTGCTGCTCGACCACCGTGCTGGCGTGGAGATGCTGCGGCTGGCGTTGGCCGAGGCCGGGTCGCCCTGGCTCGGTGCGCTCGAGGCGCTCTGCGCCACCCTGCCTGCCCTGCGTGGGGAGGAGTCGGAAGCCGTGCGCCGCCTGATCGAGCAGGGTCCACCCGCCGAGGAGGTCGGCCTGCAGCCCTACCTGATCGATCCGCAGATCCCGGTCGGTCCGCCGTCGCCGGTCGACCTTGTCGAGAGCACTGGAGGAGCCCGGTGAGCACGTTCTTGTGGGTGATCGTCCCCTATCTGTGCCTGGCGACCTTCGTGGTCGGTCACTTCTGGCGCTACCGCTACGACAAGTTCGGCTGGACCACGCGCTCCTCCCAGCTCTACGAGGACCGGTTGTTGCGGCTGGGGTCGCCCCTGTTCCACTTCGGGATGCTCGGAGTGGTCGGTGGCCACGTGATCGGGCTGCTCGTGCCCCAGTCGTGGACCGACGCGGTCGGGATCAGCCACGAGGCCTACCACCTGGTGGCCGTTGTCGGCGGGGTGATCTCCGGTCTGATGGCGCTGGTTGGACTGGCCATCTTGATCTACCGCCGTCGGACGGTCGGGCCGGTGTTCTCGGCGACCACGCCGATGGACAAGGTGATGTATGTCTTCTTGGCCGGCGCGATCGTGCTGGGCATGTGGAACACCATCGCCGGCTCGATCCTGACTGTCGGTGGGGAGTACAACTATCGCGAGGGTGTCTCGGTCTGGTACCGCTCCTTCTTGGCCTTCCACCCCGACGCCTCGCTGATGGCCGATGCTCCGCTCGGCTTCCAACTACATGCGCTGATCGCCTTCGGTCTGTTCGCGCTGTGGCCGTTCACCCGCTTGGTGCACGTCTTCTCCGCGCCAGTCGGCTACCTCACCCGCCCCTACATCGTCTACCGCTCCCGCGACGAGCAGCTCGGTAACCGCCCCACCCGCCGTGGTTGGGAACGGGTCTGACTCGTCGGGAAGGCTAGCTGCCGCGGTGTTCGTGCGTCTGCCGCGGTCTTGTGGTGGCAAAGTGCCTCGTATACCGGGCCCTCACCCACCACAGCACCGCGGGAGATGGGCCGGGATGCAGCTTCGGCACAAACGACGCACCCATCCCGAGCCAAGAGCAGGACTGGTCCCCAGGGGTCACCCGGGTTGCTGCTTTCACAAGGTATGTAGTGATGCCTGCACTTACCGTGCGTCATTCACCGAGGTAGGTGCAGGCATCTCGACATACCTTGTGAAGACGGTGACCAGAGTGACCACCAGCGACCAGCAACCCGGACGGCGACCGGAAGCTGAGGCCACCTCTCCCCGTCGCTGCCATGTCGGCGAGTACCCCAGGCGACCAGTGACCCGGCCAACGACCCGGAGCACCGGCTCGTCTCTCCGCGTAGGAGCCCTGTCGGCGAGCACCCCAGCCCACTAGCAACTAACCTGCACCCATGGCGGGTAGGTGGTGGAAGGCGATCGGGCTGGCGGGGGTGGCCGGCGTCGCCGCGACGGGCGTGGTGGTTGCCCGACGCGAGCGGCAGCGGCGCGCGTACACCCCCGAGGAGGTGCGCGAGCGGCTCCAGGCGCGGTACGCCGAGCTCGGTGAACAGGCCCGGCAGGAGGCCGTCGAATCCTGGAAGACGCGCCGCCAGGACTGAGCCGCCGGGACTGAGCCGTCAGGACTGAGCGGCTGGGGCCGACCGCCGGACCAGGCTGGGTGGGCAGAGGCCACGCCACGCCGCACCACGTCTAGGACTGACGCTAGAGAGCGCCATACAGTCCTGACATGGATCCGGTCCGCAACCCCTACGCCCCGGGCGCTGGGCAGCGGCCGCCCGAGCTGGCGGGCCGCGATCGGGAGCTGGAGCAGTTCGAGGTGACCCTGGAGCGGGTCGCGGCGGGCCGCCCCGAGCGCAGCATGGTGCTGTCCGGGCTACGCGGCGTCGGCAAGACCGTGCTGCTCAACGCGCTCCGCTCGCAGGCGGTCAACCGGGCCTGGGGCACCGGCAAGGTCGAGGCGCGACCGGACCAGTCGATCCGGCTCCCGCTCGCCCAGGCCGTGCACGCCGCGGTGCGTGAGGTCGCCCACCGACATCGGGACCCGGACCGGGTCGACGGGGTGGCCGGCGTCGTCAAGAGCTTCGCGCTGCGGACCGGCCTTCCGGATCGACGTGGGCTGCGCTGGATCCCACCCGTGGACGTGGTCGCCACCAAGGGCCGAGCCGACTCCGGTGATCTCGAGCTGGACCTCATCGAGCTGTTCAGTGACGTGGGCTCGCTCGCACGTGACCTCTCGGTCGGCGTGGCCCTCTTCGTCGACGAGATGCAAGACATCCCGACCACCGAGCTCGGTGCGTTGTGCGGTGCCGCCCACGAGATGAGTCAGCAGGGCGCGCCCGTGCTGCTCGTCGGTGCCGGGTTGCCGCACCTGCCGACCGTGCTGGCCGCCTCGAAGTCCTATGCCGAGCGTCTCTTCCGATACATCGCCGTCGACCGCCTCCCGCGCGAGATGGCCGACCGAGCCTGGCGGGTGCCGGCGGCCGAGGAGGGCGTCGAGTTCGAGCCAGGGGCACTCGATCTGCTCTATGAGATGACCGACGGCTACCCCTACTTCGTGCAGGCTTACGGCAAGGTCACCTGGGACGCCGCCGTGGGCTCGCCCATCCGCAGCGACGACGTCCGCGCCGGCGCCCCCGAGGCCGAGGCGGAGCTCGCGGTCGGCTTCTTCGGCGCCCGCTTCGACCGGGCCACCCCTGCCGAGCGCGACTACCTAACCGCGATGGCGGACCTCGGCGTCGACCAGGTGCCCACGGCCGAGGTTGCCGGGCACCTCGACCGCCGACCCCAGTCGCTCTCGCCGGCGCGCGACGGGCTGATCAAGAAGGGCCTCATCTACGCGGCTGAGCGCGGCTCGGTCGCCTTCACCGTGCCCCACTTCGGCACCTTCCTGCGGGGTCGGTGAGCTGTCGGTGACCGATCCGCAGCCACACCGCTCCGCGACCGCCGACCTAGCCCTGCACGGACCCCGAGTGCTCGGCTTCGCGTCGGGCGCCCGCATCGCCGGGCTGTTCGACCTCGACCTCGACGAGGTGGACGAGCTGTTGCTGGACTTCGAGGCATGCGGGTGGGTGACCCGATCCTCGTTCTCCGGCACCAGCGGCTGGTCGCTCACCGATCTCGGGCGGACCGAGGGGGAGCGTCGACTGGCGGTCGAGCTCGAGCAGGTGGGTGCACGACCGCTGGTCGAGTCGGTCCATGCGGGCTTCTTGCCGCTCAACCGACGGTTCGTCGCCTCCTGCACCGACTGGCAGAGCAGGCCGGTCAGAGGGGATCCGTTGGCCGTCAACGACCACAGCGACCTGGAGTGGGACGGCCGAGTGCTGGACTCCTTCGCTGCCCTCGGCCGCTCCATGGAGCGCCTCCTCGAACCGTTGGCGGCGGTGCTGGCCCGCTTCGTGCGATATCCGGTGCGCTATCGGATCGCCCTGGCCCGGGTCGAGACCGGCCAGCACTCGTGGGTGGATGCCCCGGGTCGGGACTCCCTCCACACCGTGTGGATCCAGCTCCACGAGGATCTGCTGGCCACGCTCGGCATGCTCCGTGGTGATGACGCGTGAGCGCTTGTCGGGAGCTGACGAGCAGGTCGCCAGTGACCACCTCCGATGACACACTGTCGCTGTGAGTCTCCCGACCAAGGTCCGCACCATTCCGGGTGTCGTCGCTGATCGGGCGCACCTGGTCGACCGGATCTTCTTCGGGCTCGGCACGATCGCGGCGATCTGGTTGGCCTATGCGCTGGTGCAGGTCAACGATCGGCTGACCTGGTGGACCGTGGTGGCGCTGGTCGTCTTCTGGTTGGTGTTGGCCTATCTGGCCCTGCCCCGCCTGAACAGGATCTTGGCGACCATCTACGTCCCGGACTACTTCATCGGTCGGACGCGCACCTCAGACGGCCTGCTGGGCGATCCGCTCAACCTCGCCGTGCGCGGGACGGCCGAGCAGCTGGCTACGGTGATGAAGCGCGCCGGCTGGACCCTGGCTGACCCCGTTGACCTGAGCAGCTCGGCGAAGATCGTCGCCGCCACCTTGGCCCGACGCAGCTATCCGGAAGCGCCGGTCAGCCCGCTCTTCCTCTTTGGCAGGGCCCAAGACGCGGCCTACCAGCAAGAGGTCGACGGCAACCCCGGGCAGCGTCACCACGTGCGCTTCTGGCGTACGCCGGACGGCTGGCCGCTGCCCGGAGGCCACCGAGTCGACTGGCTCGGCGGCGGCACCTACGACCGCCGGGTGGGGCTCTCGCTGTTCACCCTCCAAGTGACCCACAAGATCGACGCCGACATCGACGTCGAGCGCGACCATGTCGTCGAGACCGTCCGAGCTGCGGCGCCAGAGGCCAAGGTGGTGCCGCTGGTGGACTTCACCACGAGCTACCACTCCCGCAACGGCGGCGGTGACGCGATCCACACCGATGGCACCTTGCCGATCCTGGAGCTGGCTGCGGTCGTCCCCGACCCGGGTGCTCCAGATCTGCGACCCGTCGTGTCCGACCGGATCCCGATCCAGGTGGTGCTGCCGATCGCGACCAGCCTGCTGGCCGCGGTGTGGTTCGTCATCACGGCGGCGACGGTGCCATCTGGGGAGAACGGCCTGGCCTGGACGGCCTTGGGGCTCGCCGTCGCGAACGCCGCCTTGGCCATCGCCGTCCTGCGCAGGTCGGCCATCGCGCGTCGGACCCTGCTCGTGATCGCAGTGGTGAGCGTGCTTCTCCGAGCCACCCAGTTTCATGTGGTCGACAACGGCCGCCTCCAGGCGCTGGCGCACGCGGCCGTCTCGGTCCTGGAGCTGATCGCGCTCTCCTCCTCGGCAGCGAGCCGCTGGACCCGCCGCCGCTGACTCGCCTGCTGGTAGGCCTCCAGGCCGGGGCGTCATGCTCCCTGGTCGCTGGGGCGACCGATTCGTATGACATTGTCCGGGGTGGGAGTGGTCGGTGTCGCTCTGCGGTGACAGGTGAATGTGGCTCGCCCGGGACAGGTGGGTGTGGCTCTACCTGGACAGGTGGATGGGTGGCCGCGCGTAGCCGACCGGCCCCCGCCGTCAAGGACCTCCGCTGCGCTCCGGCCACTTCGTGGCGCCTTCGGCGTCCTTGACCGCGGGTCCCTGACGGTCGGCTCTACGGCGCGGTTGACGGCACGGGCTCCGCCCGCGCCGCCGCCAAGCGGCCACCCCACGGGAAGGAAGAGGTGGGGTCGGGTCCCCAGGGGGGTCTCGGTGTTGCTGCTTCATCAAGGCAGTGGGTGGAGCGTCAGTTCTCATGGCGTATACGTCGGGGTAGACGCAGCTCGACCTACTTATCGCAGGTGTTGCAGCGACCACGGTGACCCCAGTGACCACCAAGGCCCCCGACCTGCCGTTTCGGAACAAACGCCGTGCCGTTTCGGACCAAACGATGCTTCCAGGCGCCCTGGGGTCTCTGGGACCTCATCGTTTGGGCGCAAACTGCAAGGATCCGGGTGGATTTCGTGCAGTTTCGGAACAATCGA
>JBDHZT010000118.1:0-11429 GCA_039811985.1 Nocardioidaceae bacterium | reverse complement strand
ATGACGTCCGTGGAGCGGAGGGGTGAGGCGTGCCTCAGCGGGTGGAGCCACAGTAGGTTGTGGCGGTGGCCGTCCCGGACGTCGTGGTCGTCGACCATCACGACTCCTACACCCAGAACCTGGTGCACCTGATCGCCGAGGTCACCGGCGTGCTGCCGGTGGTGGTCCAGCACGACGCGGTCGACCCCGACGAGGTGCTCGCGCACTCCCATGTCGTCCTTTCTCCGGGGCCTGGCCACCCGGCGAACCCGACCGACTTCTCCGTCGGCCGAGAGGTGCTACTGGCCGGCACCCGTCCGGTGCTGGGCGTCTGCTTGGGGATGCAGGGCCTGGTGACGACGTACGACGGCACGGTCGGCCGCGAGATCCCGGCACACGGGGAGGTGGCCCTCATCGACCACGACGGACGAGGTGTCTTCACCGGGCTTCCCCAGCGGTTCCACGCGGTGCGCTACCACTCGCTGGCCGCGCTGGTGCTGCCGGACTGCCTGGAGACGACGGCGACCTGCCCGGGAGCGGAGCCCGGCGACGGCCCGGTGGTGATGGGGGTGCGCCATGTCGCACTCCCGCTCGAGGGGGTGCAGTTCCACCCCGAGTCGGTGCTCTCCGAGCATGGCGCGGCGATGATCACGAACTTCTTGGAGGGACGGCGATGAGCGACCCGTCGGCTGGCCGCGAGATCGACCCCGCGTCGTACCTCCTCGACCTGGCCGGCCAGCACCCGCGCTGCTTCTGGCTGGACGGCGGCGGCGCGCGCGAGTGGTCCGGGCGCCGCTCGATGGTCGGCTGGCTGGCCGAGGACGACGTCTCACTCAGCTATCACGCCGACCGCGGCGAGGTGGTGCGGCACCTGGCGGGGCGGGCGGAGGTGGTCGGCAGCGACATCTTCGCCGAGCTCGAGCGCGAGCTGGCGGTCGGACCGCGGGACGCGCACTGGGTGGGCTACTTCGGCTACGCCGCGCGGCCCGACCTCCCTGCGCGGCCCGATCCCCATCTGCCCGATGCGCTGTGGATGAGGCCGAGCGAGGTGCGCTTCTTCCACCACCCCGAACTACCGGGAGTGGCACCTCGCGCCACCGGGAGTGGCATCTCGCGCAACCCGGAGTGGCATCTCGGTGGAGTGCCGGAGGACTACCGGGAGGCGTTCGCCGAGGTCCAGGAGGAGCTGCACGCCGGCAACTCCTACGAGGTGAACCTGACCTATCGGGAGCAGGTCGCCGGGCCGTCCGGGTCCGTCGACGCATCGACAGCGGAGGCGAGGGCGAGCGCGGCGGCGGCGTACCTCCGGCTGCGGACGCTCAACCCGGCGCCGTACGCCGGCTTCCTGCAGCACGACGTGCCGAAGGCGCGGGCGTGGTTGCTGAGCTCCTCCCCAGAGCGCTATGCGCTGATCACCCGCGATCGCACGCTGGAGACCAAGCCGATCAAGGGCACCACGCCACGGGGGGCGACGCCCGAGGAGGACGAGGTGCTGCGTCGGCAGCTGGGCACGGACCCCAAGTTCCGCAGCGAGAACCTGATGATCGTCGACCTGCTCCGCAACGACGTCGCGCTGGTCAGCGAGCCCGGCTCGGTGGAGGTGCCGGCGCTGATGGAGGTGGAGTCCTATGCCAGCGTCCACCAGCTCGTCTCGACGGTGCGCGGCCGGCTCCGCCCGGGGGTGTCGAGTGTGGCCGCGCTGCGGGCGCTCTTCCCCGCCGGCTCGATGACGGGCGCGCCGAAGCTGCGCACGATGGAGATCATCGACGCGGTGGAGGCGACGCCGCGGGGGGTGTATGCCGGCGCGTTCGGCTCGATCTCCGCCGACGGGCGCGCCGACCTCGGGGTGGTGATCCGCAGTCTGACCGGCGACGGGAGCGGCCGCTGGTGGTGCGGCACCGGGGGTGGGATCACGGTGCGCTCGGAGGTTGCGGAGGAGTATGCGGAGTCGCGCTGGAAGGCCGAGCGGCTGCGGGCGGCGGCTACTGGTGCGTACGACGCAAGCTCCGGCCGGACGCACCACTAGCCACAGCCGCCGCCTCCTCGGGCAGCGTCGGCGCATGCTCCAGGGCCGAGCCCGGGAGGGTCATCGTCAGCCGAGCCCCACCGGCGGGCGACCGACCGGCCTCCGCGGTGCCGCCGTGGCGCTCGGCGACTTGGCGGACGATGGCCAGGCCTAGGCCCGAGCCGGGCATGGACCGGGACTCGTCGGAGCGGTAGAAGCGATCGAAGACGCGAGGCAGGTCGACGGGAGAGATGCCCGGTCCCTCGTCATCGACGGTGAGGGTGCCGTCGACGAGCCGGATGGTGATCGTGCCGCCGGCCGGACTCCACTTGGCCGCGTTGTCGAGCAGGTTGGTGACCGCGCGCTCCAGACCGGCCGGGTCGCCCTCCAGCCACCACGACCTGACGTCGACGTCGAAGCTGATGCCCGGCGCCCGGCGCCGCACCCGCGACAGCGCCCGGTCCACCACCTCGGCGAGGTCGCAGTGCTCGATGACGGTGGTGAGCCGCTCGTCTCGGGAGAGCTCCATCAGATCGCCGATCAGGGTGGTGAGCTCCTCGATCTGCGCCCGGACGTCGGTGAGCAGCTCCTCCTGCGCCTCCGGCGGAAGCCCGCCGGAGCGGCCGGCCTGGGTGAGCAGGTCGAGGTTGGTCCGCAGCGACGTCAGTGGGGTGCGGAGCTCGTGGCCCGCGTCGGCGACCAGTCGGCGTTGCCGGTCTCGTGAAGCCGAGAGGGCGGTCAGCATCTGGTTGAACGCCGTGGCAAGGCGGGCGATCTCGTCGTCCCCCTCGACGCGGAGCGGGGTGAGGTCCTCGGTCCGTGCGATCCGCTCGACATCGGTCGTCAGGCGACGGACGGGTCGCAGGCCGTTGCGGGCGACGGCCCAGCCGGCCAGTCCGGCGCCCACCACGCCGAGCGCACCGAAGATGCCCATCACGATCGCGAGCCGGGCCAGCGTCTCCTCCGTGGACGCGAGTGGCTGCGCGAGCACGAGGGCCTCGTTGGTGCCGGCCTGGACGGTGGCCACCCGATAGCGCTCGCCGTTGGCGGTGAGGATGGTGCGCACCGACTGGTTGGCGTCGCCGGCGGCGACGGAGAGCTCGGCACGGCCCAGCGTCATCGCGGGGAAGTAGCCGCTGGTGGCATAGCCCCGGTGCGAGTTGATGAAGGCGATCCGCACGTCGGCGGCTCCGAACACGGCCGGTGAGATGCCTTGCGTGACGGCCTCCCTCAGCCCGTCGGTCTGCGCCGCCTTGCGCGCGCGATCCAGCAGGGAGTGGTCGAGCTGGGACTGCAGCTGCTGGCGCACTGTCATGAAGGCGCTCAGCGCCACGAACGCCACGGAGAGCCCGACCGCGATCGTGGTCAGCAGGGTCACTCGCGAGGCCAGCGACCGCCGGTAGTGCCATCGTCGCTGGGTCCAGCTGACCCGCTCCTCGGGGGCGGCCTCGGTGTGCTCCTCGGTCATGACTCCTTCAGCACATAGCCGACACCGCGCACGGTGTGGATCAACCGAGCCTCGCCCTCGGCCTCGGTCTTGCGGCGCAGATAGCCGACGTAGACCTCCAACGAGTTGGCCGTCGTCGGGAAGTCGTAACCCCACACCTCGTCGAGGATGAAGGCCCGCTCCAGCACCCGCCGCGGTCGCCGCATGAAGACCTCGAGCAGCGCGAACTCGGTGCGAGTCAGCTCCATCGACCGAGCGCCGCGGCGGACCTCCCGAGACGCCAGGTCCATGGTGAGGTCGGCGAACGAGAGCACCTCGTCGGCGCCGTCCTCCGCAGGCACGACGCGGCGCAGCAGCGCCCGCAGCCGGGCCAGCAACTCCTGCAACGCGAACGGCTTGGTGAGGTAGTCGTCCGCGCCGGCGTCGAGGCCCTCGACCCGGTCACCGACGGCGTCGCGAGCGGTGAGCACCAGGATCGGCACGTCGTTGCCGGCCGTGCGCAGTGCGCGGGTCGCCTCGATGCCGTCGAGGCGGGGCATCATCACGTCCATCACCACCACGTCGGGCTTGGCCTGCCCGATCCCGGCCAACGCCTCGGCGCCGTCGGCGGCCATCGTGACGTCGTACCCGTTGAACTCCAGCGACCGCCGCAGCGACTCTCGGACCGCCTTGTCGTCGTCGACCACCAGCACTCGGGGGCGGCCGGTTGCGCTGGTCGGGCTGGTCGCCCCGTGCGTGGCAGTCATCACGCCTCCCACTGTGCCAAATCAGACTGAGCCGTCCCTGAGAGACTTCGCGAGGACGACAGCGGGCTCATGCGTAGGCCGCCGCGGCGTCGGCGGCGCGGGCGGCGTAGCCACCTCCGAACGCGCAGGCATGCACGAGCAGCGGGAAGAGCTGGTGCAGCCCGACCCGCTCCTCCCAGCCCTCGGCCAGCGGCGCGGCCTCGTCGTAGGCGGCGATGACCCGGGCCAGGTGCGGGAGGCCGAAGAGCGCCAGCATGGCCAGGTCGGTCTCGCGGTGGCCGCCGTACACGGCCGGGTCCACCAGCCAGACCCGACCGTCTTGGCCCCACAACACGTTGCCGTTCCAGAGGTCGCCATGCAGCAACGCGGGAGGCTCGGCGGGGACCAGGTCGCCCAGCCGGCCCAGCACCCCCTCGATGATGGCCGCCTGCTCGGCGCTCACGACCGCGCGATCGCGGCCGAGCTTGAGATAGGGCGCGACGCGCCTGGTCGCGTAGAACTCCGCCCAGGTGTCGGCTGGCTTGTTGGACATCGGGAGCCGACCGATGAAGCCGTCGACCTCGTCGCCGAAGGTCGGCGTGCCGGAGGCGTGCGTCGCCGCCAACTCCTGCCCGAAGACCACGGCCGCCTCAGTGGTGGCCTTGCCCTGCTCGACCCACCGGATGATCACGCACTCGTCGTCGGTGCCGAGCACGTCCGGGGCCGGCGCCCCACCGGCGGCTGCGAGCCGACGCAGCCCACGCGCCTCGCAGGCGAAGAAACCCTCCGGCGGGTGCGGGTGGGTCTTCATCAGTGCGGTAGTGCCATCGGAGAGCCGGAGCTTGGTGGCGGTCGCGATGTCGCCGCCGGCCACCGGGGCGGTCGCGACGACAGCGGCGCCGAGCAGCGCCTCGGCACGGCGCGCGACAGCGGGCTGCCGGGTCATCGCGCGTCGACCTCCCGGGACGCCGGGACGCTACGGACCCGCTCGGCCATGGTCAACACCTCCTGAAACCTTGCGCCCACCGTAGTACGTCCCTGCTGGAGTGCCGTTGGCCAAGCCGCGGGGTAGTCGCCCGGTTTGCTGATGGTCCGGGGTGCGCGCCGACAGGGCAGCGACGCGGGCAACGGCTCATGGTCCGGGTTGCTCGCCGGGTTGCTGGTCGCTGGTGGTCACTCTGGTCGCTGTTTTCACAAGGTATGTCGGTGGACCTGCACTTACCTCGGTGAATGACGCACGGTAAGTGCAGGGATCACGACATACCTTGTGAAAGCAGCAACCCGCGTGATGCCCGGGACCAGGAGCTGCGCTAGGCCAGGGAGCCGGTGCAGCGATTGTGCTGGAACTGCAGGACATCATCGGGTTACTGGTGTGTACGCACGGCATATGTGACCTACACACCAGTAGCCGTGCTGACGGCGTTGCCGGGTGCACCGTTTGTGCTGAAACTGCATCCCGCTCGGTGGCGACTTGCGGTTTGGGCCCAAACGGCAACACCTCGACCCACCGGAGCCTATCTCCCGCGCCGTTGTGGGGCCTGAGTGCCCGTCTTCCGCGGGTCTATGGGTGCTCAGACCCGTCTGACCCCCGGCTATCGGGGCTGAGTGCTAGGTAGACGAGGCACTCAGCACCCACAGGAGCGCAGGAGACGCCACCACCCCGCAGCAGACGGGTCCACGCGCGACCCTAGAGCCCGAGGACGACAGCGACCCGGACCGCGACCTCGACCACGGCGCTGCTCACCCGTCGTCGTTGCCCTGCCGGCCAGCACCACCCACGATCACCAACCCGGCAGCGAGCCCCAGCCACGGCGGCGCTCCCCCCGGCGTGGCTGCTCATCGGTCAGCACCACCTCACGGCCAGCAATCCGGTGACGCACCGACGCCGACGGGCAGCGCTCACCCGCCGCGACTGCCTACCGCCCAGACCCAGGGACCACGATCCGGTGTTCGTAGGCGAAGACGACGGCCTGGGTGCGGTCGCGTAGACCGAGCTTGGCGAGCAGTCGGTTGACATGTGTCTTCACGGTCGAGTGCTCGACGACCAGTCGCGTGGCGATCTCGGCGTTGGACAGGCCGGCGGCTAGTAGGCGGAGCACCTCGAGCTCACGAGCGGTGAGGCTGTCGACCTGTGCGTTGGGGGCAGATGCGGCGGGGGTGCGGACGAACTCCTCGATCAGTCGACGGGTGACCGAGGGTGCGAGCAGTGCCTCCCCGCGATGCACCAGCCGGATCGCCTCCACCAGGCCGGTGGCACGGACGTCCTTGAGCAGGAAGCCGCTGGCGCCGACGCGCAGCGCCTCGAAGACCCACTCGTTGCGGTCGAAGGTGGTCAGCACGATCACCTTGAGGCCGTCGGGACGCCCACCGGCCAGCAGCCGCCGAGTCGCGGCGAGCCCGTCCAGTCGCGGCATCCGGATGTCCATCAGCACCACGTGCGGGTGCAGCCGCTCGCCCAACTCGACGGCCTCGACCCCGTCGGCCGCCTCGGCGATCACCTCCAGGTCGGGCTCTCGGTCGATGATCGCCCGGAATCCGTCGCGCACCAGCGCCTGGTCGTCGGCCAGCAGCACCCGGATCTCGCTCACCGGCCCGCCTCCGCATCGACCTGATCCGTCGGGAGCACGAGCCGCACCTCGAAGACGCTCGGCTCGACGAGTCCGGCCGTGCAGCGACCGCCGTACGCCGCCGCGCGCTCGCGCATGCCGACCAGACCGTGACCGCCGGTGTCGTCAGCGAGGAGGCCGCTCGGCAGTCCCGATGCACTGTTGCGGACCACTACCTCGATCGTCTCGCCGACCGCCCCGAGGTCCACGGTGACCTTGCTGTCCGGGGCGTGCTTGAGCACGTTGGTGAGGGACTCCTGGACGACCCGGTAGATCGCGAGCTGCGCGCCGACCCCCAGGCGCGGGAGAGCGTCCAGGGGCGGCATCTCCAGGCGTACGTCGGTGCCGGTCGCGCGGGCGCGATCCACCAGTGCTGCCACGTCTTTGAGACCGGGGCTCGGCGGCTCCGGGGCAGCGGAGTCGGTAGGGCTTCCGTCGAGCTGGAGCAGACCGAGCATCCGCCGCATCTCTCCGAGCGCCTCGCGGGCGGTGTCCTCCATCGCATCGAGCCGGCGGGTGACCTGATCGACGGGGCCGGCGAGATCCGCGGCGGCCCCACGTGCCGCCTGGGCCTGCACGACGACCACGGACAGCCCGTGGCTGACGACGTCGTGCAGCTCGCGGGCGATCCGGGCCCGCTCCTCGGCCAACGCCTGGCGGGTCCGGGCCTGTTGCAGTGCGGCCGCTTCGGCTGCTTCGGTCCGAGTGGTCATCAGCTGCCGGTTTCGCCGAGACACCTGCCATCCGGCGGCGAAGAAGCCCATCGCGATGAAGGAGGAGAGGACGAAGTCACCGAAGCCGGCCCCGGTCGGGATGCCGAGCGTGGCATATCCGAGGAGCGCGATGCCGAGCACCGCCGCGATCACGGCGTCCCGCCCCCGGCAGATGGCACCGGCGAGCGCAAAGGAGAGCAGCATCGCGACAAACTGCAAGACGGTGGCGCTCGGCTCTTGGGTCATCCCGATCGCCTGGATGCCGAAGGAGGCGACCACCACCGCGAGCGGGGAGATCCGGCGCGCGCAGAAGACCAGCACCGCCAGGGCCGACATGCCCGCGACCAGGAGCCGAGGCTGCTCGTCGCTGGCGAGCACCGATGCGAAGACGGCTACCGCCAGCATGACGAGCACGGCGTCGAGTGCGAAGCGACGGATCAGGATCACCGCTCGACGGTAGCCCCGCGCCGCCACGGCGGGCGTCCACCCTCCGATGGATCGGAAGCAGACGAGACCCATCGCTGGGCGGACGCGCCTCCCCATCACCGCTTCCTAGCGTCTCCGATGTGCGGGATCGGCCCGCAGACACGCTAGGAGGAAGCCATGACACCCATCTCGTCCCGCCTCGCCACCGCCGCCGTGGTGACTGTCGCCATCGGAGCCACCGCGGGGGTCGCCTTGAACCTCGGCTCGTCCGCCTCGGCTCAGCCGGACCACGGGCGCGGCCACAGCAAGACCCTGCGCTTCGTCGCCCATGACGACCAGATGGCCTTCGACGACCTGGGTGATGCCAGCCCGCACGGGCCGGGGATCGGCGACATGCTGGTGCTGACCCAGAGTCTGACCAAGGGTGGCAAGCCCGCGGGCAGGATCCACGATGTCGCAGTCGGGGTCGACGGCAAGCGGAACCTCTTCCAGGCGAACGGCTCGATCGTGCTCCGTGGCGGGACGGTGGAGTACGCCGGACTGGTCAAGCAGACCTCACACTTCGTGATGGCAGTCACCGGTGGCACGGGGAAGTACGTCGGCGCGAGCGGCGAGGTCGCCTTCGACTTCCCAGGTCACAAGCAGAAGATCACGGTGACGCTGGCGCCCTGAGTCCAGATCCCGGCTGGGGAGCGGTGGCGATCGCGTCAGTCGTGGGGGCCCTGGTCACCGAGCTCTTGGTGGAGGGCGGTGACCAGGGCGGCGCTGGTGCGCTCGATCATGGTGAGCACGTCGTCGAAGCCCTCCGGCCCGCCGTAGTAGGGATCGGGCACCTCGCCGCCCGGCTGGTCAGGATCGAAGTCCCGGAAGAGGCGGACCCGGTCGACCAGGTCGTCGTCGTGGGCCACGTCGCCGCGAAGCTCACGCAGGTGGCTGTGGTCCATGGCGAGGACTAGGTCGTAGTCGCCGGCCCAGTCCGACGCGACCTGGCGAGCGCGATGCCGGTCGGGTTGATAGCCGGCGGCGCGCAGCACGGCCGCCGCGCGCTGGTCCATCGGCTTGCCGACGTGCCACCCGCCCAATCCGGAGCTATCGACCGCGACCCGATCGGAGAGCCCCGCCTCGGCGAGCATCTGCTCCAGCACGACCTGGGCGGTGGGGGAGCGGCAGATGTTGCCGAGGCAGACCACCGAGATGCGGTACGGCGCCCCGTCGCGCGCCGCGGGCAGCCCTGCGCGATCAGGCATGCTCAACTCCACCTCTCACTGATCCAGGATCTCAGGCTGGGTCGGTCATCGGTCGTCGGTGAGGTTGCCGATCACGCTGGTCACGATGGTGATGATCAAGGAACCCCACAGCGCCGGCCAGAATCCGTCGACGTGGAAGTCGATCGAGCCCTTTCCGGCGATCCACCCGGTCAGCATCAGCATCAGCGCGTTGATCACGAAGAGGAACAGCCCCAGGGTCAGGATGATGAACGGGATCGAGAGCACCTTCACCACCGGCTTCACGAACGAAGTGACCACGCCGAGGATGATCCCGACCAGGACGACCGGGAGCCACTTGTGCTCCAGCTCTGCCTGACCAGAGGTAGGCCCGCCGAACCAGATGCCGGGGATCAGCCAGGACGCCATCGCCACTGCGACGGCGTTGGCGAACAGCCAGGTCAGGAGTCTCACAGCGTCGAGCGTAGATGATCGACCGCAACCCGAGTCTCAGCCGGAGCTGTCCCCAAACTAGTGCGGAGCCCGTCGAAAGCGTCCTCCATGCGCGCGAGTTCACGCTTGGCAATGCCGTTGCTGGACGCGACCTGTCGCCAGGTCTTGGTGGCGTCGAAGACCTCACTCAGAACATGTCTGGCCTGCTGGCTGCTGAGTCCAAAGACGGCCGCCGAGGCCATCAGTCCATCGATCTCGTCGTCTCTGCTGTGCGCCGAGCCGATGCCGACCTCGCGTTTCTTGGCGGTGTCCGGATCGGGGTTGACGTCGAACAGGGGTGAGAGGGTCCAACCAGCCCGGCCGCGAAGGAAGCCGTGATTGCGCAGATGGTCGTCGGTGTTGTGGATGGCGACGGAGAATGCGACGCGCCGCCATAGTTCGTGCAGGTCGGCTCTGACCGTGACATCGCCCTGCTCGGTCAGGGCCTCGGCAAGGTCGACGTAGTCGAGGTCGCCACTCTCGCCGTCACGGGCTGTCAGCAGTGTCATGGCTGACACATACGGGATGCGGGCTCCGGCGTCGGCGCGGTCGAACCGATCCAGCAGCAGGACGGCTTTGCCGTCGATGCGTTGGAGCCGCCGCACCGGTGCGCGGATTCCCGCTCGCTCGGCCAGGTCGAGTGCCGTCTTCTCCCAGGCGATGACGTCCCATTCGTCGCGTGGGCTGGCGAACTTGGCAATGAGGAGCCGTTTGCCGTCGCGCACTGCCGCCTTCGGGCGGGCGCCGCCCAGGGATCCGGTCCCGGCGTCGAGGAGTTCCTTGACCGCGCCGAGGTCGTCCTCGCCGAGGTCGACCTTTTCGGCGGCGCGGAGGAGACGTGGAAGCTCGAGAAGTATCGGCACGTCGGGGTCGTCGGCCAAGAACGGCCCGCGGGGGCCGGAGTCGGGTTCGGTGAACCGGAGGGCGCCTTGGCGGGTGAGGTCGGTGACGTTGAGAAGGTAGTCGATCTCGGTGACGTCGCGCTTGGTCCGTCCCGCTTCTGCGTCCGCAGCCTGGAGGCGTTTGCGGATGAGGTTGCGTCCCCAGCGATCCGGCGCGCAGTCGCTGAAGCTGTAGGGGAGTCCGTCGGCGACGGCATGCTGTCCGGCGAACAGAGGCAGGGCCGGATCGAGGGGAAAGTGGTTCTTGAGGTCTACAAGGTAGGTGTCGTCGTAACGGAAGGTCGTGGACATGCCTCGCCGGTTGATGGCGAAGTGGGCTCGTCCTACCGAGACGTCCGCAGCGGGCGTGCTCAGGTAGACGTCGACACTCCGGCTCACCGGCGCACTCGCTTGGGCAAGGACAGGTTCTGCTCGGCGAGTGACTGGCCGAGCGCGGTCTCGTAGGGGTTCATGCCTTCGAGGACGAAGTCGAGCACGCCAAGGACTCGGCACACCTCGAGGAACACGTCGAGTCCGACGCTGGGCTCGCCCTGCTCGAGCTTGCGAAGCGTGGTCCTGGTGATGCCGGCCCGGTCGGCAACCTGTTCGGCGGTGAGTCCTTGGAGCCGTCGGAACGTGGAGATGTATTCGCCCAGTGTCCGTGCGGTTCGCCGCGCCTTGCCTGACAGCGGTCGCGTTGGCATCGCGGGCCTCCTCGGTGAGTCTATGGTTAGTATGCTAGCCATTGTAAGCGCACGCATGGTTGCTGCAATGACCATTGGCTGAACGCCTTGATCGGAGTGCGCCGGTGTCCGTACTCAGCGTCGCCGAGGCGCAAGACAGCGTGGGACTCAGCCCGGACCGTGGCCGAGTGCCTCCTGGAGAGCGACCTCGGCGTCGGCGAGGTGGTGCTGGAGCTCGTGGACGGCACCGTCAACATCGTCGGCTTC